>JAFASF010000174.1 GCA_019244745.1 Solirubrobacterales bacterium | reverse complement strand
GCGCGTGTTCTACGAATCCCCGCGCGACGGTGAGACGTATCAGCTGCACCTGATCGACACCCCGGGCCACGTCGACTTCACCTACGAGGTGTCCCGCTCGCTGGCCGCGTGCGAGGGCGCGCTGCTGGTCGTCGATGCCTCACAGGGCGTGGAGGCGCAGACGGTGGCCAACACGTACCTCGCGATCGACGCGGGACTGGAGCTCATTCCGTGCCTCAACAAGGTCGATTTGCCGGGCGCCGAGCCCGAGCGGGTCGCCGAGGAGGTCGCCGAGCTCCTCGGGGAGCCAGCGGAGGAGGTAAGAAGGATCAGCGCCAAGACCGGCCAGGGGGTCGGCGATGTCCTCGACGAGCTGATCGCTCGCGTGCCGGCGCCCGAGGGAGATCCCGACGGGCCGCCGCGGGCGCTCATCTTTGACTCCGAGTTCGACCAGTACCGCGGCGTCATCGCCTACATACGCGTGGTCGACGGGACGTTCACGCGGGGAGAGGCGATCGTGGCCATGCAGGCCGGGACACAGGCGGACATCGACGACATCGGCTTCTTTACCCCCCAGATGACGCCGGCGCAGTCATTGCACGCCGGGGAGGTCGGATACCTGATCACCGGAATCAAGGACGTGACCCGGTTGCGCGTCGGCGACACGCTCACGCTCAAGGAAAACCGCGCTCGCGACCCCCTGCCCGGCTACCGCGAGGTCAAGCCGATGGTCTTCTGCGGCCTGTTCCCGATCGACTCCGACGACTACCCCGACCTGCGCGACGCGCTCGAGAAGCTCTCGCTCAACGACGCGGCCTTGTCCTGGGAGCCCGAAACCTCGGATGCCCTCGGATTCGGGTTTCGCTGCGGCTTCCTCGGGTTGCTGCACATGGACATCGTCCGCGAGCGGCTCGAGCGCGAGTACGACCTCGAGCTGCTTCAGACGATGCCGAGCGTGGAGTACGAGGTCACGCTCACCGACGGCAGCACGATCCCCGTCCACAGCCCCACCGACATGCCAGATCCGGCCAAGATCGAGAGCGTCCGCGAGCCGTACATCCGTGCTTCGGTCCTCACTCCCAAGGAGTACATCGGGCCGATTATGGAGCTCTGTCAGGAGCGCCGGGGCGAGCACCAGGGCATGCACTTCCTCTCGAGCGAGCGCGTGCAGCTCAGCTACGACCTGCCGTTAGCCGAGATCGTGCTCGACTTCTTCGATCAGCTGAAATCCCGCACCCGCGGGTACGCATCGCTCGACTACGAGCTGATCGGCATGCGTGAGTCGGACCTCGTCAAGCTCGACATCCTGCTCGCCGGCGAGCCGATCGACGCGCTGTCGATGCTCGTCCACCGGAGCAAGGCCTACGACGCCGGCCGCACGCTCACCGAGAAGCTCCGCCAGAAGATCCCGCGCCAGCAGTACGACGTGCCGATCCAGGCCGCCATCGGCTCACGAATCGTCGCCCGGGAGACGATCAAGGCGTACCGCAAGGACGTCACCGCCAAGTGCTACGGCGGCGACATCACCCGTAAGCGCAAGCTCCTGGAGACCCAGAAGCGGGGCAAGCAGCGCCTCAAGCAGGTTGGGCGCATCGAGGTGCCCCAGGAGGCGTTCCTCGCCGTGCTCGAGCTGGGGGAAAAGAGCTAGCGGCTAGAGCCAGAGACGTGGGGGGAACGTGCCGCGCGCATCATCGCGCCAGTTCGCCGTCGGCGGGATCGACCGGGGGTAGCGCCCCGCGTGCATGCGCCGCCGACGGCCGTAGGCCCACCAGCCGACCCCCAGCCACACCACCCAGATCGCGAAGATCCCCGTGAGGAAGAACACGACCGCGAGCACGACGATCACCATGAGCACCGCCAGCGTGATCGCGAGCGCCAGCGCCGGCAGTGCCCACGCGCGCAAGTGAGCGGGCGAGCCCCCGGTGGAGCGCCCGACCGGGAGGTCGGAGACGAGCGCGTCCAGCTCTCCATAGGTCCGCGCCGAGAAAACGGCGCCCAGACGGTCTTCGAGCTCCTCCGCCAGCAAGCGCCCTTCGGCACACGCGTGACGGAGGCGCTCGGCGACCGCTTCCCGGTCCGCGTCCGATGCCCTCAACGTCGTTCGTCGTGCCACCCACATCAGGCTACCGACTCGCAGATGCGCTCACAAGAGAGTGGCCGCGATCCCGGGTCGCCCGCCGGACAGTGCCCCGCCTCCCGGCACCGGCTGTAGCGCCCATCCGGCGCTATATGTATGCCTTGACAGGCATATACTCGCTTGGTTATATATCCTCATGCCGTCGACCTGGACCGCTCTCGCCGATGCCCACCGGCGCACGATCCTCGGGCTTCTGCTCGAGCGCCCGCGCGCCGTCGGAGAGCTGGTGGAGCTGACCGGTCTGACCCAGCCGGGAACCTCCAAGCACCTGCGCGTGCTGCGCGGTGCGGGCCTGGTGACTGCTCGCACCGCGGCCCAGAAGCGCGTCTACAGCCTCCGGCCGAGCGGGCTCGTCGAGATCGACGATTGGCTTTCCCCCTACCGGCGCGCGTGGAACCAGCGCCTGGACGCCCTGGAACGGCACCTGGACCGAAAACCGACCGAAGAGGAGTAGCAACATGTACGGCCGCTACGAGACCATCGAGGACCGTCCGGCGCTGTCGTTCGAGCGCCGGATCCCCCACCCCGTCGAGAAGGTATGGGAGGCGATCACCAAACCGTCGGAGCTCGAGCACTGGTTCCCGTGCCGGGTCGAGGTCGACCTTCGCGTCGGCGGCCGGATGACGTTCGCGTTCCCCGAAGGACCGCTGCCCGATGGCGCTTCTACGTTGCTCGGGGAGGTGACCGAGCTCGACCCGCCCCGGCGCTTTGCCTTCACCTGGGGAGGAGACCATCTGCATTTCGAGCTCGAGCCGATCGAGGACGGGGCCGCGTGCCTGCTCCGCTTCGCGGTACAGCTCGACATGCGCGAGAAGGCCGCGCGCGATGCCGCCGGCTGGCACGCGTGCCTCGACGCGCTGCAGCGCCACCTCGCCGGCGCCGACGGCGCCGACGGGGCCGACGGCGCAGCGGCCACCGGCCCGGGCGCCGATTGGCGGGCCCGCTACGACGAGTATCAGCGCCGCGGCCTCCCGGTGGGAGCGCCGATCCCTGGAGAACCGGGCTGACCGTCGGCCGTGTGACAATGCCCGCCGATGGAGCTCGGTCTGCGCGATCGCGTGTGCGTGGTCACCGGAGCCTCGCGCGGGATCGGCAAGGCCGCTGCGGTCGCGTTCGCGCGCGAGGGTGCCGCGGTGCTGCTGGTGGCGCGAAGCGAGGGGTCGCTCGAGGAGGTCGCGCGCGCGTGCCGTGAGCGCGGCGCCCGAGCGGAGACGGCGGCCATGGACGTGACCGATCCAACCGCCGGCGACCGCGTGCTGGACCTGTGCCTGGAGCGCTTCGACCGGATCGACGCGCTGGTCAACAACGCCGGCACCAGCGCGGTGACGCCGCTCTCGCAGCTGACCGATGCCGACTGGCAGCAGCAGTGGGAGCTCCATGTGATGGCGCCGATGCGCCTCATGAGGGCGATCGCGCCGGTGCTCGCGCAACGGGGATGGGGGCGGATCGTCAACGTGTGCTCCTCATCGGGCAAGCGGCCGTCGAAACGCAACGTCGCGTACTCGGTTACCAAGGCGGCAGAGCTGTCGCTCTCGCGAGCGTTTGCCGACGAGTACGCCGGCACCGGAGTGTTGGTCAACGCCCTCACGCCCGGCCCGGTGGGCAGCGAGCTGTGGCTGGCGCCCGGTGGGCTCGCCGACCAGACCGCGGAGATCGAACGCCGGACGCGCGAGGAGGTGCTCGAGGCGACGGCCGCCGGCTTGCCGGTCGGGCGGCTCGGAACGGAGGAGGAGATCGCGGGGGTGATCGTGTTCCTGTGCTCGGACGTCGCCTCCTACGTCGCCGGCGCCGCGTGGTCGGTCGATGGCGGCGTGGTGCCGGTGATCATCTAGGCGCGGTCGGGCGGGTATCGTCCGCGCCCGTGGCAGCCAACACGCACGCGATCGGCAAGTCCTACCCTCCGGCGTCGTATGCCGTGGGGCGCGAGAAGATCCGCGAGTTCGCCGCCGCGGTATCGGAGACGAACCCGCTGTACTTCGACGTCGACGCGGCACGCGCGGCGGGGTATGCGGACGTGGTCGCGCCGCCGATGTTCGCGGTCGTGTACGCCGGGCGGGCGGTGACGCCGGCGCTGTTCGATCCCGAGGTCGGGATCGATTTCCCGAGGATGCTCCACGGCGGGCAGGAGTTCCGCTGGGGCCCGCTGGTGGTCGCGGGCGATGAGATCTCCACGACCGCCACGGTGAAGGACATCTCCGAGCGCGGGGGGATGCGGTTCTACGTGTTCGAAACCGCCTCGACAAACCAGGACTCGGCGACTGTGTGCACGGGGACCTGGACCAACATCGTCAGGGTGGCGGCGTGAGCGGGTTCGAACCGGGGCAAGCGATCGAGTTGAAGATCACGCCGGATCCGTTCGTGACCGTCCGCTACGCCGGCGCTTCCGGCGACTTCAACCCGATCCACATCGACGAGGAGTTCGCCAAGCAGGTGGGACTGCCGGGTCGCATCCTCCATGGCCTGTGGACGATGGCCCAGGTCGCCCGGGCTCACACC
>JAFASF010000017.1 GCA_019244745.1 Solirubrobacterales bacterium | reverse complement strand
CGCGTCGAACTCCCGCGCGCCGAACGCGTAGATCGCGGCGATGATCGGATCGCTGGGGTCGCCCGTCATCACGTTGGTCTGTTGGTCGGCATACGGCCAGCGAGGAAGGCAGCCGCTTTGCCGTGCGTCGCGAACCAGCGACGTGGCCAGGTCGGCCGCCCTCCGCGGTTCGAGCATCGCCAACAGCGGCACCTGAGTCCGGTACACGTCCCAACCGGAGATGTCGGTGTACTGCACCGCTTCACCGGCCCGGTGCACGCGCCCATCCATCCCGGGATAGCTGCCGTCGGTGTCGCTCAGGGTGCTCGGCTCGATCAGGGCGTGATACAGCGCCGTGTAGAACAGGGAGCGCAGCCGTGGGCTGCCGCCGCTGACCGACACCTTGCCCAGCTCGGCGCGCCACTGCTGGCGCGCCGCGGCCCGCAGCCGATCGAACGGGCGTCCCAGCGACTCGCGGGCCAGATTTCGCCGCGCCTGGGCCAGCGACGTGAACGAGATCCCGATCCTGACCACGACCGTGCGCGTCGTCACGGTGTCAAAGCTGGCGTACGCGCCTACCTGTACGCCGGTGCTCGGGTTGCCGGGGAGCACCGCGGGGCCGCCGGGCACCCCCTTGAGCGAGAACGCCCGCGGGTTCGTAGCGTCAGCCGAGCGTCCCCCCGGCGTCACCGCTTCTCCGTCCCACGTACCGCTGGCGGCAAACCGGCGGTCGAAGCGCGCCACGAAATACACGCGGTACTTGGTGGGCTGAAAGCAGAAGCCGCCGCTCTGCACGCTGCCGAAGATCTCGCGCGCGCCTGGATCGACCCGGACACCGGCGGCGTAGTTGGCCAGGGAGCTGCCGCCCGCGTTCACCAGCACGCTCACGCGCCGGCGCGCCGGAAACACCAGACGCGCGTCACCGGTGCGCGTCGTCGCGGTCAGCGCCACCGAAATCGGATGCGAGCTGCGCGGATCCAGAATGACGCCGTAGGACCCCGGCGACGCTTGCTCGTCGCGATGGTCAAAGCGCGCGAGGTACCGCGGGTTGACGTCACCCGAACCCGCCACCGCCGGCGAGCTCTTCACCGCGGCAGTCGTCGGCAGGATCGGCACGTCTCCGAACCCCGCGCAGCCCGCTCCGCTGAAATGGGTCAGCGAGAACCCGCGCAGCAGTCGATCGCGATACGAGTAGCCCCCGGCGAAGTTGTCCGCACCGGGCTCCGTATCCGGGCTGAACTGCACCATCCCGAACGGGAACACGGCGCCGGGAAACGTCGCGCCCGCGCCGCCCCCGGTGCCAAAATCCGGGGCCCCGCTGCTCGTTCCCACGAACGGATCGACCGAGCGAACCACGTCCGGGGCGTTGGCGTGAGCGGGGACGACCAGCACGAAAGCCAGCGCGACCGCGCCCAGCAACGATCTCGAGAGGCGGAGCATCGCGGTGAACCTACACGTAGTTCGCCGCCCGCTGAGATCATCCCGACCATGACCAGCCGCCCGGAAGCGCGGTCGCGGGGCGCCCGGTGCCGCACGGCGATTGCAGCGGCGCTCGTGCTCGCGACGCTCTCGGTGCCGGCGGCGAGCGCCGGGGCTGCCGTCAGGATCGATCCACGGACCGCGACCGTCAGCACCCCAGCGGGCACGGCGATCGTGTACCGCTCGCCGTTCCGGATCGTGTTCGCCGATGCGCGCGGGCGAGTGGTGCTCCGCGAGGCACGAGGCGCGCGCGGGAGCCTCGCGATCGCGCCGCCCCCGCCGGCGTTGGCCTCCGGCTATGGCCCGCCGATGCAGCAGACGCTCTACGCGCCGCTCGAGTTCACCGTCGGCGCCGAGCGGGATGTGGCCGGCGACAGCGGGACCTGGGCGGGCGATCTGCTCGCGAGCGGTCGGACCGGCACGGTGTTCAGCGCTCGAAGCGTGCGCTCGATCGCCCGCGCCGGCTCGGGCCTCAGGCTCGTGGTTTCGACCACCGACCCGTCCGGGCGTACCTTGATCGTCACGGTCTCCCCCTCGATCGGCGGCGCGCTGCGCGTTACCGCCCGCCCGTCTCCGGCCGCCGGCGTCGCCGGAATCGGCGACAGCTTCCTCTCCCCGCCAGGCGAGGCCTTCCATGGATTCGGGGGCCGTCACCTCGGCCTCGATCAGCGCGGTGCCTCGTTTTTCAATTGGACCGCCGAGGAGAACGTCAACGCCACCGACTTCGGCGTCCCCGGATCATCCGCCGGCACGCTGCTCTACCCGAACGGGCCACAGGCCGCCTATTACCCCCAAGCGTCATTCGTCTCCTCGAGCGGCTACGGGTTCCTGCTGGACTCCTTCGCCCTCGCCCGCTTTCGCCTCGACGACCACCGCCACGCGTGGCAGGCCGATCTAACCGGACCCAACCTGGCGTACGTCGTCGCGCCGGGTTCCGGTCCGCGCGCGGTCTCGACCCTGACCTCGATCACCGGCCGCCAACCGCTGCCCCCGGGCTGGGCGCTCGGCCCGACGCTGGACCGCGAAGCCCAGCTCGGAGAAACCCCGGCGGCCTACCTCGCCCGAATCCGCGCTGACCTGATCGATATCCGCCCCTACCGGCTGCCGCTGAAGGCCTACCGGATCGAGGGATGGGCGACGCTAAGCGAAACCGACCTACGCAGCGTGATCGCCCAGCTGCATCGGATGGGGATCCACGCGCTGGTGTATTTCAGGCCGTTCGCCTCCCACGACGCCGCGGCGACCGAGGCGCCGGGCACCTACCAGTACGCCATCCGGCACCGGCTCGTGGCCCGCACCAGCGCCGGCGCGGCGTACGCCTTCGGCGACTCCTTCGGGGGCCACGCGGTATTGCTCGACTTCACCAATCCCGCGACCGTCAAGTGGTGGGGCGAGCGCATCCGGCGCGCGCTGGACCTCGGAGCCGACGGGTTCATGCAGGACTTCGGCGAGGAGGTGCTGCCGGGCATGCGCTTTCACGACGGCGAGACCGGCGTTCAGATGCATAACCGCTACCCGGTTCTGTACGCCCGCGCGACCCGCGAGATCCTCGAGCGCTACATGCGCGCCCACCCTCGCCGGCGCCTGTTCTTTTACACGCGCGCGGGATACACCGGCGACCCCGGCTCGGCCGCGTATGAGAACGGGAACTTCGCCGGCGATGAGACCACCGACTGGACGCGCTCCTCCGGGCTGGCCGCGGTGATCCCCGACATGCTCAACCGGGCCATCGGCGGCGCCTACGGCTACAGCACCGACATCGGCGGGTACTTCGACCTGTTCACCCCGCACGCCACGACGAAGGAGCTGCTTCTGCGCTGGGCTGAGCTCGCCGTCTTCACCCCCCTCTTTCGTCTGCACGGCTCGTTGTTCGCGGGCACCCACGTCCCGTGGCGCTACGACGACCAGACCGTCCGCATCTACAACCGCCTGGCCCGGCTTCACCAACGTGCGGTGCCGCTGATCCTGCGCCTTTGGCGCGAGGCGGATCGCACCGGCATCCCCCCGACCCGTCCCCTGTGGCTCGTGTACCCACACGACCCCAAGGCGACCCGCCAGGATCAGGAATGGCTGCTCGGCCCCAACCTCCTCGTGGCCCCGGTCATCACCCAAGGCGCCGGCGGACGCACCGTCTACTTCCCGGCCGGGTGCTGGCATTCGCCCGTCAGCGGGCGAACCATCCGCGGCCCGAAGACCACCCGGGTCAGCGCGCCGCTGGCCGTTTTGCCGTACTTCTCCCGGTGCGGAACCCGGGCGCCATGATGCGCTCGTCGGCCCGCACTCATTCCGCCGCCTCCAGGTACCACGCCGCGATCTCGTCGCTGGTCGCCAGCCACACGTCCTGACGAGCGACGATGTGCTCGAGCGCCCGCGCGAAAGGCTTCGTCCGGAACGGCTGGCCGACCAGGAAGGGATGGATGCCGATGCCCATCACCCTCGTGCTCGTCGCCGACTCTTCGTAGAGGACGTCGAACTGGTCGATCACCGACTGAGCAAACTGCTCGCCCGTCTGATGGTGCAGGAGAAACGCCGGGATGTCGTTGACCTCGCTGCTGTAAGGGATCGAAATCAGGCGCCCCGAGGACGGCTTCATGCCATACGGCTGGTCATCGTTGGCCCAGTCGAGCGTGTAGTCGAAACCCAGCTCGGCCAGCAGGTCGACCGTGTTGGCCGTCGAGGTCAGCGCCGGGCCGAGCCAGCCACGCGGTCGGGCTCCGGTGGCGGAGATGAACGCGCTGACGATCTCGGTGAGCAACCCGCGTTCCTCCTCGCGCTCCATACCCGCGTGCCAGCGGGAGTTGTTTTGACCATGACCGACCCAGGCCCAGCCGCGCTCGCGCCCGGCGGCCACGATCTGGGGGTAGTTCGCAAAGACATCGGCGTTGACGATCGCGCTGGCGCGGATCCCATAGCGGTCCAGGAGCTCCATCAA
>JAFASF010000063.1 GCA_019244745.1 Solirubrobacterales bacterium | reverse complement strand
ACCGGCCCGCTGTCCAGGCCGGCGGTCATCTGGATGATGGACACCCCGGTCACCTCGTCGCCGGCCATGATCGCGCGCTCGATCGGAGCCGCGCCGCGCCAGCGGGGAAGCAGCGACGGGTGCACGTTCCGGATCGGGTGCTCCGTGAGAAGAGGCTCCCTGACCAATGCGCCGAACGCGACCACGCAGATCATGTCCGGTCGGGCTTCGGCGATCCGCCGGCGGGCCGCGTCGTCGTTAACCGATGCGGGCTGGTCGAGGGCAATGCCGAGCTCGCGGGCCGCCACCGCAACCGGCGGCGGTGACATGAGCCGGCCGCGACCTCGCGGTTGGTCGGGACGGGTGACTACGAGCACGGGGCGGTGAGGGGAGGCGGCGAGTCGCCTCAGCACCGCGACCGCGAACGGCGACGTCCCCAGGAAGGCGGTGCGCACTCAGGCCGCTTGCTGTGCCTCGCGCAGCGCCCGCATCGCCTCCTTGCGCTGATCGCGCGTGGTGCGGTCGAGGATCAGCACGCCGTCGAGATGGTCGATCTCGTGCTGGATCACCCGCGCCTCGAGGCCGGAGGCCTCGACCACGATCTGCTCGCCCTGCTCGTCCCGGGCGCGAACCCGCACATGCACCGGACGATCCACCTCGACGAGGACCTTGGGCAGGCTGAGGCATCCCTCTTCGGCCGTCTCGCTCTCCTTGCCGGACCACTCGAGCTCGGGGTTGATGAGCGCGACGACCGGAGCCTCCTGCTGTACGCGGTAGACCAGAACCCGGTTGAGCACACCCAGCTGCGTGGCCGCGAGCCCCACCCCGAGCGCGTCGTTCATCAACTCGGCCATGTGGGCGATCTCCGAGCGCAGGGCGTCGTCGAACCGATCGACGGCACGCGCCCGAGTCCTGAGCACCGGATCGCCGAAAGTGCGCAGCTGCGCGAGCGCCGCGGCGCGCCTCGCCGCGACCTCGGGGTCGAGCTGCTCTTCTTCTTCTTGGTTCTCGAGCTCTTGCTCCGGCTCCAGCTGGGGCGGCTCGATCGCTCGGTCGGCCACGCTTTCAGTCTAGAAGCTGCCCAGTTGCCCGTTGCGGCGCGGCAGGGGCCGTCACTGCGGGTCGACGTCGACGCTGACGCTGACACCACGCTGCGCGGCGCCGGCGCCGACTCGGTCGACGGCCGCTCCGACCGCGCGGATCGCGGCCTGGCGGTCGGTGGTCTTGATCACCAGCTGTGCCCGGGCCTTGCCACGGAGCCGGAAGAGCGGCGCCGGGCCGAGCACGGTCGCGCTCGGGCAGAGGATCTGATCGCGGACGCTCCGGGTCTCCGACAGCGCCGCTGCGAGTTCGGCCGCGGAGCAAGTGATCCGGATGAGGGAGCCGGCGGGGGGATACCGCAGCGCCGTGCGCCGGCGCAGCTCGTCGGCCAGGAATCCGTCCGCGTCATGCCGGGCGGCAAACACGATGGCTCGCGCCGACGGCGCCATCGTCTGCACCAGCACCCGACCACCGCGGTCGCCCCTTCCCGCCCGCCCGGCGAGCTGGGTGATGAGCGCGAACGTCCGCTCCTCGGCCCGGAAGTCCGGGAACCGCAGCGTCTGGTCGGCGTCGAGGACGACGCCGAGCGTGACGTCGGGAAAGTCGTGACCTTTGGCCACCATCTGGGTTCCGACCAGCACTCCCGCGGGCGCCGCCTCGAAGGCGGTGAGCTCCCGCGCCACCCGGTCCTTTCCGGCGGCCACGTCCGCATCCAGACGGAACACCGGAAAGCCCGAGTCGCCGATCGCCAGGCGCAGCTCGTGCTCGAGCCGCTCGGTGCCGGCGCCGTGGCGGGCGACCGCCACCGACCGGCACGACGTGCAGCGTTCCGGCACGCGTTCGCGATGACCGCAGTGATGGCAGGCGACGTAGGCTGGGGTGCTTGCGGAACTCCGGTGGAGAACAAGCGCGACGTCGCAGTCGGGGCACATCCATACCTGACCGCACGCCCGGCAGGTGAGGAAGTTCGACCATCCGCGGCGGTTGAGCAGAACGATCGCTTTCCCCCGCGCGCGGCGGACGTCGGCGAGCGCGAGCCGGGTCTCGGGGTGCAACGGGTGATGGGATCCGCGCATGTCGAGCAGCTCCACCGGTGGCAGCGGACGGCGATCGACGCGTTGCGAGAGCCGAAGGCGGTTTAGCGACACGGTGCTCTCGGGCCGCGGGGTGGCGCTGCCGGCGACCAGAATGGCTCCGTGGTCCTGGGCCCGCCGGGCGGCCACGGTGCGCGCGTCGTAGCGGGGGTCGCTCTCGTGCTTGTAGGAGCGATCGTGCTCCTCGTCGATGACGATCAGCCCGATGTCCTTCAGCGGGGCGAACACCGCGGAGCGCGGCCCCACGCATACCCGAGCCTCGCCATCACGCAGCCGCAGCCACTCGTCGTAGCGCTCGCCCTGCCCGAGCGCCGAGTGGAGCACCGCCACGACGTCGCCGAAACGGGCTTGAAAGCGGGCGCGCGTCTGGGGCGTGAGGGCGATCTCGGGCACCAGCACGATCGCGCTCGCCCCGGCCTCCAGCGTCGCCTCGACCGCGCGCAGATACACCTCGGTCTTGCCGGAGCCGGTGACGCCGTGCAACAGGAAGCCGCGTCGATCTCCGGCCCCTTCCAGCGCCTCCAGAATCCGCTCGAGAGCCTCCTGCTGCTCGGCGTTCAGCGCCGGCGCGGCACCGAGGCCCGCCCCGACGCTGTGCCGGACCGGTCGCCGCTCGCGCTTGCCGGACACGATCTCGACGAGTCCCCGCCGTTCGAGCCGGCGGAGCGCCGGCGTGCCGAGCGAGGCAGCGACCGTCGGGCCGTGATGTTGGAGGCGCGCGAGCAGTTCAAGCTGGCGGGCGGTCAGCGGGCGGGCGCCGTTGGTCGCGGGCGAGCCGGCGCCGGCGCCGGACGCGCGGGCTCCGTTGCCGGCGCCCGACGAGAGGGCTCCATCGCCGGCGCCCGCGAGCAGCCGGCGCCCGGCGTCGGTGACTTCGGCGACCAGCGCCTCGGCGGGGAGGACCCCGCCGGTCGCCCCCGGCGCCAGCATCAGCGAGAGGCAGCGCGCCATGGTCGAGCAGTACTCCCGCGCCATCCAAGCCGCCAGCGCGACGAGGTCCGGCGGAACGCCGGCTGGCAGCACCGTGTCCGGCTCGAGGAGCCGCTCGGGCGGGAGCTCGGACTCGCCGGCAAGGTCGACGACCACTCCGAGCGCGCGCCGCCTGGCAAACGGGACTCGGAGTAGCGCGCCGATCTCGACGTCGGCCTGCTCGGGGCGCAGTCGGTAGTCGAACGGCCCCCGGATCGCGCGCGTCGTGGTGAGGGGTTGGACGCGGGCAATCATCTTGAAGACCGTAGAGCCCCCCTCGGATGCCCGCACCTGGCCTAGCCCCGACCGGTGTCCGAGATAAGGCCCCGCCTGGGGGCCTTATCTCGAACACCCGGTGGCGAGGGTGCCGCGACCGGCCGATCGAAGCCCTCATGCGCCGATGGCCGCCGCGCGTGTCGCGACTGGCCGAGCGAAGCCGTCAGGCCCCGATGGTCGCGGCCCCTAGGCCAGCGGCGGCGCGCAAATCCGCCGCCTTGTCCGTCCGCTCCCAGGTGAAGTCGTGATCCTCGCGGCCGAAGTGACCGTAGGCGGCGGTCTTCTGGTAGATGGGGCGGTGCAGACGCAGGTTCTGGCGGATCGCGGCCGGGCGCAGGTCGAATTGCGAGAGGATCAGCTCTTGGATCTGGGTGCGCGGGATCGCCTCGGTGCCGAACGTCTCGACCATCACCGACACCGGATGGGCGACGCCGATCGCGTAGGCCACTTGGACCTCGGCGCGCGCCGCCAGGCCCGCCGCAACCACGTTCTTGGCCACGTAGCGGGCCGCGTAGGCCCCCGAGCGATCGACCTTGGACGGGTCCTTGCCGGAGAATGCTCCACCCCCGTGGCGCGCCATACCGCCGTACGTGTCGACGATGATCTTGCGCCCGGTCAGCCCACAATCCCCCATGGGTCCTCCGATCACGAACCGCCCGGTGGGATTGACCAACAACTGCTTGTGCAACTTGCGCGCGTCGTACAGATCATCCGGTAACACCGGCTCGATCACGTGCTCCCACAGATCCTCCTTGATCAGTGACTCCGCGCCATCCCGGTGCTGGGTGGAGATCAGCAGTTTCTCGATCTCGACCGGCCGCCCGTCCCGGTAGCGCACTGTCACCTGCGTCTTGCCGTCCGGTCTCAGGTACGGAACGAGCTGCGCCTTGCGCACGTCGGCCAGGCGCTTGGCCAGCTTGTGCGCCAGCGAGATCGGCAGCGGCATCAGCTCATCGGTCTCATCGGTGGCGTAACCGAACATCATTCCCTGATCGCCGGCGCCGGCCAGGTCGAGCTCATCGTCGTCGGCGGGATCCATCCTCGCCTCCCACGCGCGATCGACCCCTTGTGCAATATCCGGTGACTGCTTGTCGATCGCGTTGATCACCGCACACGTCTTGCAGTCAAAACCGAACTCCGCGTCGGTGTAACCAATGCGGCGAACGGTCTCCCGCGCCACATCCGAAATATCCACCCAGGTGGAGGTGGTGATCTCACCCGACACGACGACCAACCCGGTGTTCACCAACGTCTCGCACGCCACCCGCCCTTGGGGGTCGTCCCGCAATACGGCATCCAGCACACCGTCAGAAATCTGATCGGCGACCTTGTCGGGGTGACCCTCCGTCACCGACTCGGACGTAAATAGATATTCGTGATCTGAGAGTGTGCTCATGGGATCTTGGGGCGGAGCTCCGAGGTCGTGTTCGGGCTTCTCGCTCGTCGCGTGCTGCGCGCGTCGATGCCGCCTGCCCGCCGAACCGAGAAACGTGCTTGAAGTCGAGAAAGGGTAGCGGGAAAGGTTACGCCGCGGCCCCGCGTGTCCCGCGTTCCCGCCGCTCGCTGCGCTCGACGAAGTCGATGATGAGCGGGACGCCTTCCAGCCCGTAGCGCTCCCGCAGCCGGTTCTCCAGGTAGTAGGCGTAGTCACGCGTGACGCGCCCTCGGGAGTTGACCTGGATGGAGAATCGGGGGGGCCTCTCGCCGGTCTGGGTCATGAACAAGAGCTTCAGCCGTCCGGACCCTCGCCGTCCCGCGCCGGCGGGCGGCTGGCGCGCGGCGATCGCGTCGGACAGAAAGCGGTTGAGCTGCGGCGTGGGGATCCGCGCCCGCGCCCGTTCAGCGAGCGCGGTCGCCTCCACCAGCAACCGCTCGACGTGCCTGCCGGTCTTCGCGCTCGCTGTGAGGACGCGCGGCCGCAGCCTCAACCTCGCGGCGGCACGAGCACGCTCGTGGTCGAGGTCGACGTCTTCGGCGACATCCCATTTGTTGAGGACGAGCGCGGTCGCGCAGCCGCTCTTCATGGCCAGCTCGGCGATCCGCAGGTCCTGCGAGGTGATCCCGTCGATGGCGTCGCAGACGACGAGCGCCACGTCCGCGCGCTCCGCCGCTCGGCGGGATCGCAGCGCGGTGTAGTACTCGAGCGACTCGCCCACCTTGGCCTGCCGGCGCAGGCCGGCGGTGTCGATCAGGATCAGCTCGCGGCCCTCGAAGGTCATCGGCAGGTCGATCGCGTCTCGGGTCGTGCCCGCGTCCGGGGAGACGATCACCCGCTCGGCGCCGAGGAACCGGTTGACAAGCGAAGACTTGCCGACGTTCGGGCGCCCGATCACCGCCAGGCGCACCGCGTCGTCGGCATCCTCACCCGCGACGTCGATGTCGGGCGCGAGGGCGGTCATCCGATCGAGCAGATCTCCGGTGCCGAGCCCTTGGGTGGCAGAGATCGGAACCGGCTCCCCCAGTCCGAGCGCGTGGAACTCGGCGGCGAGCGGCAGATCCGACGCCGTGTCGATCTTGTTCGCGGCGACCATCACCGGCAGCGGCTGCCGGCGCAGCAGGTCGGCCAGGTCGTGGTCGCCGGGCCGCATTCCCGCCCTGGCGTCGACGACGAGCACGACGGCGTCGGCGTCGGCGAGCGCCGCCCGGGCGTGGTCACGGACCTGGCCGGCGAGCTCGGTCGCGTCCTCGAGATCCACCCCGCCGGTGTCGATGAGCGTGAGCGGCCGTCCGTTCCACTCGGTCTTCAGCTCCTTTCGGTCGCGCGTGACTCCGGGGAGCTCGTGCACCACCGCCTCGCGCGACTGCGTGAGCCGGTTGACCAGTGACGACTTCCCGACGTTTGGATATCCGACGACCGCGACCTTCATGACAGGGTTCGAGACTAGCGGCGGTCGCGGAGCAGCTCGACCACGCGCCGAACGACGTCCGGCAAGGTCACGTCGGTGGTGTCGATCACGACGGCGCCGTCCGCGGGCCTCAGCGGCGAGTGCTCGCGCGAACGATCGCGCTCGTCGCGAATCGCCTGCTCCGCCAGCACGGTGGTCGGATCGACGCCGAGCTCCCTCGCGCGCCGGCGCGCGCGCTCCTCGGGATCGGCGGTCAGGAACACCTTCAGGTCGGCGTCCGGGGCGACCACCGTGCCGATGTCCCGGCCCTCGGCGACCCAGTCGCCGTGGGCGAGCAGGCGCCGCTGCTCGGCGGCCATCGCCGCCCGCACCGCCGGGTCGGCGGCCGCGCGCGATGCGCCCTCGGACACGGCGGGGTCGCGAATCGCGGTCGTCACGTCGCGGCCGTCGAGCAGCACGCGGTCGCCGGGCTGCACGCGGATCAGCGGCGCCACCTCGGCCGGGCTAAGCCCACGCTCCGCGGCGGCGAGCGCCACGCTGCGGTACATCGACCCCGAGTCGAGGTACGTGAATCCGAGCTCCCGAGCCACAGCGCGGGCGACGCTCGACTTGCCGACGCCCGCGGGCCCGTCGATCGCCACCACGGTCACGACGCGAGCGCGGCCAGATCGTCCGCGAAGCCCGGATATGAGACCGCGGCGGCCTCGATGCCCTCGACCTCCACACCCTCGCTCGATGCAAGGCCCGCGACCGCGCCGAGGAGCGCCAGGCGGTGATCGCCGTGGGCGTTCAGTACGCCCCCGCGCAGGCCACCCGCGCCGCGGACGACGAATCCGTCCTCGGTCGCCTCGATGTCCGCCCCGAGCCCACGCAGGCCGTCAACCACGGTCGCGATGCGATCGGACTCCTTGACCCGCAGCTCGGAAGCGCCGGTCACGGCCGAGTCCCCTTCGGCGAAGCACCCGAGCAGCGCGACCAGCGGCAGCTCGTCGATCGCGAGCGGGACCTCGCCGGCCCCCACCGTGGTCGCCTCGAGCGGGCCGTGGCGAACGTCGAGCTCGGCGACCGGCTCCTCGGCCTCGAACGACCCCACCGGCTCGGCGTCGGTCAGCACGGTCGCGCCCATCCGCTCGAGGATGCGAAGGAACCCCGTGCGCGTCCAGTTGACGCCCACTCCTTCGAGGACCAGGCTCGAGCCCTTCACGAGCACGCCGGCCGCGATCAGGAACGCCGCGGAAGACAGGTCTCCAGGGATCTCCACGTCGTCGAGTTCGAGCTCGTCGGCGTTGCCCACGGTCGAGCGCCAGGCGCCGGTGCGATCCTGGGCGCGCTCGACCGTCGCGCCGGCGCGCAGCAGCATCCGCTCGGTGTGATCGCGGGTGGGGATTGGCTCGATCACGGTCGTCTCTCCGGTGGCCAGCCCCGCGAGCAGCAGGCACGACTTGACCTGGGCGCTGGCGACCGGTAGCTCGTACTCGATCGGGCTCAGCGCCGCTCCGTGCACGGTGAACGGCGGGAACCGTCCCTCGCGCGCATCGATCTGCGCCCCCATCAGTCGCAGCGGCTCGGCGATCCGGTCGACGGGCCGCCGGCGAATCGAGGCGTCGCCGTCGAGCTCGAAGCTCGACCCCTCCTGGAACGCGAGCCATCCTGGAAGGAGGCGCATCAGCGTGCCCGCGTTGCCGACGTCGATCCGCTCCGCCGGCGCCCGGGCGTGGCGGAGCCCACAGCCGCGGATCACCAGTTCGTGGTCGCGCCGCTCGACGATCGCTCCGAGCTCCCGGATCGCGCCGAGCGTGGAACGGGTGTCGGCCGCCTCCAGGTAGTTGCGAACCCGGACGGGCTCCGAGGCCATCGCGCCGACGATCGCCGCGCGATGAGACACCGACTTGTCGGCCGGCACGCGCAGGCGCCCGCGGAGCGGCCCCGAGGGGTCAAACCGGGCGCTCACGCTCGCGCCACCGGGAATCCCAGCCGCACCACGAGCTCCTCGGCCCGCCTCGCCGGGGCCTCGCCCGCGATCCACAGCGCCACCACGCCCTCGCTCATATCGGGGGCGGGGTACAGCGCCATGTCGGTGATGTTCACACCCGAGCGCCCGAGCTCGAGCGCCAGCTGCGCGATCACCCCCGGCCGGTTGGGCACCGACGCACGGAGTTCGAACACCGGGCCGCCCGCGAGCTGCGCCTCGAGGAGGCGCCGGCGGTCGGCCGCGGCCTCCTCGTTCCAGGCCCCGATCCGAGCGCGGTCCCCGCGCGCCAGCGCGTCGCGGACCTCGCCCAGCCGCGCCACGGTCCGGTCGATCTCGGCCGTGAGCGCGTCGGCATTGGACAGGTAGATGTCCGTCCACACCTCACCCGGAGCGCCCGCCACGCGCGTGGCATCCCGAAAGCTCGGGCCGGTCGCGGGCAGTCGCTCGTCGCCGGCGGCGAGCGCCCGGGCGGCCTGCGAGACCAATACGTTCGCGAGCACGTGGGGGAGGTGGGAGACGGTGGCGAGAATCGTGTCGTGGGTTTCGGGCTCGATCGCGGTCGGGCGAGCGCCGATACCCCGGAGCAGGCGGTGCAGCCGCTCGTACAGGATCCCGGAAGTGGTGGCGGCCGGGGTCAGAAACCAGGTGGCGCCGTCGAACAGGTCCGCTCGCGCGTACCTGACGCCGGCGGTCTCGGCGCCGGCGAGGGGATGGCCGCCGACGAACCGAGGGTCGTCGTGCGCGGCCACGATCGCCCGCTTGGTGGAGCCGACGTCGGTGACCACGCACTCCGTGGACGCCGCGCTCAGGGCCTCACCGATAACGACGGCCAGAGCGCCCACGGGCACCGCGACGAACACCGCCTGGGCGTCCCGTGCCGCCTCGCCGATGGAGCCCCCGACGCGATCGATTACGCCCCGGTCGATCGCGTCCTGGAGCGCCTCCCTCGATGTGTCGTAGCCGCACACCGTCGCGCCCAGCCGCTCGCGAACCGCCAGCGCGATCGAGCCGCCCAGCAGACCGACGCCGGCCACGCCGATGCGCATCCCTTCGACGTCGCCGAGGCCGGCGCCAGCCACCGTCAGCCGGCTGCGCGCGCGCGGCGTGTTCTCACCGCGCCGGCAAGACCGTCGAGCACGTGCACGGTCGTCTCCCAGTCGAGACACGCGTCGGTGATCGATTGGCCGTAGACGAGCTCGGGGTCGCCATTGAGGTCCTGGCGGCCCCCGACCAGGAACGACTCGAGCATCGCGCCGACGATCGCGCGGTTGCCAGACGCGATCTGACGCCCGATGTCAGCCGCCACCTCGGGCTGGCGGGCGGGGTCCTTGCGGCTGTTGTCGTGTGAGACGTCGATCATCACCCGCTCCTCCAGATCGGCGCCGCGCAACAGCGCCAGCGCTCGGGCGACCTCGTCGGGGCCGTAGTTCGGGGCGTCCTTGCCCCCGCGCAGGATGATGTGGCAGTCGCGGTTGCCTCGCGTATAGAGGATCGCCGAAGCGCCGTTCTCGTCGATGCCCGCGAACGCGTGGGGAACCGCGGCGGCCCGCACTGCGTCCACGGCCACCTGGACGTTTCCGTCGGTGCGGTTCTTGAACCCGACCGGCATCGAGAGCCCGGACCCGAGCTGGCGGTGGATCTGGCTCTCGGCCGTTCGGGCTCCGATCGCGCCCCAGCACACGGCATCGGAGATGTACTGCGGGGTGATCGGGTCGAGGAACTCGCACCCGACCGGCAGGCCCAGCGCCAGCACCTCGAGCAGCACCCGCCGTGCCAGGCGCAGGCCGGCGTTGACGTCGCCGGATCCGTTCAGGTGAGGATCGTTGATGAGGCCCTTCCACCCGGTCGTGGTGCGCGGCTTCTCGAAGTAGACGCGCATCGCGACGCACAGGTCGTCCTGGAGGCTCGAGGCCTTCTCGCTGAGTCGCCGCGCGTAGTCAATGGTGGCCTCGACGTCGTGCACGCTGCACGGACCCACCACCACGAGTAGCCGGTCGTCCTCGCCGCTCAGGATCGCGTGAACGTCCGCGCGGCCGTGCAGCACGACGCGGGAGTGCTCGGGGGTCAGCGGCAGCTCTCGGAGCAGGGTCATGGGGGCCACGAGCGGCAAGACCCGTTCGATCCGCTGGTCGCGGACCGGGTCGACCACCCTGACGCGTGTTGTCGGTTTGATCGCTGTCGTCATCTGCTCGTCCTTCAACGCTTGGGAACTGTACGGAAGGGCTGGTGCCCGAAGGTCGGTGGGAGACCGCGGCGCTCGACCTCCGAAGGCGCCCGGTTCGGGGGCGCGGGAAGTGCTTGGCCGAGCGCCTAGCTAAATCGCCAGAAGTAGAGGCAGCCGCTGTGGGTGGCGTAGGTGCGGCTGCATCCGGTCATCTCGCGCTCAGTTGTACCACACCGCCAGCGGTCCGAGAAAAGCCGCGATATTGGCGGCAAATCTCGGACGCAGCCCTCAGACGAGATCGCGGAGGGCGCCAACGAAGCGCTCGTTCTCACGCTCCGTCCCCGCGGTTACCCGCAGCGCCCCCTGCTGGCCAAGGGAAGCTCCGGCGCGGACGAGAACGCCCCGGGCCCGTAAACCAGTCACTACGTCGCCCTCATCAACACCATCCGGCAACCGCAGCCACACGAAGTTGGCGTCCGACTCCGCGAGCCAGAGCCCGAGCTCCCGCACCCCTTCCTCGAGAGTCATGCGCGCCGCGATGGTCTGGGCCACCCGCCGCTCGACCTCGTCCTGGTGCCTGAGCGCCTCCACCGCCCCAGCCTGGGCGGCAGCGTTCAGGTAGAACGGCTGGCGGACCTGGTCGACCGCCACCCGAAAGTCCTCCGAGGCGCACAGAGCGTATCCGGCCCGCAGCGCGGCCAGCCCGTACACCTTCGAGAACGTGCGCAACAGGACCAGGTTCCCGAACCGGCGCAGCAGGTCGAGCGAGGCGTACGTGTCGCCGAGGCTCAGCGAGATCTCGCAGTACGCCTCGTCGAGGATCACGCACACGTGCGAAGGCACCCGCTCCAGGAACGCCTCGATCGCGTCGAGGCCGAGCGCAGTGGAGGTCGGGTTGTTGGGGTTGCAGACGAGCACGAGCCGGGTGGCGACCGTGATCTCGTCGGCCATCGCGTCGAGGTCGTGGCGCGCCTCGGAGTCGAGCGGAACCTCGATCGCCCGCGCTCCCGACGAGGCGGCCAGGTGCGGGTAGACGCTGAACGCCGGCCAGGCGTACACGACCTCGGCCCCCGGCTCGAGCAGCGCCTCGCCGGCGGCGAGCAGGATGTCGCACGAGCCGTTCCCGACCGCGATCCGCTCGGCGGGGATGCCGTAGCGCTCCGACAGGGCGCGGCGCAGCGGCGTGTAGTACGGGTCGGGATAGCGGTGGGCGCCGGCCAGCGTTCGGGAAGCGGCCTCGATCACGGCCGGATGCGGCGCAAAGCAGCACTCGTTCGAGGCGAGCATCGCGACCTCGGCCCCGAGGTCGTAGCCAGCCGCCACCGGGTAGACCGGGATCCGCCGGATCCGCTCAGCAAACTCCAGGGGCATGAGGGCTCCTATTGTGCCGACTCGAGGTCGGCGCGGAGCGCCTGCGTGTCGCCGAGGTACACGTGGCGCGGCTCGTGGTCCTCGGGTGCGTAGTAGTGCACCAGAACGCGGATCACCCGCGGCATCGACCCCGGGACAGGGATCTCCCGCGCGCACAGGAGCGGCACCCGGTCAAGGCCGAGGTTGCGGGCCGCCACCGCCGGGAACTCGGCGTCGAGGTCCTCGGTGGCCGTGAATAGACAGCTCACCATGCGGTCAGGGGCGAGCTCGTTGCGCGCCATCAGCTCGCGCATCAGCTCGCCGGTCGCGGCGAGTATCTCTTCGCCCTCGTTCGCCGTGACCTGGTTGGCGCCCCGCAGGGCGAAGAGCCGCATCGGCGCGGCAGCCTACTGGACGGTGTAAACGGCAGCGCAGCCGAAGTGCCGCACGGAGCGGACGACCGGGCCGAGGATCCGCTCGAGGTCGGCCTGGGTCTTGCAGTCGGCGAGCACGAAGCGGGCGCCGCTGCCCAGCACGAGCTTCCGGGAGAACGCGGTCCCGAGCGTTCCGTCGAATAGCTCCTGGGTGGTGCCGACGCGCCAGTAGCACTGGGGCTCGGACCACAGGCAATCGCCGACGTACGTGTGGCGGCCCGTCGCCCCCGGGATGATCGCGCCGAGGTAGCTGCGCGTCATAACCCCGCCGGGCCGCGGGTCGTTGGTCAGGTAGCCGATCGCGTCGCGCTCGTCCTTCGTGATGAAGTTCGCGTTGTCGACGGTGGGAGCGGCGAGCGTGCGCGCGCTGTTCAGTTCCACGACGAGCGAGGGAACGGTGACCGCCAGCACGGCCAGCACCGCCACGAGCCTCGGGCGCCGCAAGCGGCGCCAGCGCACGAGCTGCACCCCCTCGACCGCGAGCACGGCGAGCGGTATCGAGATCCCCTGGAAGGCGTGCAGCGGCGTGGCCGCGAAGCCCGTCCCAGAGAGTATGAACACCACGAGGGCGGCCAGCGGCCAGAAGCGCGTGGCGGCGCCGATGAAACTGCGGGGGCGCACCCGGTAGGCGGGGATCGCCGCGACCGCCAGCGGTGCGATCGCCAGCAGGACCGGGAGCAGCGGGAACGAGTGCTTGCTCGCCCCCCGGGCCAGGTGCCAGGAGAGGTCGACGCGGGTGAGGACCACGTAGTAGAACAGCGGCAGCGCGGTCAGGAGGATCGTCGCTCCCGCCTGCATCAGCCGCCGGCGCGTCAACGCCTGCCGGCGCCGGAGCTCGATCATCAGCTCGCCCCCGATGATGAGGATGATCAAGAGCTCCCCCTGCCACGGGTGTAGGAGGCTGGCGATCGCTCCGAGGACGCCGGGCGCCCACCGGAGCCGGTTCGCGGTTCGAGCGCGGTCGTACGACAGAAGCGCGCCGGCCATGGCCGCGACCGCGAGCAGGCCGAACGTGTACCCCCACGACAGAAAGCCGAGAAACAGGTCGCCGAACGCGGTCACGGCCCCCGCGCTGAACGTCATGGCGCCGAAGAACAGCCCGATCACGAGGGCCGCGCGGCGCGGCCACCGCCCGTCGAGGGCGCGGTACATGTACGCCCGGACGGCGAAGAAAGCGGCGATGACCGCGACCGGCTTCCACAAGAGCAGCGCCAGCCACGGCGCGACGCCGAGCGCGGCGATTCCCCCGGAGATCATGATCGCCGGCTGGAAGTAGTCCGCGGGAGTGGATTGCACAACGAACAGGTTCGAGGCGAGCCCGTGGCTGGCCGCGTCGTGGATCCAGGCCAGGTACTGCATCTGGTCGACGAGGTAGACGCCGTCGGTTCCGGTCCAGACCCGACCATGCGCCACCACCTGAAAGAGATCGAGCAACAGTACCCAGAGAGAGATCGCCCCGAACAGCGCCAGCATCGAGAGCTCGAAGCGATCGAGTCGACGCCGTCGTGGCGGCGCCACGGGGGGCGCCGGCGGGTACTCGGGAACTACGAGAGTGGTTTCAGGCGATTCAACTTCGAGGCGCATCAATCGGCGGAAGCTAACAAAACGCTAATAATCACGACATAAGGCTTTGCGGGCCGCGCACGGTGCGGCCGGCGGGCTTCGCCGGCGCGGCCGGGGTGGCGCTACTGCTCGAGCTTCTTCTGGAGCGCCTGAGATGCGTACCCGACCGGCGTGCCGAGCGGATTCAGTCCGGCCGGGTAGAGCACCATGCCGGTCGCCGGGATGAACGCGATCACGAGGAACACGGTCAGCCACAGCGCCATGCGCCGCAGACGGAGGCTGGAGCCCAGCGCGGCCAACGGTAGCAGCCACACCACGTACCACGGCACCAGCCAGGCGAGGCTCGCGATGAGGGCAAAGGTGGCCCACCCGGCCCCGGAGAGCCAATCGCCCCGGTGCCGGATCAACAGTGCGACCGCGACCACGAGCGCCACGGTGCCGAGCCTCAGCAACCCGGGCGCCCCCCCGCCGACGCCGATGACCAGACCGGTCAGGTTCGGGATGCTGAACGGCGTCAGCAGCGTGCTCTGATCCTGCAGATTCGGGATCGAGAATCCGAACAGAGCGAGGCTCATCGCGATCAGCGGGATCGCGCCCACCGCGGCACCTTCGAGGATCCGGCGGCGTCGCTGCGGCAGGCGGACGCCGATCAGCAGGAACGGCAGCAGCAGAATCGCGGTGAACTTGACCGCCACCGCGAGCATCAGAATCGCGCCGGCGGAGCGGTCGCGGCGCGCGAGCAGCAACGCGACCGCGGCGGTCGAGGGCACCAGCATGAAGAAGTCGTTGTGAAACGCGGGGATTGCGTACATGAGGAAGATCGGGTTCGCCGCCACGAACAGCACGGCGAATCGCGGGTCGCGCCCGAGTCGGCGGGCGCAGTACCAGACCAGCGCGATGAACGCGAGGCTCAGGAGCACCGTGATCGTCTTGAGCGTCCAGTAGGCGGCCGGCAGCGACATCAGCGCGAGCGGGTAGGTGAGCGCGGTGAACAGCGGCCCGTACGGGCTGTGGAGGTGATGCCAGGTGGTGAAGCGGAACACGGGATCGTGTATTTCCTCGGCGATCACGTGGGTGTATGGGTTGAGGTGGTGAAGGCCTCCGAGCCGGGCGTAGCCCAGGTAGTTGAAAAGGTCTGTGAGCTGGCCGGGCGGGCTGAGCAGCAGGATCGCGTGGGCGGCGAGCGCGAAGATCGCGATCGTGCGCATCGACAGCGTCCGCACGGACTGCAGCACGACCAGGTATGCGATGAGCATCGCGACCACGATCACGCTGAAACCGATCTGCAGCGCTCTCCAGTCGTTCGGCAGCGCCTTATCGATGTAGTGCAGCGGCCCGGCCTCCCACAGCGGGAACGACCGGTTGCTGGTCGGCACGAGCGTGTTCGGATGCGCGGTCGCGAACGCGGTGACGATGAGCGCGCCAAGGAGCAGCGCGCCGAGCGCGATCCTCCCGGCGCGGCGGTCCGAGGCGAGGCGCGCGCGCGCCCGCGGCAGGGCGCGGCCGGCCTCCAGCGTCGGCACGGCTGGAAGCGTCACGGTCGCGTCGCCGTGGCCGACGCCGGCCTCGCCCAGAGGCGTCGTCGTCGCGAGCACGACCCGGCTGTCGGCGGAGCTCGAGTCCTGTCTCATTTACAGAAAGATGGTGCCCGGCGAGACACGGCGTCGCTAAACGCGCCGATTGCGATTGGGTTAAGAGATTGGGGGCGCGACGCCGGGCGACGCCGGAGGATAGCGGGCGTCGGAGACCGTGCCGATGGTTCCCGCCCGTGAATACGGTTGCACCGAGAGTGGTCACGGGCGGATGCCTGGCGAGGACGCAGGAGGCAGCCGGATGACTCGGGCGCGGCCCGGTTAAGCGAGGCTGGATGCCGAGCGGGCCGCAAGCCCGAGGCAGCAGCGCTGCGCGAGCCGACGAGGACGAAGCCAGGCGCCGCCCAGCTGGATGACTCTGGCGCGGCCCATTCAGGCGAGGCAGGATGCCAAGCGGGCCGCAAGCCAGAGCGCTCGAATGCGACCGTATTTCGCGGGCGGGGACCATTACCATCCGCGAGCGTGAGCGTCGGTACGGTCGCCGGTGAGCTGCGCCGCCCCGGCGCCGGCGCGGCCGCTCCGCGCGCGCGAACGCTATCGGGACCGACCGCGGCGACGGTAGCGGCGCTCACGCTGCTCGCCGCGGTGCTTCGCTTCACCCGGATCGGGCACCAGGGGTTCTGGTTCGACGAGGCGAACACGGCGCAGCTGGTCCACTTCTCGCCCGGCAAGATGCTCGGCCTTATCCCTCAATCCGAGTCGACGCCCCCGCTCTACTACTCGGTGGCGTGGATCTGGGCGAGGGTGTTCGGCTACGGCGAGGCGGGTCTGCGCTCATTGTCGGCGGTGCTCGGAGTAGCGCTGGTGCCGGTCGCGTTCGCGACGGGCGCGAAGCTCTCCTCGCGCCGTGCGGGACTTATCGCGGCGGCGCTGGTGGCGTGCAGCCCGCTGCTCAACTGGTACTCGCAGGAGGCCCGCTCCTACGAGATGCTGGCCTTCCTGGCGAGCGCCTCGCTGCTCGCCTTCGCCTACGCGCGGGACGACCCCACGCCTCGGGCTCTCGCCGTCTGGGTCATCACCTCGGCCCTGGCGCTCGCGACCCACTACTACGCGGTCCTCATCGTCGCGCCCGAGGCGCTCTGGCTGCTCGCGATGCATCGACGCCGCCGGGAAGTGCAGATCGCGTTCGGGTTCGTGGGCCTGTGCGGCCTGGGGCTCCTGGCGCTGGCGCTGGCCCAGAACGCGAACGGGCGGGATCGGTGGATCGCCGGGGCCCCGCTCGGCCGGCGCCTCGGCCAGGTCGTCCCCCAGTTCGCGGTCAGCTTCGAGGGGCCTGGGCGCGGCGTGCTCGAGCCGCTCGCGATCGCGATCATCGTGCTCGCGCTCGTGCTGCTGGCGACGTGCGCCCGCGCAGCGGAGCGTCGGGGCGCGTTGGTCGCGGGGTCGCTGGCGCTCGCCGGCCTGGTGATCAGCCTCGTGCTGATCGCGCTCGGCTTCGACGACCTCCTCACGCGCAACCTGCTCGCGCTGTGGCTGCCCGCCGCGCTCGTGGTCGCGGGGGGGCTGGCGGCTCCGCGGCCGCGAGCGGTCGGGCTCGTCGCTGCGGCCGCGCTGTGCCTGATCGGCGTGGTCACCACGATCGGCGTCGCCGTCGATCGCAACTACCAGCGTCCCGACTGGCGGGTGGTTGCTCGCGTGCTCGGCCCCGCACCGACTTTCGGGAGCCCCGCGGGCGGCGGGAGCCCCACGGGCGCCGGGAGCCTCGCGGGCGCCGGGAGACCGGCCGGCGCCGGCAGCCCCACGCGCGCGATCCTCGTTCAGCACTACCGCGACCTGCTGCCGCTGTCGCTCTACACCCCGGGACTGAAGTTCATGCCGCGCCATGGCGCCCGGGTGAGGGAGTTCTACGTCGTGTCGTTCACCTCGCCGGCGAGCGCCGGCTTCTGCTGGTGGGGCTCGGCCTGCAACCTGTGGCCGTCGGTCATGCAGGCCGCGTATCCCGTGCCGGGGTTCCACGAGGTCTCACGGCGGCGCGCGCTTCAGTTCACGGTGCTGAAGATGGTGTCATCGAGGCCCGTGCAGCTGACCCCGGCCGAGGTCGCGCGGGTGCTGAGGACTACGCGGTTTCGGAACGACGAGCTTCTGATCCAGCGCTAGCGCGGGCGGTCGCGTCGGCGAGCGCCTCGAGCTCGCCGGCGGTGAGGACGCGATGCGCGCCGGACTTCAGGTCGCCGAGCCTCAGGGGCCCGAACGCAACGCGCTCAAGTCGCCGCACCGGATGTCCGACGTGGTCACACATCCGCTTGACTTGGCGCTTGCGGCCCTCATGGATCGTGAGCTCGAGCGTGCCGGGGCCGAGCAGACGTACGCGGGCGGGCGCGGTGACGCCGTCGTCCAGCGGCACGCCCCCGCGCAAGGCGCTCAGCGCAGCGTCCTTGACCGGCGGATGGGCGACCGTGGCCCGGTAGGTCTTGGGCACCTCGAAGCGCGGATGGGTGAGGCGGTGCGCGAGCTCGCCGTCATTGGTGAGCAGGATCAAGCCCGTGGTGTCGATGTCGAGTCGGCCCACGGGATACAGGCGGAGCTCGCCGGGAACGAGCGAGACCACAGTGTGGCGGCCCTGAGGATCGCGCGCGGTCGAGACCACCCCGGGGGGCTTGTTGACCGCGTA
Source organism: Solirubrobacterales bacterium (assembly GCA_019244745.1). Taxonomy (GTDB): domain Bacteria; phylum Actinomycetota; class Thermoleophilia; order Solirubrobacterales; family Solirubrobacteraceae; genus Palsa-465. Next base: position 27,546 of record JAFASF010000063.1, on the reverse strand, counting down.
GACGACGCGGGTCGGCGAGCCGGTCACGGGCTTGCCGTCGAGCGCGACCCGGTCGCCCGCATCGAGGCTCACGGTCGCGGCCGGGTCGGTGACCCTGGCGCCGCCTACCGTCACCCGCCCGGTCCGGATCAGCTGCTCGGCGCCGCGCCGCGAGGCGACGCCGGCGGAGGCGAGGAACTTGGCGAGACGCATCGGCTGCCACCATAGACCTGATGGATCTGAAGCTGCTGGAGCGAACGCTCGCCGAGCTCGGAGAGCCCGCGTACCGCGCCGGGCAGGTTTGGCGATGGGCGGCGCGAGGCGCCGACCGGTTCGGGTCGATGACCGACGTTCCGGCGGCGCTCCGAGACGCTCTGGAGCAAACGGTGCCGTTCTCGACGCTGGCGCTCGAGCGGGAGGCGCGGGCTCGCGACGGGACCGTCAAGGCTCTGTTTCTCACCGGGGACGGAAAGCCGGTCGAGGCCGTGCTGATGCGCTACCGGGATGGGCGGCGCTCGCTGTGCCTGTCCTCCCAGTCGGGCTGCCCGCTGACCTGCTCGTTCTGCGCCACCGGGCAGATGTCCTTCGGACGCAACCTGACCGCGTCGGAGATCCTCGATCAGGCGCTCCATTTCCGCCGGCACGCCGGGGCTGTCGATCACGCGGTGTTCATGGGGATGGGCGAGCCGATGATGAACCTCGATGCCGTGCTCGGGGCCTGCTCGCTCCTTCCGGACGTGGGTGTTGCCAACCGGCGGACGGCGATCTCGACCGTGGGCTGGATCCCGGGGATCGAACGGCTGACCGAGAGCCCCATGCCGATCCGGCTGGCGTTCTCGCTGCACGCTGCCGACGAGGCACTGCGCTCAGAGCTGATGCCGGTCAACGACCGGTACCCGCTGGCGGATGTGCTGGCGGCGTGCGAGCGCCACTACGAGCGCAAGCGGCGCCGGGTGTTCGTGGAGTACGTGATGCTGGCGGGAGTCAACGACTCCCACGCCCAAGCCGTGCAGCTCGCTCGGCTGCTCGACCCGCGCGTCTACAAGGTGAACCTGATCCCGTTCAACCCGACGAGGTCGCGCTTCGACGCCTCCTCGCCGAAGGCGATCGAGGCGTTTCGGCGGGTGCTCTCTCGTGAGGGGATCAGCGCCACCGTCCGGCTGACCCGGGGCAGGGAGATCGACGCGGCCTGCGGGCAGCTGGCGGCGCGGTCGAGCCGGCGGGGTCAGCCCAGCCCGCTCGGTGGCGGCGGCGGTGGCGGCGGGGGCGGGAGCACCGCGACCGTCGCCTGGGCCACGTTGTTGGACAGGTTGGGGTCGTAGGTCGCGGTCCCGACGACGGAGCGGTTCGTGAACCGCGAGGAACGCGTGCCCAGCCGCACGCGAACGGTGATGTGGACCTGGGTCCCGGGCTTAAGCGCTCCGAGCAGGCAGACCAGCGGCAGGCTCGCGTGACAGTTTCCCGCGTCGGTATGGACCGAGACGAGAACCGCGGATCCGAGAGGCTGGTCGTTTGCCACGACCCGCGCCGCGTCGTCCGGTCCGTGATTGGTGACCGTCATCCGGTTCGTGACGACCTGCCCCCGGGTCAAGGTCGACGGCGAGGCGTGCTTGGTGATGGATAGGTCGGCGTACGGTGCGCTCGGCTGGTCGGGGTTCGGTCCGGGCGGGGCAGGGGCTCGGGCGGGGGCGGCGCGGGGGGCTCGGGGGGCGGCTCGGGCGGGGGCGTTCGCGTGAACGTGTCGGTGAACACGCAACGCGCGGACGGCTGACTCCTCGTCAGCGTGACCACGATGCCCTGGGCGAATGGCACGTCCACGCCGTTGCACACCACCTTGGTGAGGGTCCATCCGCCGGCGGGGATGTCGTGGGGGTGCTGCTCGATGATCCGGTGGGCGCCCAGGCGCAGGTGATCGGTCGCGTCCGTGGGACCCACATGTACCGCGTCGACCGGAACCCCGATTCTCGACGAGACCGCGATCTGCACGTAGTGCGCCGGCTTGCCCGTCACCGGGGTCACCTGGAAGCTCGTCGTGCCCGTGTTCCCCTCGGTGATCTTTGCCAGGGAGATCGCCCCCCGGGGGATGAACGCGTTCGTGAACAGACACGTCACCTCCGCGCCGCTGCGGATCGTCACCTGGATGGGCCGCGTGGTTGACCGGCTCACGTCGTTGCAGGTGACGCTGCGCAGCCGCCAGCGGCCGTCCGGCGAAGTGGCGCGCGCTCGCGGATCGTGTACGTACCAAGGGCGAGCGTCACCAGCGACGGCTGCGCGTTGACGGGGACGTTTGGCTCGTTGGTCGTGGCTCTCGCGCGGTGTGTGTGACCCGTGCCCGACGTCGGCGTCACCGGGCTGCGAACGTGACGAAATAGCCCGACCCGCCCGACGGCTGGGCCATGGCCGGGGCGGCGGCCGGCGCGAGCCAGAAGAGGCACAGAAAGCCCGAAGGCGTGAGCAGCCGGATGGTGCCTCGCGCCGGGTACCTGAGGCCGCGAACCGCAAAGGGCGCGAATCGAGCAGCCAAGAGAGCGGGACCGTATCGGGCGACCGGTGCGTTCGTACACGCCTCGCGCCGGCGGCGTCGAATCTGTCAGGGCCCGGGGATGGCGCTCGCGCGCGCCTCGCCGGCGCGGAGGAGACGCTCGCGCAACTCCGCCTCCACCTCGGGCGCGGGGTCGAAGGTGGCGATGTCCGGAAGCTCCTGGAGCGAGCCCAGCCCGAACAACTTGAGGAACAGATCGGTGGTCCGGTACAGCACCGCGCCGAACTGGGAGCGGCCGGCCTCTTCGATCATTTCCCGCTCGAGCAGCGTCGAGGCGGCCGACTCGGCGTTGACGCCGCGGATCCGGGCGATCTCCGGACGCGACACCGGTTGCAGGTAGGCCACGATCGCGAGCGTCTCGGCCTGGGCCGGGGTGAGCGGAGGCGTGCGCGGACGCGCGAGCAGCCGCCGGGCGGCCGGCTCGGTATCGGGATGGGTGGAGAGGGCATAGCCGCCGGCGAGCTCGCGCAGGACGAGCCCGCGCCGCTCGAACTCGTAGTGCTCTCGGAGCCGCTCGAGCCCGGTCACGACCTCGTGCAACTCGGCACCGGTGGCCTCGGCGAACACGGCCGCGTGCACCGGCTCGGAGCTCAGGAACAGGAGCGCTTCGAGCGTCTGCTCGAGGTCCTGGCTCATCGCGCGACCGTCAGCCTCCCGGCCTGCACCGTCGCCGGCCGCTCGATCAGGATGTCGCCGAACGGCTCGTCCTGCGTCCATGTCGCCTCCCCGCGCTTGTGGAGCTCGAGCAGCGCGAACAGGGTCACGGCGACCGTCACCCGGTCCGCGCGCGCGACCGCCTCGTCGAAGCTGAATCCCCCGCGCCGCAGGAGCGCCCGCAGGTGGGCCAGCCGTTCGGCGACCGTTACCTTCGGCACCGTGATGTGGCGGACGTCGACCGGCTCTGGTATTCGCAGCAAGCCGCCGATGGCCGCCGCGAGCATCGCCGGGTCATAGACCGCGGTCGCGTCTGGGAGCACGGCCCGCCGGAGCGCGGCCGGGGGCGGCGCCGAGCGGAAGCGGTGACCGGACTGCGACGCCAGGCGCCCTTGAAGATATGCCGCGGTGGCGCGGTAGCGGTGGGCGTCGAGCAGGCGGACCAGGAGCTCCTCCGCCGCCTCACCTGGATCGAGTTCGATCATCTCCGGCTCCACGCCGGGAAGCAGCAGCCGCGATTTCAGCTCGAGCAGGGCGGCGATCAGCACCAGGAACTCGGTCGCGGCCTCGAGCTCGAGCTCGCCCCGCCGCTCGAGGTGGTCGATGTAGGCGATCACGATCTCGGCCAGGTCGACCTCGAGGAGGTCGATCTCCTCACGGAGGATCAGCGTCAGCAGGAGGTCGAAGGGGCCGGCGAAGACGTCGAGGTCGAGCTCGAGGTCTACCAGCCGCATGCCCGCGTTGGCGTCCGGGGTGCGCACCCGGCCCAGGCTACTGTCCGGACCGGACCTCGTGCCCACTGCCGACCCCCATCGCCTCGCGCACGTCGCGCAGCGTGTCCGACGCGATGGCCCGCGCCTTCTCGGCTCCCTCGGCGAGCGTCCGCTCGAGTCCGGCCTCGTCGCTGCGGAGCTCGGTGTAGCGCTCGCGCACCGGCGCCAGATACTCGATCACCGCGTCCGCCACCGCCTGCTTGAAGGCCCCGTAGCCCGAGCCGTCGAACTCCCGCTCGATCTCCTCCGGCGCGGTGCCGCGAACCGCCGCGATGATGTCGATCAGGTTCGAGATGCCCGCCTTGTCCGGGGCTCTCACGACCTCGGTTCCTGAGTCGGTGACCGAGGAGCGGATCTTCCTCGCGACCTGGTCCGGCGCGTCGAGCACGTAGACCGTGCCCTGCGGAGTACCGCCGGTGGTGGACATCTTGCGGTCGGGTTGCTGGAGGTCCATGATCCGCGCGCCCACCTCGGGCACCCGGACCTCGGGGACGACGAGCGTCTCGCCGAAGCGGGCGTTGAAGCGCTCGGCGACGTCGCGCATCAGCTCGACGTGCTGGCGCTGGTCCTCCCCCACCGGCACCTCGTCGGCCCGGTAGGCGAGCACGTCGGCGGCCTGAAGCACCGGGTAGAAGAACAGGCCGCCCGAGACCAGGTCGCGCTGGGCGCCGGCCTTCTCCTTGAACTGCGTCATCCGGTTGAGCTCCCCGTACGAGGTGACGCTCGAGAGCAGCCAGCACAGCTCGGGGTGCTCTACCACGTCGCTCTGGCGGAAGAAGATGCAGCGGTTCGGGTCGAGCCCGGCCCCGAGCAGGATCGCCGCGGTGTCGTAGACCGACTCGCGGAGCACCGCCGGCTCGTAGGCGACGGTGATGGCGTGCAGGTCGACGATGCAGTAGATCGCTTCGCCGCGGTCCTGGCCCGCGACGTACTGCCTGATCGCCCCGATGTAGTTGCCCAGGTGCTTTCGCCCGGTCGGCTGGATGCCCGAGAAGATGCGCATGCGACGAAGGTCTGGAGGCTACTTGGCGAGCGCCCGCGCCGGCGGTCCGCTCGTGCCCCGCTGACGGGCGCGCTGGTCGGACAGCAGCCACGCCGCCACTATCCCGCCGATGGCGCCGCAGGCATGGGCCTGCCAGGAGATGCCGTAGCGGGGGATGAGGCTCGAGAGCAGCGCGCCGCCCCAGATCACCGCCACGACCATCCCGGTCAGCAGCTCGAGCAGGCTGCGATCGAACAGCCCGCGAGTCAGGAGATAGGCGGCGTATCCGAACACGAGGCCGCTCGCGCCGATCGTGCTGGTGTGCCCCGGCGCGATCAACCAGGTGCCCAGGCCCCCGACGACCACCACGATGAGCGTCACCAGCGCCACCCGGCCGGCGCCGCGCATGGCGATGATCAGCCCCATGAACACGAGCGGAATCGTGTTCGAGATCAGGTGCGCGAAGCTGGCGTGCACGAACGGCGAGGTGAGGACGCCCCACAGCCGCCCGGGATCGCGGGCGTGGATCCCGTCGCTGTTGAGGTGCTGCCCGTCGAGCGAGTTGATCACCTCGACGATCCACATCAGGGCCAGAATGACCGCGAGCAGCTGGATGCCCTCGATCTGCATTCCCGCGCGGCGCCGGCGCGCCGTGGCTTGCCGGCGCCGGGGATCGGGTGCCCGACTGCTCATGGTCCGCGTGCTCATGGTCAAAGCATGCCAGGGTCGAGGACCTGGGTGACGAGGGCCAGCGCGACCTCCGCCCGCTCCTTGAGCGAGCCCGCCAGCACGAACTCCTCCGGAGTGTGGGCGCCCCCGCCCCGAGGACCCAGGCCGTCGAGGGTGAGCGGAATCGTGACTGCGAAATGACTCGCGTCGCTCGCGCCGCCGCGCGCCACGCCGACCACCGGCCGGCCGAGGCGGGCACTCGCTCGCTCGAGCACCTCGCGCGTCAGATCCCGGGTGTCCATTCCCGGCCACCGGCGCTCCAGGCGCGCCTCGACCGAGACTCCGTTCAGCTCCGAGGGAACCGCCGTGAGCACGGGCTCGAACGAATGGACGCCGTCGGCGCGCAGGTCGAACAACAGCTCCCCGGACGCGGGGACGACGTTGAACGCATCGCCCGAGCGGATGATCGTCGGCACGACGCTGAGATGTTCGGGGCCGTCCGGCTGGTGATGCGAGGCGACGTCGAGGGCAATCCGTGCCAGTCCGAGAAGCGCGTTGCGGCCGCGGTCGGGGGCGCTGCCGGAGTGCGATGCCCGGCCCGTGGCGCCGACGCGCAGGGTCCCGGCGGCCTTCCTGCGCACGATCACGGCCTCGTGTTGGTCGGGAGTCAGCTCGCCCGCCTCGAAGCACAGGCAGGCGTCGTACCCGGGGAATCGAGACACGTGCGAAAACTCGGCCGTGCGCCACTCCTCGTCGGTGACGAGCAGAACCGACAGCTCCGCGAACCGGTCCGGGTGAGTGGCCAGCGCGCGGGCCACCCCGAGCGCGAGCACCACTCCGCCCTTCATGTCCGCGGTGCCGGTCCCGTACAGGCGATCGCCGTCGCGGCGGAGCGGCGCGTGCGATCCGTGCTCGACGACCGTGTCCAGGTGGCCCAGCAGCAGGACCCGGCGGGAGCCCCGGCCTGCGATGCTGGCCAGGAGGTCGGGGGCGCTCCCGGGAGTGGAGCATGGGACGCGCCCGACGGTGGCGCCCGCGGGAAGCATCTCCTCACAGAGCGATATCGCTCGCTCGGCTCCGTCGAGGTCGCCCGAGGGGGAGGACACGCCCACCAGCGACTCGAGCTGGGCCTCGGCCTGGGCGGCGATATCGGCGGCGCCCGAGGCGATCAGCGGATCCATCGCGGCAGGGGCTCGCTACAGCGGCTGGCGCACGACCGGGTGGCGGGCGGCCGCGGCTTCGTCGAGGCGTCGAACCGGTGTCGTGTACGGCGCGTGGCGGGCGATCTCCGGGTCCTCCCGGGCCTCGCGGAGGACCCCGGCCACGATGTCGGCGAAGTGATCGAGCGTCTCCTTGGTCTCGGTCTCGGTCGGCTCGACCAGCAACGCCTCCTCCACGATCAGCGGGAAGTAGACGGTCGGAGGGTGCACCCCGTGATCGAGGAGGCGCTTGGCCAGATCGAGCGTCCTGATCTGAAGCTCGCTCTTCATCGGCGCGCCGGAGAGGACGAACTCGTGCATGCACAGCCGGTCGTAGGCCGCCGGGAGGTATTCCGCAACGCCCTCTCGTCGCAGCCTCGCGAGCAGGTAGTTGGCGTTCAGGACAGCGACCTGGGAGGCCTCGTGAAGGCCGGCCGCCCCGAGCGAGCGAATGTAAGCGTAGGAGCGCACGAACACGCCGTAGTTGCCCTGGAAACCGCGCAAACGCCCGATCGACTTGGGGCGATCGTAGTCGAGGTCGTAGAACGGGCCCGAGGCGCCGTTGCCGGCTCCGGGTGGTCGCTTCACGACCTGTGGCCGGGGGAGGTAGGGCTCGATCCGCTCCGAGACCGCGACCGGCCCGGCGCCCGGGCCCCCGCCTCCGTGGGGCTGGGTGAACGTCTTGTGCAGGTTGAAGTGGACGATGTCGAAGCCCATGTCGCCCGGACGCGAGATCCCCATGATCGCGTTCAGGTTGGCGCCGTCGTAGTAGAGCGTGGCTCCAGTCCCGTGCACGATCCGCTCGATCTCCTCGATCCCGGGCTCGAACAGCCCGAGGGTCGAAGGGTTGGTGAGCATCAGGCAGGCGACGTCGTCGCTCGCCTTGTCCCGTAAGTCGTCGAGGTCGATATTGCCTCTTGCGTCCGTGCCGACCTTGACCAACTCGTATCCCGCCATCGTCACCGTCGCCGGGTTGGTCCCGTGCGCGGTGTCGGGCGTCAACACCTTGGTGCGGCGCTCACCGCGGTCCTCGTGGAACGCACGGGTCAGGAGCACCCCGGCCAGCTCGCCGTGCGAGCCGGCGCTCGGCTGCAACGACACGTGCGGAAGACCAGCGATCTCCGATAGGGCCTCCTGCAGGCGCCACATGAGCTCGAGCGCGCCCTGCGCGTAGCGGGGATCCTGGAGCGGATGGAGCTTCGAGTGGCCGGGAAGGGCCGCGATCCGCTCGTGCACCTTGGGGTTGTGCTTCATCGTGCACGACCCGAGCGGATAGAAGCCGGTGTCCAGGTCGAAGTTGCGCTTCGAGAGCCGGTTGAAGTGGCGCACGATCTCGGGTTCTGAGACCTCGGGGAGCCGGGGTGGTTGGTTGCGCCGCAGCGTTTCCGGGAGGAGTGCGTCGAGGGGCCGTTCGGGGACGTCGAGTGCGGGCGCGACGAACGCCCGGCGACCGGGGCTCGAGCGCTCGAAGATCGTCAGCTCGTCGTCGGCGGCGCCGATCACGCGCATGCCTCGGCCGGTTGGCGCTCCCCCGCCACGGCGTTCGCCAGCACGTCGGCGAGGCGGTCGATGTCAGCGCGGGTGCGGCGCTCGGTGATCGCGACCAGCAGCCCGTCCTTTAGCTCCGGGTAGTCGCGGGCGAGAGCGTAGCCGGGATTCAGGCCCTCCTCCCGGCAGCGAGCGATCACCCTATCGACGGGGGCGTCGAGCCGGAGCGCAAACTCCCGTACCACCGGCTGCTCGTTGTGAAGACGCACCCCGGGGATCTCCGACACGCGCTGACGGGCGTAAGCGGTGCGCTGGAGCATCAGCTCCGCGAGCTCGACGATCCCCCGGCGCCCGAGCCAGCTCAGGTAGATCACCCCGGCGAGCGCGTTCAGCGCCTGGGCGGTGCAGATGTTGGAGGTGGCCTTCTCTCGGCGGATGTGCTGCTCGCGCGTCTGGAGGGTGAGCACGAATCCGCGCTTGCCGTCGAGATCGCGCGTCTCGCCGGCGATCCGGCCCGGCATCTGGCGCATGAGCGCCTCGGTGGCGGCGAAGAACCCGAACGAGGGACCGCCGAAGTCCAGGCGGTTGCCGAGCGTCTGCCCCTCTCCCACCGCGATGTCGACGCCGCACTCGCCCGGTGGCCTGAGCAGCGCGAGGGGCAGCGGGTCGCATGCGCAGATCGTCAGCGCGCCCGCCTGGCGGGCGGGCTCCGCGAGCGCGGCCAGGTCCTCCACCGCCCCGAGGAAGTTCGGCTGCTGCACGACGACTGCGCTGACATCCTGGTCGAGCGCCGGGAGGTCGGTGACGCCGTCGACGAGCGGAGCCTCGGCGAGCTCCATCCCCCAGGCGTGGGCGAGCGTGCCCAGCGCCTCTCGCGAGTGCGGGTGGACGGCCCGGGAGACGACGAACCTTCGCCGGCCGTTGGTGAGCTTGGCCACGTAGCCGGCCGCCGCCACGGCGCTCGGGCCCTCGTACACCGAGGCGTTTGACACCGGCAGGGCGGTCAGTTCCGAGATCGCCGTCTGGTACTCGAACATCGCCTGAAGGCCGCCCTGGGAGATCTCCGGCTGGTAGGGCGTGTACGGGGTCAGGAACTCGGAGCGCAGGATGATCGAGTCGACCAACGCCGGGATGTAGTGGTCGTACATGCCGGCGCCCACGAACGACAGCTCATCGTCGGTGCTGACGTTCCTCGCCGCCAGCGCGCGCAGCTCCTCGAACACCTCCTGCTCTGCGAGGCCGTCGTCGAGCGCGAGCGGTCTGTTCAGGCGGAGCGCCGCGGGGATGTCCGCGAACAGGTCCTCGATCGACTCCACGCCGATCGCCCGAAGCATCTCGTTCCGGTCCGAATCGGTGACGGAGGTGTAGGTCGTCATTCCAACATCGCCTCGTACGCTTCGGCGCTCAGCAGCGACTGCGTCTCGGAGGGGTCCGCCAGCCTCACCTGTACCAGCCAACCGGCACCATACGGATCGTCGTTTACGAGCTCCGGGTTCTCGGCGAGAGCGTCGTTGACGGCCGTGATTTCCCCCGACAGCGGCGCGATCACATCCGAGACCGCCTTGACCGACTCGATCTCCGTGTACGCCTCATCCTTGGACGCCTTCGCGCCCACCTTGGGCGGGTCGAAGAACACGACCTCGCCGAGGGCATCCTGGGCGTACCAGGTGATACCGAACGTCGCCGTGTCGCCGTCGACGCGCGCCCAGTCGTGCTCGGGGTGGTAGAGGAGGTCGTCCGGATAGCTTGGGTCGGGCATTTCAGCTTCCCTTTCGGTACAGAGGCTTTCGCTCGATCACCGCGGGCCGGACGGTCCCGCGCACATCGATCTCGATGCGCGTGCCGGGCTCGGCCCGCTCCGGCGAAACGTACGCCATGCCGATCCCGCGCTCCAAGCAGGGCGAGAAAGTCCCGCTGGTGACGACGCCGCCGCCGACCACGGGGTTGCCCTGGCGCGCGATCCCGGGCCCGTCGATCACGAACGGGACGAGCTTCTCCGCTGGGCCGTTCGCCCGCACCGCCGCCACCGCCTCCGAGCCGATGAAGCCCGTCTGCTCACGGCAGCACCAGCCAAGACCGGCCTCGATCGGTCCGCGATCCTCGCTCAGGTCGTTGCCGTAGAGGTGAAAGCAAACCTCCAGTCGCAAGGTGTCCCGGGCGCCCAGTCCGACCGGCGCGGCGCCGGCGGCGAGGAGCGCATCCCACACCTCCAGGGCCGCAGTCGGATCCAGAAGCAGCTCCACTCCGTCCTCGCCCGTGTAGCCGGTGGCGCACACGAGCGTCCCGGCACCCGCCACCGTCCGCTCGCAGCAGCGCATCCGCGACGGGGTCAGCCCGTCGGACAGCGCGTGCACCAGGCTCCGGGCGCGAGGGCCCTGGACCGCGAGCATCGCAAACTGGGTCGCGGCGTCGATCACGTCCACGTCGAAATCGGCGGCGTGGGACCGAAGCCAGGCCAGGTCACGCTCGTGGTTGGCGGCGTTCGTGACCGTCAGGAACACGCACTCGGAGAGCCTGTAGGTGAAGAGGTCGTCGAGCACACCCCCGTCCTCGCGGGTCATCACGCTGTACTGGGCACCGCCCTCCGGCAGCCGGCGAAGATCGTTGGACAGCATCCGCTGCAGGAAGGGGAGGGCATCGGGTCCCCGGGTCTCGACCTGCCCCATGTGCGATACGTCGAACACCCCCGCGTCTCGCCGGACAGTCACGTGCTCCTCGCGGATGCCCGAGTACTGCACCGGCATCTCCCAGCCCGCGAACGGGACGAGCTTTGCTCCCGCCGCCGCGTGGCGCTCGTAGAGCGGCGTGCGGCGCAGTGAGGTCTCGGTGGTCTGGGCCACGCCGCACCACGTTAGCGCTCGCCACAGCGGCCCCGCGTCCCAGCCTGCGGAGCATTGCCCGGTTTGGGCGAGCGAGGCGGGACGCACCTCCTATCGAGGTGGTCCCTAAAGCGACCGAGACGGGTGGGCGGGCGCGACCTGAATCGTGGAGTGGTAGATGGCCGAGACGACGCTGAACGCCGGCCTGGGGTTGCCGGAGAGGTCGACCAGGCCCTTTTGCACGAACGGTGGATCCGGCCATGGATCGCCTCCGCCCCACCCCGGCCGAGCGGCGAAGTCCTGCAGCGCGAAGTAGATGGCGCCCGACAGCCACGACTTGGTCGCGAACACCCCCAGGTGGTAGGCGACCGAGTTGGACTGAAATTCATAGGTCCCGCGCTCCTCGACGGGACCGTGCCGGTTGGCCTCGAAACCAAACTCGGTGACCATCAGCGCCTTGGTGGGGTAGCAGGCGCGGAAGCTGTCCAGGAAAGGACCGAGCGCGTCGCGATCATCGGTCGAGCCACCGCCCGCGTCGAACCATCCGAAGTAGTCGTTGAAGCCGATCACGTCGAGCGGGGCGTACGCCGACTGGCACGAGACCCCCGGCCAGTCGCTGATCGCCATGGCCACGGGTCGGGTGGGGTCCAGGCGGCGAGCGAGCGCGGCCGCACCCGCGATATAGGCTCCCTCCGCCGCGCCCGGCGGGGTGGGCAACTCGTTCGCGATGCTCCAAAGCAGCACCGACGGATGGTTCTCGTTGGTCGTGATATTGGTCTGCAGCAGAGCGTAGGCACGCGCCTTCCAGCCCGGCTGGTTCAGGTATGCGTTGCCGACCTGGTAGACGGGAACCTCCGACCAGAGCAGGATCCCGTCGCGGTCGGCCATCTCCTCGATCTCCGGGTTGAGCGGGTAGTGCGCTCGGATCAAGGTGGCTCCCAGCGACCGAACCCAGCCGATCAGGTTGCGGTCATCGGCCTGGTCGAGCGCTGCTCCGTGGTTGATGTTCTGCTCGTGGAGGTTGACCCCGCGGAGGTTCAGGAGCCTGCCGTTCAGCTCGAGCCGTCCGCCCGAGGTGACCTCGATGCTCCGGATTCCGCTGAGGCTCACATAGCCGCCGATCGGGCGGCCGTTCGAGTCCGACAACGTCGAGGTGGCACGGTAGAGCGCGGGGTCATCCGGCGACCAGAGGCGCGGGTGGGAGAGGCGCGCTCGGGCCTGCGCGGTCCAGGTGGCGTGGGGAGCGATCGTCGCGGAGCCGAAGTCGAGTCGCGCCGCCCCGAAGCGAGCGGTGAGCCGCACCGCCTGGCGCTGTCCGGTGACGTTGCGAACGAGCGCGGTCTCCTGGATCGTCGCGGCGCAAGTGCGGCATGCCAGCAGCGGTCGAACGACGACCTGCGTGAGGTCGGCGCGCTGGACCGCGCGCAGGTACACCTCCTGCAGAAGGCCGCCGAAGTTCCACCAGCCTCCGCCCGGTCCGGGGGGCAGATCCCCCAGCCCCCGGCGGTCGTCGACCCGGACGAGGAGCCGGTTCACGCCGGGCCGCAGCCCGTTCAGATCGAACTCGAACGGCAGGTAAGCGCCGGCGTGGGACCCGATCCGGTGCCCGTTCAGCCATATCGTCGCGGCGTAGTTGACCGAGTCGAAGCGGATGATCCACTTCCTGAACCTGTTCGGGACCGAGGGCGAGAATGCGCCGGTCGGAACGGTGAAGTCTCTCCGGTACCAGCCGACTGACCCGGTCATGCTGGTGCTGGAAAAGTCTCCCGTGTTGTACGCGTTGGGCACGCTGACCGGAGACCACCCGACGGTCGCGGCGGCCCCGCGCCACCAGCCCTGCGCGACGCCGGCGTCGCCGGGATCGGCTCGATAGAGCCACGTGCCGCCGAGCAGGTAGCGGCCGGTCTGACCGTCGGTGTAGAGCGCCCCCTTGGTCGGCGGCGACGGCGCGTAGCCAGGGCCCTGCGCCGATGCCGTGCCGGGGATCGTCAGGAGCAGCGCGAGCCCCAACAGCACGCCCGGCAGCGAGACGTCAAGTAAGACTCTCGGCGGACGAGCGAGCACCGTCAGGTTCCCTTGCGGCGCGCTGGGGGACGTTTGGGCGGGGCCGGTGGCGGGGGCGTCAGCTTGATGCGGAGGATGGCCGTGGTGGAGTTTCCGGCGCGGTCGACCGCGACCACGGTGATCCGGTAGCGGCCGGCGCGGCGGTAGGCGTGAGCGCTTCGGTGCTGGCCGGGTTTGAGCGGCACGATGGTCCGGTCGCCCCACTTCAGCGTCACGCTCGCGATTCCGGAGGCGGCGGCCGCCGGCAGCCCGAGCGGCGGGAGGTCGCGTGCCGAGACATACACGTGCAGCGACGCGCCGACCTGGCGCTTGCCGGAGAGCGAGAAGCGGACGGTTGGTCGGACCGTGTCCACGAACACCGAGCCGGACTCGCCCGTGTGCTGCACGCCCGCCGGGTTGATCGCGGTCACCCGCCAGGAGTGGCGGCCGTTGGTCAGCGGCGCCGGAGCGGTCAGGGAGGTGGCGAGCGTTTGGGCGACCGGGGCGCCGTCCACGGACACCAGGTAGCGCAAAGGCCCCCAGCGGGCGGGCGCCGGCGACCACGCCAGCCGTGGTTGAAGCGTGCGCGCATACGCCGAGGCATGCACCGGGCTGGCCGAACCCGGCGGCTGGTAGAGCTGGTCGGCGACGATCAGGGACGCGGCCCCCGAGCCTTGCACCCACGCGACCGCGGCGTCGCCATCGACGTCGCCGCCCGCGGCTAGCCCGTTGGCGGCCGCCGTGGGCCCCTGCGCGGGCGCCGACAGGACCACGTCGGGGCCGAGCGGGCCGCCGCCCGGCGCGTACCGAAGCCGGATCTCGGGCAAACCAGCCGTTCCTGGATCCTGCTGCCAGGCGATCATCTCCGAGGAAAGCCCGGCCGCCGCGGGAACGCCGAACGGCGGGCTGGCCTGAGGCAGTCCGGAGTCGTCGGCCAGCAGAAGCCCGCCGCTGCCTCCGTCGGTGCCGAGCACGGTCCCGAAAAGTAGGTGGGACGTGATCCGGGCGGAGGTGACGTAACCCCGGCCGTACTCGTTCATCAAGATCTCCGGCTGATCGGCGCCGTCCGCCGCGGAGGAGCCCAGCCCGTCCGGCTGGGTCAGGCCATCGTAGATCGACCCTTGCCAGCGGTTCATCAGCACCCGTTGCTCCTGCACGGAGCCGCACCGGAGCACCTCGTGGAATGCCACTCCGACCCACGATGAGTCGCCGCCGGCCCCGACCACCGGATCATCGGCCGAGCCCTCGGTGCAGCCGGGGAGCGGGCCGTCGGCCTGGCCGAAGACGATGCTCGGAGAGGTGCCCCAGACGCGGCGCGAGTAGACGCGCCCACCCTCGCCCCACACCACGATCCCCACACCATCGCCCGCTGCCGCCACCGCGGGGCGACCGCTGCCCGTCCCGGCCTCATCTCCGGGCACCGCGTTCAGGGGAGCGGACTCGAGCGCCCATCTTCCCTGGTAGTAGTAGGCCGCCCGCACGTCGTGGCCGGCGCCGTCGGCCACCGTGAAGGCGAGATACGCCTTGCCGAAGTTCGACATTTCCAGGGACGGGTTGCTCGCGCCGCCGGCGATCGGCGCCGGCGGGGAGAACGGAGTCGACGGTCCCCCGGTTTGCGCGATGTACAGGCCGCCGGAGTTGATGAATGCGACCAGCAGCACGCCGCCGTCTCCGCCGGCGATTACCGGCTGAGAGGAGGCGCCCGCGAGGGTCGCGTCGACCTCTTGCGGGGTCTGGAACACCCCTCCGATCAACCGCGAGACGAACACGTGCGCCACGCCCGCCACCTGCTTGACGTACGCGAGCCCCCCGCTCCCGTCGCGGGCGATCGACATGCCCGACAGACCTACGATGCCGGCGCTCGGGCCGTCGATGACTCCCGGCGGCGCGGGGGTGGGCTGGGCGAGCGCGCTGCCGGCGGGCAGGAGGAGCAGGGCCACCACGATCGCGGCGGCACGGAACGCCGTGCGCGCACGCGGGCTGCCCGCCCGTGGACCCGATTCCCTGTCGCTCGCCGGTCTGACGCAAGCTAGAAACATCGCCGCCAGCCTAAGGTTGCGCCAGGACGTCGGACGCCCGAAGAGCGCCGCGGGCGCCGGCAGCGGCCGGCCCACGGACGCCCGAAGAGCGCCGCGGGCGCCGGCAACGGCCGGCCTCGCGGCCTTTCGAGGGCCCGAACCGCACCGCACCCCGCAGAGCGGCGCCGGCCGCGCCGGCGCCGTGGCGCGTCACCTGTCTTTCAAGAACTCCGGAATGTCGATCTCGTCGTCGCGAATCTCGAGCGAAGAGCGCTGAGTGTCGTCCATTGTGACGTCGCGATCCCGCCGGGCGCGCCTCGTGGTCTCGCGGGCGGTGGTTGGGCGGGCGTGACCGTGGTCGAAGCCCGTGGCGATCACCGTGACGCGGACTTCGTCGCCCAGCGAATCGTCGATCACCGCGCCGAAGATGATGTTCGAGTTGGCGTCCGCGGCGCTCTGGACGATCTCGGCCGCCTCGTTGACCTCGAACAGCCCGAGGTCGTGGCCTCCGGTGATGTTGAGCAGGATTCCGGTAGCCCCTTCCACCGACTCCTCCAGGAGCGGCGACGAGATCGCGACCTTGGCCGCCTCGGCGGAGCGGTTCTCGCCGGCGGCCGTGCCGATCCCCATCAGCGCGCTGCCGGCTTCGTGCATGATCGTGCGCACGTCGGCGAAGTCGAGGTTGATCAGGCCGGGGATCGTGATCAGATCGGTGATCCCCTGGACGCCCTGGCGCAGGACGTTGTCCGCCTCGCGAAACGCGTCGAGAATCGAGGTGCGGCGCTCGACGATCGCGAGCAACTTCTCGTTCGGGATCACGATCAGCGTGTCGACGTCCTCGCGCAGGCGCTGGATCCCCTCCTGGGCCTGGCGGGCACGCTGCGATCCTTCGAAGGCGAACGGTCTCGTCACCACGCCCACGGTCAGCGCCCCGATCTCGTTTTTGGCGATGTCCGAGATCACCGGCGCCGCGCCCGTGCCGGTGCCGCCGCCCTCTCCGGCGGTGACGAACACCATGTCGGCCCCCTTCAGCGCCTCCTTGATCTCGTCCCGCGACTCGGCTGCCGCACCCTGGCCGATCTCGGGATTCGAGCCTGCCCCGAGACCCTTCGTGAGCTCGTGGCCGATGTTCAGCTTGATGTCCGCGTCGCACATCGCGAGCGCCTGCGCGTCCGTGTTGCAGGCGATGAACTCGACTCCGCGCAGGCCGGCATCGACCATGCGGTTTACCGCGTTGGTGCCCCCGCCGCCGACCCCGACGACCTTGATGACTGCTAGGTAACTGCCGCTTTCCATGATCCCGTCCGACCCTCGATCTAGCGTTGAGTGTTTTCTCGGCTAACGCTCTGAGCGGAGTTTCGCACGTTAAGCGCTGGTGATGCGCTAAGTCAACGTCTTCCTGCGTTCGCAACACTCGTTGCAGAAGCCGGAATTCTCGACGGGAGCACGAGACTCGGGATTTTAGGACCTTCAACCTCTAGTTGAGGGTTAGCCCCCGCCGACGCCGGCAGAACCAGTCGAGCCGGACGCCGTTGACTGCGACGAGCCCGCTCCCCCTGGGGATGCCGGCGACTGCGAACTTGCCGCTGCTGCGGCGGACGTCGGCGACTGGGCGGTAGCCGTTCCGGCGACCGGACGCTGCGGATCGGTCACGTCGATGTACTGCGCGCCCGCGGATCCTGGATCCGCGAGCACCGCCTCGGCCGACACCCACTTTGCCTCGAGCTGGCTGGCCGCGCCGAAGTAGACGCTCGGCCCGCCGCGGATCTGAGCGACGAGCCCGTGCGGGCCGTCCGTGGTCACCTGGCTCACCTTCGCCAGCAGCGGCTGGGGTGCCGCTGCGAGCAAGGCAATCTCCTCGCCTACCTTCGCGTCGGTCACCCGTTTGCCGCCCGGCGGGACCGGCAGCGGGATCATTGGCAGGCTCGACGACACGGGAACGTCGTACAGGAATGTGCCGTCGCCGGCCACCGCAATACTGCGGCCACCGACGAGCACCGCCCCGACCGGAGACCGCTCGATCACCTCGATCCGCATCCCGTGCGGGAATTCGGCGCTCACCCTCAGGTCTCGGACGACCGGGTAGGGGGCCACAGCCGTTCGAAGCCGGCCCGTGCGCACATCGAGCGTCGTCATGCTCCGAGCGGCCGCGACCAACGCCGCCCGGATCTGCCCGGAATCGAGCCCTGTCTGTCCGGTCACGGTCACATGGTCGACGGCCACCAGCGAGGAGTCGCGGAACCACAACCAACCGGCGCCGAGCAGCGCCACGAGAACCGCCAGGCAAAGGAGCGAGAGCCGGGCGCGCCGTCCGACTCGGCGGCGGCCGCTTCGGGCGCGGCTCCTGACTCGATCGCGGTCGCCCGGGCGGCTGGCCACCGCTCCACGGCCCCGGCGTCGTGCGTCCTTCGCTCGAAGCCTGCCGAGCAGGCCTTCGGCGATCATGCGAGTTGGGCGTCCTGGTTCTGTGTCACTTGCATATCTCGGACTGCGAGGCCCGCTCTTGAAGGTTCGACCCCCTTCGGGCGACCCCTACCTCAAGCCGGAGGGGGAGCGGGGCCAGCGTAGACGGCCACCCGGACCGATCCGCTCATCCGACGAGCGAGCGCCCCAGCGCGTCGATATCCCCCGCGCCCATCAGAAGGCACAGGTCCCCTCCCCGCAAGAGCGCGTCCAGAAAGTGCCGGGCATCCTCGAATGTGGGGACCCAGCCGACCAGCCGTCCCCGGGCCGCGTCGGCCGTGGCCGCCGCTATCAGGTGGCCGTCGACGCCGGGGAAGTCTTCGGGTCGCTCGCGTGCCGGATACACGTCGAGCACCGCGGAGACATCTGCGGTCGCGAGCGCGACGCCGAACTCTCTGGCCAGCGCTTTCGTGCGAGAGTAGAGGTGGGGCTGGAAGACCGCGATCACGCGCCGTGGCTCGAGGGTGCGCGCGGCGGCGATCTCTACTGCCACCTCCGTGGGATGGTGGGCGTAGTCGTCGTACACGACCGCCCCGCCGGCGGTCTCACCCAGCCGCTCGAACCGTCGGCGCGCGCCACCGAACTCCCTGAGCGCGGCCGCCGCGCGGGCCCCGTCCGCGCCCGCGAGGACCGAGGCCGTCAATGCGCCGGCGGCGTTGATCGCGTTGTGGGCGCCGGGCACGCTCAGCTCGACGTCGACGCCGTGCCACTGAAAGCGTGAACCCTGCGCCGACAGCAGCGGGTGCGGCGCGTCGTAGCCGACGGAATCGGGAGGACACAGCGCTCGGAGGTCCGGCCGGTCCCACACGACCGTCCGACGGGCGCCGGCCATGAACCTGCGAAACGTATCTTCGAGTTCGAGCCGCGAGCTGTAGGTTGCGTGATGGTCGAGCTCGGCGTTCGTGAGCACGGCGATCTCGGGCTCGAGCTTCAACAGCGATCGATCCGACTCGTCGGCTTCGATCACGATCCATTCGCCTCGCCCCCAGCCCGCGTTCGCGCCGGTGCAGCGAAGCTCGCCGCCGATCACGTAGGACGGATCGAGCCCGGATCCCCGGAGCGCGCGAACGGCCATCCCGGCGGTGGTGGTCTTTCCGTGCGTACCCGTCACGGCCAGGCAGCGCCGCAGCACCGCGATCTGCGCGAGGAGGTCCGCGCGGTGAAGCTCGTTTTCGGCGCCCGCGCGTCGCTCGGGGTTCTCGGGCGGCACCGCGGTTGAATAGACGACCTCCGCGCCGGCGGGGACGTTCCCAGCGCGATGGCCAATCACCGGCTCGATCCCGTGCGCCCGAAGGCGCGCCGTGTAGCTGGAGTCCGACCGATCCGAACCTGTGACCTCGGCGCCGAGCGCCTTGGCGACGAGCGCGAGGCCGCTCATGCCAGCCCCTCCGATCCCCACGAAGTGCAATCGGCGCCCCGACCAGCGCTTCTCAGTCATGGTGCTCGTGCGCGCAACCGAGGAGGTGTCGCTGTTCCGCTGCGCTGAGCGCTACCAAAACGCGACATCTCTCGGATGCGTAGACGCTGCTGCCAATACTTCCTCCGCAATCTCGCGAGCGGCGTCGGGTCTGGCAAGGGCGGCAGATGCCCGCGCCATCGCCGCCAGCCTCCCGGGATCGGCGAGGAGCCGGCCCACCTCCTGGGCCAGCCGGGGGCCCGTGAGCTCATCGTCGGGGATCACTGCGGCGGCGCCGGCCCGTTCCATCCACCGCGCGTTCGTGGTCTGGTGATCCGCGGTGGCGTACGGGTACGGGATCAGCAGCGCCGGCCGGCCGGCGGCGGCGATCTCGAAGATCGAGCCGCCGGATCGTGCCACCACCAAGTCGCTCGCGAGCAGCGCCTCGCCGAACCGCGGGATATATCCGCGGAGGTCGTAGTGCGGGCCGGGTGCGGGCAGATCGGGGAGGTCGCGCTCGCCGGCGGCGTGAAGGACGCGGAACTGCGCGCCGGCGAAGGCCTCGACCGCCGCGAGGTTGATCGACCGCGCGCCCTGGGAGCCTCCGAACACGAGCACGCACGTCTCCTCCGCCGGTATCCCGAACCGTGCCCGGGCGGCGTTGCGATCGGTTGCCGGCGGCGGCACCGGCCGCCCGGTCACGCGGTAGCGCCGCCCGTCGCGCCCCTCGACCGGAAACGCCAGGCACACCCGGCGCGCGAACGGCGCCAGCACTCGGTTCGTCAGCCCCAGGTGGCTGTCGGCTTCGCTCAGCACGAGCGGACGGCGCCCCAGCGCGGCGGCAGCGCCGACCGGGCCGGCCACGTACCCGCCGGCGCCCATCACCCCGTCCGCTCGCAGCTCGCGCAGGAGCCGGCGCGCGCGGACGAGAGCCATCCCGGCGATCGCCGCCGCCCGTGCGTCCCGAAACGCGTTTCCGCTGTGCAGCGGCTCGAGCCGCAGCGTTCGCAGCTCATAGCCGGCGGCCGGCACCAGTTCGAGCTCGGCTCGCTCGCCGCCGACGAATGTGACCACGGCGCCCTCAGCGCGCAGCGCGTCCGCCACCGCCAGCGCGGGCACGACGTGGCCGGCCGTCCCGCCGGCGCCGATCACGATCCGAGGCGTCGTCACGCTCGGTCCCCACCACCCGCAGGCGGCTCTCTCCGGGGAGCGCGATGTTGAGCAGCACGCCGACCGCGGCGAGCATCACGCACAGGTTCGTCGGCGCGTAGGAGATGAACGGCAGGGGCACGCCGGTCAGCGGCGCGAGCCCCAGGACCACAAAGATGTTGAGAAGCCCCTGGCAAAGAATGAGTGAAGTGAGCCCGGTCGCGAGCAGCTTCGCATACCGGCCCGCGGCTCGGCGCGCGGTTCTGAGTCCGGCGTAGGCGATCATCCCGTAGAGGAACACCACGCCGAAGATGCCGAGCACGCCCAGCTCCTCCCCGATCACCGCCAGGATGAAGTCGGTTTGGGCCTCGGGGAGGTAGAAGATCTTCTGCACCGACCGGCCGAGCCCCACGCCGAACAGCCCGCCGGAGCCGAGCGCGATCTGGCCCTGTACCGCCTGGTAGCCGGCTCCCGCCTTGGTCGCCGACGCCCACGGATGGAGAAACGAGCCCAGGCGAGCCCGCTCATAGGGCTGCAGGAGCACCAAGATGAACACGATCAGCGCGCCGATTCCCACAAGCGCCAGCAGGTAGCGCAGCGGCATGCCAGCGGCCACCAGCAGTGCGGCGATCGCGAACGTGATCACGAGCGCGGTGCCGAGGTCGGGCTCGACGACGATCAGCAGGCACGCGGGAGCCGCGACGACCACGATCGGCGCCACGGCCTGGCGAAATCCCCGCATCCGCTTGGGGTGCTCGGCCAGGTAGCGGGCCACGTACAGGACGAGCGCCAGCTTCATCAGCTCCGAGGGCTGGAACTGAATCGGGCCGGCGGCGAACCAGCGGCGCGCGCCATTGACCCGCACCCCGAACCCGGGAGCCATAACCAACACCAGCAAGACGAAAGACACCAGCAGGAGGATGCTCACCAGCCGCCGATCCAGCAGCGCCACCCCCCGCCTCGAGAGCACGTGCATCGCCGCTAGGCCGAGGGCGCCGAAGATCAGATAGCGCAGGAAGTCGCCGGTGCCGCTGCTGCCCCCCGGGCCGCCAAGCACGCCCAGGGGCGACGACGCGCTGTAGACCATGACCGCTCCGAACGCCAGCAGGCACAAGGTCGCGGTCATCAGAATGCGATGCTCGAGCGGCGGGGGCACGCGTCTCGAGGCCTGCCGCCGTCCGGCGCGACGAGCCGCGGATCGCTCTGCCGCCGGACCGGGAGCTTCGCGCGCCGCCGCTGCCCCGGCCATCACAGACCCTCCACAAGCTCGCGGAAGTGCTCGCCCCGCGCCTCGAAGTCGCGGTACTGATCAAAGCTCGCGCACGCCGGCGACAGAAGGACCACGTCTCCCTGCTGCGCGGCGGCTCGCGCCTGGGCGACCGCACGCTCGAGGTCGCCCACACCATGCAGTGGCACCCCGGTCCCCCTCAGGGCGCTGCCCAGCTCCCCCGCTGCGTCCCCGATCAGGTACACCGCCCGGCATCGCCTGGCCACCAGTGGCGCGAGCGGGGAGAAGTCCTGCCGCTTGCCGAGACCGCCGGCGATGAGGTGAACCCCGCCGTCATATGCCCGCATCGCCACGATCGTGCTGGCCACGTTCGTCGCCTTGGAGTCGTTGACCCAGGAGACGCCGTCGATCACCGCGATCAGCTCGAGCCGGTGCGGGACCCCGGGGAACGTCCGCAGTCCGGCTGCCACGGCCTCGGGCGCTACTCCGCGAGCCAGGGTGACCGCCGCGGCGGCCATCGCGTTCTGGCGGTTGTGCTCGCCGGGGAGACCGATCTCCTCGACGCGCACCAACGCCTCCTCGTCCCACCACAGATACCCCGCCCGCTCCGATAGCTCGGGGCCCGGACCGGCACCGAACAGCACCCGTCGGGCGCACCCGCCGAGATCCTCGACGTCGAGGTCGGCGGCAGCGACCGCGACATCGTCGCCTGACTGGTTCGCGAACACCCGCAGCTTGGCCGCGACGTATTCCGCGTAGCTGGGGTGGCGGTCGAGGTGGTCGGGAGACAGATTAAGTAACACCGCTGCCTCCGGTGCAAACGCGACGCTGTCCTCGAGCTGGAACGAGGACGCCTCGCACGCCACGGTGACGTCGGGCGCCAGCCGGCCGACGAGGGAGGACGCGGCGGTTCCCACGTTGCCGGCGACTCCCACGGGCAGACCGGCCTCGCGGTATATGTGCCCGATCCACTCCGTCGTCGTGGTCTTGCCGTTCGTCCCCGTCACCGCGACGAACTCGTTCGGGATGAGCCGCCACGCGAGCTCGAGCTCGCCCAGCACGGGGATACCGCGGGCGCGGGCCGCCCGCACCGCGGGTGCGGTCTGGGGTACGCCCGGGCTCTTGATGAGCGTCCCGGCGCGGGCGGCAAGAACGTCGCCTGACGCATCCAGGTGAACTTCGACGCCCGCTGCCGAAAGCCTCCCTGCGGCCTGCGCCAATTGTGGCGAGCGCGCCGTGCCCGCATCACAGCCGATCACCTCCTCTCCGCGGGCACGGAGGGCAAGAGCGGCGGCCGCGCCCGACCGCGCGAGACCGACGACGAGAAACGGCCCCGGTGTCAGCGGCGGGCGGGGCTTCACTCACCCACGGATGCTGAGCTGGTACACGGTGAAGCCGATCGCCGCGCACGCCGCCGCGATGATCCAGAAGCGCAGGATGATCTTCGTTTCCGACCAGGCCTGCAGCTCGAAGTGGTGGTGGATCGGCGCCATCAGGAACACCCGCTTGCGGAATGCCTGGAACGAGAACACCTGGATCAGCACCGACAGCGCCTCGATCACGAAGATCCCGCCGAGCAGGAGCAAGAGCACCTCGGTGTCCGTCATGACCGCCATGCCGGCGATGGCCCCGCCTATCCCCAGCGAACCCGTGTCGCCCATGAAGATGCTCGCCGGGAAGCTGTTGAACCACAGAAAGCCGATGCACGCACCGACCAGGCACGCGGCGAGAAACGTCAGGTCGGTCTCGCCGGCGATGAACGTGATTCCGATGTAGGTCAGCATCACGATCGCGGCACACCCGGCGGCGAGGCCGTCAAGACCGTCGGTCAGGTTGACCGCGCTGGAGGTTCCGGCGACCACCAGGTAGATGAACACGGGAAACGCCGGCCCGAGATCGACGCTCACGTCGACGAAGCGAAAGCGGACCGTCGAGGAGAGGCCGGCCTTCTGGGTCGCGACCCACCAGAGGCCGACAGATATCGCAATCGTCACCACGAGCTTGGTGCGCGCGCGCAGCCCGAGCGAGCGGCGCCTGACGATCTTCGTGTAGTCGTCGGCGAAGCCGAGCAGCGCGCACGCGACGGCCGCACCGAAGACCCCCATCGAGCGCCAGTCACGGTGCGAGAGGATCAGGAACGGAATGGCGACCGCGGCGATGATGATGATCCCGCCCATGGTCGGGGTTCCGGCTTTGGTCTGGTGACCCTGGGGGCCCTCTTCTCGGATGTTCTGGCCGAACGAGCGGCGGCGCAGGAACTCGATGAACTTGGGGCTCAGGAACAGGCTGAGGAGGAGCGCCACGGTGCCGGCGATGAGGGCCCGCCCGGATATCGACCCCGTCAGGTGCCCGGAGGCGCTCACCGCCGCGGGCGCGATCGCCCGGCTCGATCCCACCCTCAGAGTCACGCCGCCCCTGCGCTCAGCGCCCGGCACACCAGCTCGAGCCCGATCCCGCGCGAGGCCTTGACCAGCACGGCGTCTCCGGGAGCGAGGAGCTCGGGCACGAGTGCGGCGGCTTCGGCGGCGTCGGCCACGCATCGGGCTTCGCCGTCGAAACCCTCGGCGATCGCGGCTGCGAGCGGACCGACGGTCACGAGCAGGTCGACTCCGCTGGCGGCCGCGTGCTCGCCGATCTCCACGTGGAACTCGCGCTCGGCCGGGCCGAGCTCGAGCATGTCGCCCAACACCGCGATCCGGCGGGAGTGCTGGTGGCGCTCCGCCGTCGCGGCCAGGTCGTCGAGGGCGGCGCGCATCGACATCGGATTGGCGTTGTAGCAGTCGTCGATGAGGATCACCCCGTCGGGGAGCTGCACCCGCTGTCCGCGCCCCGGAGAGAGCTCGAGCTCGACGCGCCCGTGGGCGATCACGCCCACGGCGCTCGCCCCCGCCACCGCGGCGAGCAGGTCGTGCCGCAAATGCGCCTGCGTAAACGGGGTTTCCAGCGTGATCGGCCGTCCCGCAAGATCGATCTCGACCCGGCCGTCCTGCGCGTCCAGAAGTGCGACGTCGCCGCCCTCGCCGAACGTCACGACCTCGAGCCCCGGACGCAGGTACGGGGTGAGCAGCGGTTCATCCACCGGCACGACCGCGGTCCCGCCCGCGGGAAGCGCGGCGAGGAGCTCGGCCTTGGCGGCGGCGATCGCCTCGACCGTTCCCAACAGCTCGAGGTGCACGGGCCCGATGGTCACGATCACCCCGACGTCAGGCTCGGCGACCCGTGCGAGCTCGGCGATCTGGCCGGTTCCGCGCATGGCCATCTCGAGCACGAGTACCTCGGTGCCTGCCGGCGCCCCGAGGAGCTCGAGCGGAACCCCGATCTCGGTGTTGAAGTTGACCCGCGAGGCGACCGTGCGGCGGTGGGGTGAGAGGACCGCCCGCAGGAGGTCCTTGGTCGAGGTCTTGCCGGTCGAGCCGGTGACGCCGATGACCTTCGCGCCCAGCTCCCGCCGCCACGCGTTGGCCAGCCGATGCAGCGCCCGAAGCGGATCCTCGGCCGCGAGCACGACCCCAGGTGGCGCGCATCGCGCCGCTTCGGCGTGCTCGAGGGTGGTCAGCACCCCCCAGGCGCCGGCCGCCAGAGCCTGGGCAGCAAATCGGCCACCGTCGACGCTCGCGCCCGGTAAGCCCACGAACAGCGCGCCGGGTCCGGCCTGCCTGGAGTCGATCACCGCGCATTCGGGACCGGCGGCGGTCGGTGCCGGCGAGAGAAGCCGTGCCCCCGCGGCCTGCGCGACCCGGTCGGGACCCCAGAGCCTCATCGTGAAAGCGCCGCGGAGCGCAGCGCGTCGCGCGCGACCGTCACGTCGTCGAACGGGATCTTGCGGCCGCCCGCGAACTCCTGGCCCTGCTCGTGTCCCTTGCCGGCGATGACCACGACGTCGCCACGGTCGGCGCCGCTGATCGCTTCCGCGATGGCCGCTCGACGGTCCGGATCCGATCGCACTCCGGGCCCGGTGCCGGTGAGAATCTCCTCGATGATCGCCTCGGGATCCTCCGAGCGGGGATTGTCGGAGGTGACGATCACGTGGTCGGCCAGCCGCGCGGCGATGGCCCCCATCAGCGGACGCTTGCCCCGGTCGCGATCGCCGCCGCACCCGAACACCACGTGCACTCGGGCGTCGGTGAGTGCTCGCGCGGCACGAAGCACGTTCTCGAGCGAGTCCGGGGTGTGCGCGTAATCGACGAGAACCGCGAAATCCTGGCCCTCCTCGACGGGCTCGAAGCGGCCTGGGACTTGCCCGGCGGTCTCGACCGCCGCTGCCGCGGTGTCGAGGGACACCCCCATCGCCCTTGCGGCGGCGAGCGATCCGAGGATGTTGTAGACGTTGAACCGGCCCCGGAGCGGGGAGCTCACCTCGATCTCGGCTTCTGGTGTCCGCACCGTGAACTGGCACCCCTGCAAACCGATCTGGACGTTCTCTGCCCGGTAGACGGCCTCGCGGTCGAGCGCGAAGGTGACTGGCTCGTCGAGTTCGGCCGCCAGCCGCCCGCCGTAGGGGTCGTCGACGTTGACCACGGCGATGCGAGGGCGGCTCGTCGTGAACAGCCGCCGCTTGGCGTTGAAGTAGTCCTCCATCGTCGGATGGAAGTCGAGGTGGTCCTGGGTCAGGTTCGTGAAGATCGCTACGGCGAAATGGATGCCATCGGTCCGGTGGAGTTCCAGCGCGTGCGAGGAGACCTCCATTGCGCACGCGACATCGCCCCCATCGAGCATCTCGCGGAAGGTGCGCTGGAGATCGATCCCCTCCGGGGTGGTCCGTTCGACCGCGCGCTCCTCTCCGCCGATCACGCTCTTGACGGTGCCGAGCAGCCCGGTCTGGCGTCCGCCGGCCTCGAGCAGCTCCCGTATCAGAAACGCCGTGGTGGTCTTGCCGTTGGTGCCGGTGACGCCGGCCACCTGAAGGTGGGCGGTCGGATCGCCGTGGAACCTGGCGGCGGCGGGACCCATGGCGGCGCGAACGGATTCCACGAGCACCTCCGGGACGCCCGCGTTGACCGGTCGCTGCACCACCAGAGCCACTGCGCCGCCGGCGGCCGCATCGGCTCCGTAGTCGTGTCCATCACGGGTGAACCCTGGCACGCAGAAGAAGAGCGTGCCGGGCTCGACGGCCCGGTTGTCGTAGGCAAGATCGGTGACCTCGATCTCCCCTGCCCCTGCCCCTGCCGGGACGCCGGGCATCACCTCGTCCAGACGCATGGCCGAGAGGGTACTTAGGGTCTGGGACGAGTCGGGATCCCGCGGATCGGCCGCATGCGCGATCGTTGTGATGGACATGTCCGGCGAGGGATACGACACGGCGATCGTCGGCGCCGGCATTCTCGGGCTCGCGGTGGCCCGTGAGCTGCTCGTCCGGAATGCGGGCAGTCGGGTGATCGTGGTCGACCAGGCGGACACGGTCGGAGCTCATCAAACCGGCCACAACAGCGGCGTGATCCATGCCGGGGTCTACTACGCTCCGGGTTCGCTCAAGGCCCGTCTGTGCGTCGACGGCGCTGCGCGGATGTATGACTACTGCGCGCGCCACGGCATCGACTGTCAGCGCGTCGGAAAGCTGATCATCGCGACGTCGGAGCGCGAGCTGGGGGCGCTCGGGGAGCTCGAGCGCCGGGCGCGTGCGAACGGGGTGCCTGGCATCCGTCGCGTGACGGGCGAAGAGATCGCCGAGATTGAACCTCACGCCGCCGGGGTGGCGGCGCTGCACTCGCCGAACACGGGCATCGTCGACTTCCATGCCGTATGCGAGCGGATAGCGCGCGACGTTCGCGAGGCGGGCGGCGATATTCGCCTGGGCTGGAGAGTCGGCGGCGTGAGCACCAACGCACGCAGCCTCCGGCTGCTGGGGCCGGACGGGGACGCCGTGCAGGCGTCACGGGCGGTCCTGTGCGCCGGGTTGTGGTCAGATCGTCTAGCGGTCTTGGCCGGCGCCCCGCCGGATCCGCGAATCGTTCCCTTCCGGGGTGGATATCTGAAGCTGCGCCCGGGCCAGCGGCACCACGTGCGGGGGCTGATCTACCCGGTGCCCGACCCGGCGCTGCCCTTCCTGGGCGTGCACCTGACGCGGCGGATCGACGGCGAGGTTTTGCTGGGGCCGACCGCGCTGCTCGTGGCCTCCCGTCAGGCGTATCGCGTGGGGACGGCGTC
>JAFASF010000429.1 GCA_019244745.1 Solirubrobacterales bacterium | reverse complement strand
GAGCGATCGCGGTGGCGGAGGAACGGGGCCCCGCGGCAGGGGCTCGAGATCGCCGATCGTCTCGCGCTCGAAGGCTTCCACGAGCTGCACTCGACGTGGGGCGAGGTGCGTCACCGCGTCGGTCGCACTCGCGAAGCCGTCGAACCTACCGTCGTGCGCTGGCGCTGCACGTGCGTGACCTAATGTGCGCATGTTCGTCAACAGGTCAAGCACGTCTCTTCGGGCAGACCGAAAACCCGGCCCGCCACCCGGCCCGCGCCGCCCACGCCGCCGCGTCGCCCACGCCGCACGCCGCCCGCGGGCACGCCGACAAAGAAATTTGTCTTGACAAACGAGACTGTCGGAGGGAATATGTGGGCATGATCGACGTGACGGTCATCGACGACCCAACCGCGGCCGAGGTCTCGCTCGACCCGATCCGCGCTCGACTGCTCGCCGAGCTCGCGGATCCTGGGTCGGCCACCGCGCTCGCGTCCAAGGTCGGGCTGGCGCGGCAGAAGGTCAACTACCACCTGCGGGCGCTCGAGCGCCATGGGCTCATCGAGCTCGTCGAGGAGCGGCGCCGGGGAAACATGACCGAACGCGTGATGCGCGCGACCGCCGCGTCTTATGTGATCTCGCCGGCGGCACTCGCCGCGGTCGCCCCCGACCCCGACCGGTCTCCCGACCAGCTCTCGGCTCTGTGGCTGCTCGCGCTGGCCTCCCGATTGGTCGGGGAAGTCGGTGAGCTGATCGGCCGCGCCAGGGCCGCCCGCCGGTCCCTGGCCACGTTCGCCATCGACACGGAGGTCAGGTTTGCCTCCGCCTCAGACCGCGCGGCGTTCGCCGGCGAGCTGATGGATGCCGTCGAGGCGCTCGTCTCCAAGTACCACGACGAGCATGCCGGCGGCGGACGCAAGCACCGCCTGATCGTTGGGCTACACCCGAGCATCACCCGTCCTGCCAGCGATAACGACAACGACAACCCGCCCCCGCCCTAGGGGATGCGCCGAGCACCGAGGAGTCATGAAATGCCCCGCGAGTTCGAATGCCGCCGTGAAGTCATCCTTCCCGCCAGCCCCGAGCAGGTCTGGGAAGCCGTCGCCACCACCGCCGGCAACGCAGCCTGGCTGTTTCCCAACGAGATCGATCCACAGGGCTCGTCGGTAAAGGTTTGGGAGCCGCCACATCACCTCGTGGTGCGCCAGGAGCAGGGCGACTGGTTCAACGCCCTCGAGTACGTGATCGAAGGCCGCGAGGGTGGGACGACCCTGCTGCGATACGCCCACAGCGGGATCTTCGTCGAGAACTGGGACACGCAGTACGACGCCCTTCAGCACCACACCGACTTCTACCTGCACACGCTGGGCCAGTACCTGGAGCACTTCTCCGGACGCCCCGCCACCTACGTCGGCGACGTACCCGCCGGCATACAGGGGCCGCCGACGTCGTCCACCCCCGACGGTTTCGAGCGCCTCCAGCAGGCTCTCGGCCTCGGCGATCACGCCGGAGAGGGCGACCCTGTCCGTCTCACCCCGCAGGGTATGGAGCCGATCGAGGGCGTGATCGACTATCAGCGGCCGAACTTCCTGGGCGTTCGTACGGCCGATTCGCTCTACTGCTTCTTCGGCCGCAACGCGTTCGGCGGGCCGGTCGGAATGAGTATCCACGTGTTCCGCGAGGGCGTCGATCCGGCAGACACGAAGGAGAACTGGGAGCGCTGGCTGAAGGCGGCGTTCTGAGCGCGCTGTGCGGCTCCGACCGGACGCCCCACAGGCTCCGCCTCCGAGCCCGGGGCCACACCGGTGTGACGCTACACCTTGTGGCGACGGCCACCAGGCGGTACAACCCGCCGATGGCTGACACCTCTGATGGAGCTTCCACGCCCGAGGATCAGATTCGGGCACTCTACGGGCGAGCCGAGACCGAGGCCGCGGCAGCGCTCGAGAAAGCGATTTCCACCCCAAGCTTCGGGCGCTTGCTGGCGCTCGGGGCGGAAAACGCCGCGGCGCTCACGCGGATCGGCTGGGACCTCGCCGACCTGCTGCTGCGCAACCTGCGGCTCGCCGGCCGGGCCGACATCACTCGGCTCGCCCGGCAACTGAACCGCACCGAAGACAAGCTAGAGCGCGTGCTCCAGGAGCTAGAGCAGTTGCGCGACGAACTCGCGCGCGAGCGCGCCGAGGCTCCATGAGCGCGGTCGACCGGCTCCGGCGGGCGCCGACCGCAGGGCTCGAATTCACGAACATCGTCCTGACGACCGACGACGCGGTGACCGGAGCGACCCCGCGCGAGGTCGTCTGGACGCACCGCAAGACGACGCTGTACCGCTACCGCTCCTCGGAACGGTCCCACGCCGTGCCGATCCTGCTCGTGTTCGCTCTCATCAACCGGCCCGAGATCTTCGATCTGCGACCCGGCGGATCGTTCGTCGAGTATCTCCTCGGCGAGGGATTCGACGTGTTCCTGGTCGACTGGGGAGTGCCCGATGAAGAAGACGCCGAGATGGGTATCGAGGACTATGTGTGCGACGAGCTCGACTGGGCGGTGCGCGAGACGCTTCGTGCCTCGGGTGCCGAGGAGCTGACGCTGATGGGGTGGTGCATCGGCGCCACGCTGTGCGCGATGTATTGCGGACTCGACCGCGGAGATGCGCCGACCAGCGTGCGCAACCTCGTGCTGCTGACGATGCCGGTGGTCGGACGTGGCTCCACGTACGCAGCCTGGGTCGGCGATCCCGATTTCGACACCGAGTGGGTCGCCGAGCAATGGCGAGTACTGCCCGGCCGCGGGGTCGACTTCGCCAACAAGCTGCTCAAGCCGGTTACCAACTTCTGGACGACGTACCGCAAGCTCGCGGAGGGGGTCCTGGACGGAACGGCGCGACCCGAGGCGTACCAGCCGATGGCCAAGTGGGTCGCGGACAACCCGCCCTTCCCCGGGCGTGCCTGGTCTCAATGGATTCGCTGGATGTATCAGGACGACGCCCTGCCCGAGGGCCGCGTTCGCCTGCGGGGGCACATCGTCGATCTACGGCGTATCGATCAGAACCTGCTGGTGGTGACCGCCGGCGCCGACCACATCGCGCCACGCGCGGGAACCATGCCCATCTTCGATCTGGTGGCGAGCGAGGACGTCACGCACTTCGACCGTCCCGGTGGTCATATCGGCCTGATGGCCGGCTCCGCCGCGCGCAAGCAGATCTGGCCGGAGATGAGCGCCTGGCTGGCCGAACGCTCGGAGCGCTGAACAGCAAACCACAGGAGAGGATCAATGACTACCGAGACAACGAGCAAATCGAAGGCTCCGCCGACCGTGGTGCCCGAAACCGAGGTGTTCCCCGCCGATCGCCGCCGCCCCCGGATGACGGGGCGGGTGGCGTTCGTGACCGGCGGGACGCGCGGCATCGGCGCCGCGATCACCCGCAGCTTCGCCGAGCAGGGCGCGATCGTGGCCGCCGGCTACGGGCGCGATACCGAGCACGCGAACGAGCTCGTGGCTCAGCTTCGCGAGCACGGGGTGGAGGCGAGCATCCACCAGGGTAACGTGGGCTCCGCGGAGGATTGCCGGCGCACGGTGGAGGAGGTCCTCGACCAGCACGGCCGTCTTGACATCCTGGTCAACAACGCGGGCATCACGATCGACAAGACCGTCCTGAAGATGTCCGACGAGGACTGGTACAAGGTGATCGCGGTCAATCTGAGCGGCGCCTTCTTCATGTCCCAGTCCGTGCTGCCGCACATGATCGAGCGGGGCACCGGGCGGATCATCAACATCAGCTCGATCATCGGCAAGATCGGCAACATCGGGCAGGCCAACTACGCCGCGTCGAAGTCCGGTTTGTTCGGCTTGACCAAGACCCTGGCCCGCGAGGCCTGCTTCCAGCTCAAGAAGGCCGACAAGCTCTCCGACGACTCGATCGGGATCACGGTCAACACCGTCGCGCCGGGGTTCATCGCGACCGAGATGCTCGAGCACGTGCCCGAGAAGGTGCTCGACCGCATCAGGTCGCAGATCCCGATGGGTAGGCTGGGGCGGCCGGACGAGATCGCCCGCGTGGTGCACTTCCTGGCCTCCGACTACTCGTCATTCATCACCGGCGCGGTGTTCGACGTCAACGGCGGCCAGGACATGTAGGGCCGCGATGGCCGCAGACGAGCCGAGGGGCTCCGCAACGACGCTCGGGGAGATCATCCGCCAGCAGCGGGAGCTGGCGGAGCTCTCGATGCGGCAGTTTGCCGAGCTGGCCGGAATCTCGAATCCATACCTGTCGCAGATCGAGCGCGGCCTGCGCGCGCCGTCCGAGCACGTGCTCGAGGCCATCGCCAGGACGCTGAAGGTCTCGGCCGACACGCTCTACGCCCAGGCGGGAGTGAAGTCGCCCAGTGCGGACGCGGAGGACAGTGCGGTGCTCGACGCCATCGCTGAGGACCCGCGCCTGACCGCGCGTCAGCGCACCGCGCTGCGCGAGGTGTACGACGCATTCGTGTCGACGTCTCCCCGGGCGTCCGCGACGAACCGCGGTGCCAAGAACCGCTCGCGGGCGAAATGAGTCTCGAGGGCAAGGCAGCGCTCGTCACCGGTGCTGCGAGCGGGATCGGCCGTGCCGTGGCGGCCCGGCTCGAGGAAGCCGGGATGAACGTGCTCGCGGTCGACCTCCATCCGGACCGGGAAGGACCCGGCGTCGCCTACGAGGCCGACCTGACCCTGGCGGAGGCCAACGCCGCCGCGGTGGCCGCGGCGCGCGAGCGCTTCGGTCGACTCGACGTCGTGGTGCCCAATGCCGGTGTCCAGCACGTCGCGCCCATCGATGAGTTTCCGGAGGAGCGCTGGCAGACGATCGTCAGCTTGATGCTGACCAGCCCGTTCATGCTGGCCAAGCATGCGTGGCCGGCGCTGCGCGACAGCGGCTCCGGGCGCTTCATCGCGATCGTCTCGGTGCACGGTCTCGTCGCATCGCCGTACAAGGCCGCCTACGTGTCGGCCAAGCACGGGCTCATCGGACTGGTCAAGACGCTCGCGCTCGAGGGCGCCGACGCTGGGATCAGGGCGACCGCGGTCTGCCCTGGGTATGTGCGAACGCCGCTGGTCGAGGCTCAGATCTCCGACCAGGCGCGAGCCCACGGCCTGCCGGAGGATCGCGTCCTCGAGGACGTGATCCTCGCACCGCACGCCGTCAAGGAGCTGATAGAGCCCTCGGAGGTGGCCGAGGTGGTGGCCTTCCTCGCCGGCCCCGCGGGGCGGGCGTTCACGGGCGTTCCCGTGATGATGGACCAGGGCTGGACCGCCCGCTAGCGGCTTTTCGGGCCACCCGCGTCGAGTGGCGTAGCACCTCGGCCAGCAGCGGCGGCCAGTGCTCGCCCAGCGCCCGGTGTCCCATGAACAGCCCGAGGTGGCCACCGGGGACCACGTCGCGCTGGACAAGGCCCGCGGGGGTGCCGGCGCCCTCAGCGATCGCGAACACCTGGTCGGGCGGCGTGATGTGGTCGGCGGCGCCCGCGAGCAGGTTCAACGGCATCTCGATCCGGCCGAGGTCCACACGTTCACCGCTGATCTCGAGTGCGCCCTCGATCAGCTCGTTGTCGCGGAACAGGTGGCGCACGATCCACAGGTAGAACGCCCCCGGAATGTCCTGGGTGTGCTTGAACCAGTCCTCGAACTCGCGGTAGCGGTCGACGTGCGCGGGGTCGTCGAGATGCGCCAGCAGCTCGAGCTGGCGCGAGATCTCATCGCCCGGCTTGATCGTGATGAATCCCGCGAGCATGTACTTGCCTCTCAAGGTGCCGCCGCCGGCCGCGACGATCGCCTCGAAGAAGCGGAGGTCTCCACCGGGTGCGAGCCGGCGGAGGAGATCGCCGATCACCGGAACGCCGGCGTGGAAGTCGATCGGCGCACCGGCGAGCGTGAGCGTGTTGACCCGTTCGGGATGAAGCGCCGCGTAGATCGCCGCGAGCCACCCGCCCTGGCAGTCGCCGATGAGGTTGACCCGACCTCCGCAGTGTCCGACCGCCCGGTCGACCACCTCGAGGTAGTCCCCGATCGACGCGTCGGCGGTCTCGCGCGTCGCGCCGATCCAGTCGAGGGAGTAGGCGCGCGTGAGGCCCGAATTGAGGATCGTCCGCATCTGGCTCTGCTCGGGCGAGTAATCGACGATGCAGGAGTCGTGGCCGGCCTGGGGTGGGAGCACCAGCGTCGCCACCAGGTTCCCCGAGCGCCGCCCGACGGAGAAGTCACGCAGCCGTCCGACCGGCGCTTCGAACACGACCTCGTGGGGTGTCGCCCAAGCGGGCCGACGGCGGGCGGAGGCCACCTCGAACCAGCGCGTGAGGTCGAGCCCGCCGTGGCCCCGCCGGAGCGTGGCGGCGAAGCCCTCGCTCAGGCCGCGGAGACCGGCGGTCCAGCCCTCCAGCCAGCTTTCCAGCAGTGCCGACGATCCGGTCGGCAACGTGACGTGAGGGCGAGACACAGCTTCCATGTGGCCTCCTTCCAACGCGAAGAGCACCGATGGAATCCATCGGTGCTCCTCATTTTTGGGCTTGGTTTTTGAAAGCCTACTTGAGCAGGCTGCGCGCGGCGGTCGTGTAGGACTCCGCAACCTCGCGGGTGAAGTCGGCCTGGGCCTCGATCAGGCTCTTGAGCCACTCCTGCTGAGTGAGGCCGGCGACCTTGAGCTGGAGGTCGACCGTGCGGTTGACCGCCTTCTCATAAGAATCGACGTACAGGTTGCCCACGTTACGAGCGGCCGCGATGACCTGCTCGTTGAGCTCCTTGACCTGCTCGAAGGCAGCATCGAAGGTGGGCGCACCGTTCTTGGTCTGGGTGTTAGCCATCTGTCTGCTCCTGGGTGAGGGGGAATTGATCTGCTTGCAGGTTAGCAGGCCATCAGCAAAATTGCAAGCAGATCTACGGGGCGGCTGTCCATTGACACTTCGAGCGGGACCGCTGTAGCGTGACCAGCAGGTTCGTGCTGGAGAGGCTCCCGACTCACCGGTCGGGGGGAAACGATCGGCCAGGATCGGCGGTGCGGAAGTCAACGGTGATCGGAAGGGTCGCCGCGGTCGCGACCCTCGCGGTGGTTTTGGTGGCGGTCGTCGTGATCATCCTGTCGTCCGGGAGCAGCTACCAGGTCCAGGCGATCTTCGTCAACGCCAGCCAGATCGTCACCGGCGACCAGGTGCAGGTGGCGGGCAACCCGATCGGCTCTGTCTCCGGCATCTCGCTGACGCCGGAGGGCCAGGCCAAGCTGACGCTGTCGATCAGCAACTCCACCTTCAGCCCGCTGCACGAGGGTACGGTGGCGACCGTCCGCCAAGCCTCCCTGTCGGGGATCGCCAACCGCTACGTCGACCTTCGCCTCGGTCCGGCGACCGCGCCGGCGATCCCGGACAACGGCACCCTCGGGACCGAGGACACCACGAGCGCGGTCGACCTCGACCAGCTGTTCAACACCCTCGATCCGGCCACCGTGAAGGGCCTGCAGAACGTGATCCAGGGCTCGGCGTCCCAGTACGCGGACCGCGGCCGGCAGGCCCAGGCGGGGTGGGCGTACCTGAACCCAGCGATCGTGGCGAGCAGAGCGCTGTTCTCGGAGATCAACCGTGACACGGGCAACTTCACGAACTTCATCGTCAACTCGAGCGATCTGGTGTCCACGCTCTCGCAGCGCAGCGCCGATCTGAGCGGGCTGGTCGCAAACCTGTCTCAGACCACCCAAGCGCTGGCGGCGCAGCGGACCGCGCTCGGGCAGTCGATTCAGCGGCTCCCCGGGTTCATGGGCCTGGCGATCACGACGTTCCGTAACCTCAACCACGCGCTCGCGGTCCTGACGCCGCTGGTGAATGTCGCCAAGCCGGTGGCTCCCAAGCTCCAGCAACTCCTGGTGCAGTTGCGGCCGCTGGCCCAGGATGCGGTCCCGACAGTCCGCGCGCTCTCGCAGCTCATCTCGAGCCCCGGTCAGAACAACGATCTGATCGACTTGACCAGGCTGGGGGTGCCCCTCGCCGACGCGACGGTGCGCAACACTTATGCGAACGGGAAGGTGCGAGCCGGCGCGTTCCCGGAGTCGACCCTCGCGCTCCGCGATTTCATTCCCGAGCTCGCCACCGCACGCCCATACGCGGTCGATCTCACGGGCTGGTTCGAAGGTTTCTCGCATCCCGGAACGATCGACGCTAACGGCGGCGCCAGCCGCGTGGCGGCGACGCTGGGGGTGCTCTCGGCGGCCGACAGCTCGCTGGTCAGCTCGCTTCCCCTCGCGCAGCAGATAACGAAGGTGATCCAGCTGCTCACCGGCCCCGGCGGCGGATTGACCGCATTCCAGGGCGACCGGTGCCCGGGCTCGATCGAGCGCGGCGCGTTGTTCTTTCCCGGGAGCGGATTTCCGTGCAACCCGAGCGAGGTGCCGACGGGCCCATGAGGCGGATCCTGCTGATCGGCGCGATCGTCCTGGGTCTCGGAGGCTTCGCGGTGATCGCCACCGGGGCGACGAGCGAACCCAGTGCGCTCGGCACGTACAAGATCGAGCTCGACAACGCGTTCGGACTCGTATCCGGTGCCGAGCTGCGGATCGCCGGGGTCCGCGCCGGCACGATCCAATCGATCGATCTCCCCGCGGCCTGCCGCGGCGGCGAGACCAGTGCGTGCTACGCGCTCGTCACCGTACAGGTGACCCGAAGCGGCTTCGGCGCGTTTCACTCGGACGCGTCCTGCCAGTCGAGGCCGCAGTCGCTGATCGGGGAGTACTACATCGACTGCGAACCGGGCCAGCGCGGAGAGGTGCTGGCACCGGGCGGCACGATCCCGCTCAGCCAGACCCAGTCCACCATCCCCGCCGACCTGCTCCTCGACGTCATGCGCTTGCCCTACCGCGAGCGCTTGACGCTGATCATCAACGAGCTCGGAGCGGCCGCGGCGGCCCGTGGCGGTGACCTCCAAGAGGCGCTCCGGCGGGCGGTCCCGGCCATCACCGAGACCGACAACCTGCTCGCCCTGCTGGCCAACGACTCGAGGACGCTGCAGCAGCTGACCGTGAACGCGGACGCCGTGACCACGGCGCTGGCCAACAACAGCGCGCAGGTGCAGCGCTTCATCACCGAGGCGAACAACACGGCGTCGGCGACCGCGACCCAGCAGGCGAACCTGCGACAAACGCTCCAGCTGCTGCCCGGGTTCCTCGAGCAGCTGCGCCCCGCGCTCGCACAGCTGAGCGCGGCGACCAGCGCCAACGAGCCCGTGCTCGCGAACCTGAACCGGTCAGCGGCGCAGTTGAACAGCCTGTTCGGCATGCTCCCGGACTTCGCGCGCTCGGCGCTTCCGGCGATCAGGTCGCTGGGACAGGCGTCGGTGACCGGGACGGCCGCGGTGCAAGCCGCGGGGCCGACGGTCAGCCTCCTGAACGACTTCGCCCAACACACCCCGGAGCTCGCCCAGAACCTCGCGATCGTGCTGCACGACCTCGATGACCGCGGCCGCGCCGTGGAGGCCGACCCGCGCAGCCCCGGTGGTCGTGGCTACACGGGGCTCGAGGCGCTGCTCCAGTACGTCTTCAATCAGACGCTCTCGATCAACACGTTCGGCCCCTTCGGCCACCTGCTGGCGGTCGACTCGTTCGTGGACCCCAAGTGCTCGCCGTACGCCACGCCGGCGACGATCGCGATCAACCTCAAGCAGTTCGGTCCGAGCTATCGCCAGTGCTACGCGTGGCTCGGACCCAGCCAGCCCGGCGTCAACGAGCCCGATCCCACAAATCCCGGCGCGTGCGTACCCGACCCGGGGGGCGCACCGCCAGGCGAGCGCGGTCCTCGGACGAGCGTTTGCCGGCTAGCCGCCGCCGATTTAGCAGCCGGGGACACGGGTGGCGGCACCGCCCGGGCCGCCGGCGCCGCGACGAGCCCGTCGCCACGCGTGGCCGGGGCCGCGAGCCCCGCGAGCCCGAACCGACTCGTGGCCAGCCGAGGTCCGTCGCGGCCGGCGCCGGCTGGCGGCTCGGCGCCGGCCGACCAGGCGCGCCAGCTCCTCAACTACCTCCTCGACCCGTGAGCGCGCGATGAGACGAAGCACCCGTTCCGCGTTCGCCAACCCCGTCCTCGTGGGCGCGGTGACCGTTCTGATCGTGTTGGTCGGGGTGTTCCTGGCGTACAACGCCAACCGCGGCCTCCCGTTCGTGCCGACCAAGGAGCTGAACGTCGACATCGCGAACGGCGCCGACCTGATCCCCGGCAACGACGTGCGCGAAGGGGGGTACCGGATCGGGATCGTGTCGGCCATGGATCCGGTCCGGTTGCCCGACGGCCAGGTCGGAGCACAGCTGACGCTCCGGCTCAGTCAGGGGTACGGCAGCGTCCCGGTTGACTCCACGGTCACGATCCGGCCGGTGTCGGTCCTCGGCTCGAAGTACGTCGACCTGCACAAGGGCGTATCGCCAAACCTGATCCCGGACGGCGGAACGTTGCCGATCTCGCAGACCCGGGTCCCGGTGCAGTCCGACGACGTCTTCAAGACGTTCGATCCCAAGACCCGGCGAGCGGTCCAGCTCACCGTGTTGGGTTTGGGAGACTCTCTGGCCGGCCGAGGTTCGTCGCTCAACGACACGATCGCCACCCTCCCGGCGCTCTTGGGGAACCTGGCGCCGGTGGCGCGCTACCTGTCGGATCCGCGCAGCCAATTGACCGGCTTTCTTCAGTCGCTGGGCGCGCTCACCGGGACGATCAGGCCAGTGGCGCCGGCCTTCGCGCAGCTGTTCACCGACCTGGCGACGACGTTCGAAGCGCTCTCCAGAGACCCGGCCGCGCTCGAGTCGACGATCGCGCAGTCACCGTCGACGCTCAGCGTCGGGACCGCATCGCTGCGCGTGCAGCAGCCGTTCTTGGCGAACCTGACCACCCTCGGCCGGAGTCTGACGCCCGCGACCGCGGCGCTCGCGGCGGCGCTGCCGGTCCTGAACCCGGCCGTCGCGGCGGGCACCCGGACGCTCGCCCGCACGCCGATCCTGAACGCGAACCTGCAGCAGCTGCTCGGTGCGCTTCGGCAGCTCGCGCTGGCTCCGGGAACCAATGAGGCGCTGCGGGGTCTCACCGGCACGGTCGGGACGCTCAACCCGATGGTCCGCTACCTCGGGCCGTACCAGACGGTGTGCGATGACTGGAATTACTGGTGGACGTACGTCGCCGAGCATCTCTCCGCCCTGACCCGGTACGGCTTCGCCCAGCGCGCCATGATCAACCTCGCCGCGCCGTCGGGCGGCGGCGTCGGCCAGCAGGGTGCGGCCACACCGGTCAACGGCACCTCGGGGAGCGACGTCCCGCCGCTGACGGTGTTCGGAGGAGGGCAGTTCCTCCACGCGCAGTCCTACGGCGCGGCGATCGCCAACGGCGGCAACGCCGACTGCGAGACCGGCCAGCGCGGCTGGCCCAAGAAGCTCAACAGCGCCGACCCGGAGGGCCGCAACCTCGTGGTCGAGCCCCACACGCCCGGCGACCAAGGACCGACGTTCCACGGCCGCGCCCACGTTCCGGCCGGTGAGACGTTCAGCCGCAACCCCACGACCGGACCTCAGCTCCCCTACAACCCATCGAACCCATGAGCCGCTTGCGACGACGCCGGGGGGGCATGAGCACGTTGACGGCCGGTGTGATCGGGATCGTCGCGCTCGTGTTGATCACGTACCTGGTGTTCACCAAGTTCGCCAACCCGTTCGCCTCGCCGTTCACCGTTCACGCGACCTTTTCCAACGCCAACGGTCTGCGCCCCGGGTCACTGGTGAGGATCGCCGGGGTCAACGTCGGCAAGGTCGACAGCGTCAGTCCGGGGGCGGGTTGCCCGGCCGGTGGAACGCCCGAGGGTCGT
The DNA here is from genome assembly GCA_019244745.1 of Solirubrobacterales bacterium. Lineage (GTDB taxonomy): Bacteria > Actinomycetota > Thermoleophilia > Solirubrobacterales > Solirubrobacteraceae > Palsa-465. The sequence continues at coordinate 8,167 of JAFASF010000429.1, read as the reverse complement.
TGCGCAGCCGCCAACGTGGCCCTGGAGATCGACAATCAGGGCCTCCCTCTACACAAGGATGCGACGTTCCGGATCCGCCCGCGTACGTTCCTGGAGGGGAACTTCTTCGTCGACGTGAGTCCCGGCACCCCGTCGGCACCGGCGGCTCCCGATGGTTACACGTTCTCGCCCCGGCAGGGTGTAGAGCCCGTCCAGCTCGACCAGGTTCTCACCTCACTGCAAGCTGACACGCGCCGCAACTTGCAGATCCTGCTCGATCAGTACGGCACCGCGGTCAAGCAGGGGGGCCCCGGCTACAACGCCTCGATCCCGTTCTGGCTTCCTGCTTACAAGTACTCCTCGATCGTCGCCCACAGCGCCCTGGGCATCCAACCGCGCGACGTGTCGAACTGGATCGCCGCCCAGGGGATGGTCGCCGGGGCACTCACCGCCAACCCGGCGAACCTCCAGAGCCTGATCACCGACTTCAACACCACCGCGGCGGCGTTCGCGCGCCAGAACATCGCGCTCGAGAACGCGGTGGCGGAGCTGCCGCAGACACTCGCGGCCGCGACCCCCGCTTTCAACTCGCTAAACGCCGCGTTCCCGCCGCTGGAAGCGCTCGCCTCGGCGCTGATCCCCGGCGTCAAGTCATCCGGCCCCGCGATCGACGCGAGCTTGCCGTTGATCGGCCAGCTGCGGCTGCTCGTCGCGCCTTCAGAGCTGGGCGGCCTGGCCCCGGACCTCGCCGCGACGGTGCCGCCCCTCGCCCGGCTGACTGCCGGGACGATCCCCCTGATGCGAGACGGCGTCCGCCCGGCGTCGAGCTGTCTGGCGACCGTCGTCTACCCGTGGTCGCAGCTCACGCTGAACGACCCGCACTTCAACGCGTCCAACGGCTTCCCGCCCCGCAAGGTGTTCGTCGAAGCGGTCGACTACCTGCCCGGGCTGGCCGGCGAGTCACGGAACTTCGACGCCAACGGCCCGTACATCCGCGTGCTGTTCACGGCTGGCGGGCTCACCTACTCGCTCTCGCCCGGCGCGTTCGGACAGGCGGTCGCGCCGCTGATCGCCAGTCAGCCGACGCTGCCGCCGGGAGGGCGTCGTCCGCCGCTCGAGCCGGGCGTGCCCTGTGAGACCCAGCCTCCGATCACGAACCTGTCCGCGGCGACCGGGCCCACCCTCACCCAGGTCAAGTAGAGATGAAGCGGGCGATCAAGAACCACCTGGCCGATTTCGTGGCGATCGTGGTGCTGCTGATCCTCTCGATCGTGGTCGCCGGTTACATCCTCAACCACGAGGGTTTGCGTTTTCCGTGGGCGCCCAGCCAGATCAGGATGTATGCCGAGATGTCCACCGCCCAGGCGGTGACCCCTGGGCAGGGCCAGTCGGTCCGGGTCTCCGGGGTGCAGATCGGGCAAATCGGCGGGGTCACGCTGAAGAACGGCCTCGCGGTCGTGCAGATGGACATCGACCCGAGGTACCAGCACCTCATCCACACCGACGCGAGCGCCCTGCTGCGCCCGCGTACCGGCCTCAAGGACATGTTCATCGAGGTCGATCCGGGGTCGGCCGGCGCGCCGGTCGCCAAGCCCGGCTTCACCATCCCGGTCTCCCAGACCCTGCCCGATACGAACCTCGACGAGATCCTCTCCTCGCTCGACGCGGATTCGCGCGCCTATCTCAACCTGCTGGTCAACGGCGCGGGGCAGGGGCTGAAGGACGGCGGCGGGAACGAGCTGGCCCAGGTGCTCGAGCGGTTCGAGCCCACGCATCAGGACCTGGCGCGCGTGAGCAGCGCCCTGGCGCTGAGGGCGACCGATCTGCGGCGGCTGGTCAACTCGCTCCAGCGGCTGAACACCGCGCTGGCCGCCAAGCAGGGCCAAATAGTGCAGCTCGTAGGCTCGAGTGCGACCGTGTTCAGGGCCTTTGCCTCGGAGGACCAGAACATCAGCCGCGCCGTCGCCGACCTGCCGCCGACGTTGAGGCAGGCGACCGCGACGCTCGGCCAGGTGCAGGCGTTCGCCAATCAGCTCGGGCCCACGGCCACGAACCTGCTGCCGGCGGCGCGGGCGCTGCCGGCGGCGAACGCGGCCCTGACGACGCTCGCCGGACCCGGTGGGGCGACGTGCGCGTCGGGGCCGCCGCGCTCGACCTGCTCGATCGTCCGCGACCAGATCCGCCCGTTCGTCGTCGCCGCACAGCCGCTGGTCCGCAACCTGCGCCCGGCCGCGACCGAGCTCGCCACCGCGACGCCCAACCTGCAGAAGGTGTTCGGCGTCCTTAACCACTTCGTCAACATGCTCGGGTACTTCCCGGGGGGCGTGCAGCACGGCTACCTGTGGTGGCTGGCGTGGCTCGGTCACAACACGCGCACGGTGTTCTCGGTCCAGGACGCCAACGGCCCCTACCGCCCGCTGTTCATCCAGTTCAGCTGCTCCCAAATCGGGCTGCTGACAAACTCGGGCTCGCCCTACGCGCTCGTCGGGGGCCTGCTCAACCTGGCGCCGCTGAGGGCGTTCTGCTCCGGCCTGGGAGCCGTGCGCGATGTCAGGTCGACCCTGACGGCGAGGCCGGGCTGATGGTCACGCGTCCTCCGTCGGTGGCGAAGATCGTCACGATGGTGCTGTTCGCCCTGTCGTGCTTCGGGCTCTTGCTGTTTCTGTGGCTGTCGTTCGGCGGCACGATTCCGTTCGAGGCACGGGGCTATCGCTTCGAGGCCTCGTTCCCCTACGCCCAGCAACTCGCGACGCAGGCCGACGTGCGGATCGCCGGCGTATCGGTGGGCAAGGTGGTCGCCAAGTCACTGGACCCGCAGGGCAACCGGACGATCGCGACGATCCAGCTCGACAACCCATACGCGCCGATCCACGAGGACGCGCGGGCGATCCTGCGCGAGAAGACGATCCTCGGCGAGACCTACGTCGAGCTCACCCCCGGATCCCCGAGCGCGCCGGCGCTGCCCGACGGGGGCTTGCTTTCCCGCACCAACGTCCAACCGGCGGTGCAGCTCGACCAGATCTTCGACGCGTTCGACCCGACCACCCGCCGGGCCTTCCAGGTCTGGCAGCAACAGCTCGGCATCGCGCTCGCCGGCAACGGCCAGAACCTCAACAGTGCGATCGGCAACCTGCCGCCGTTCGCGATCAACGCCACCGACGTCCTGCAGGTCCTCAACCTCGAGCACGCGGCGGTCGTGCGGCTGCTTCAAGGAGGCAACACGACGTTCGCCGCGCTGAGCCGCAACCAGGCGGCGCTGCGCAACCTGATCACGAGCGCGGGGGCGACGTTCGCCACCACCGCCGCCAACAACAACCAGCTCGCGGCCACGATCCAGGCGTTCCCGGCCTTCCTGTCCCAGACCCGGGCGACGTTCGCCGCGCTCCAGAGCTTTGCCCAGGACACCAATCCGCTCGTCCTCGAGCTGCTCCCGGTCGCCCAGGACCTCGGTCCGACCCTGGCCTCGATCCAAACGCTGTCGCCCGATCTGCTGAAGCTGTTCGACAACCTGGGGCCGCTCGTCACTGCCTCCGAGACGGGCTTCCCTGCCTTTCGCGACGTCCTGCTCGGCGCCGAGCCGCTGCTCGGGATGCTCGCGCCGTTCCTGGAACAGCTGAACCCGATCCTCAACTGGCTGTCGCTGCACCAGCAGCTGCTCTCGGACTTCATCTCGGTCGGGGCCGTCGGTCTCGCGGCCAAGACGACCGACTACGGCGGCAGCCTGAGCTGCGGCGGCGCTCCGTGCGGGCACTACCTGCGGCAGTTCTCGCCGGTCGGTCCGGAGACCCAGGGCGGCCTCGCGTCGAAGCGGGACCCCAACAGTCGCGGCAACACCTATCCGCCGTCGCTGTGGCTCGCCGACCCAAAGAGCTTCTCCGCCGGAGGAAGGTTCCCCGGCAGCTTCGCCTTGCCCTCCTGGGACTGCCAGCCCACCGGCGCCCCGGGCAACGGAGAACGGCCGGCGAGCGGCACCGACCAGGCGTGCTGGGTGGCGCCGCCCCTACCGGGCGCGAAGCCCGGGCAGATCCCGCGCATCCTGGCCGCGCACTTCCCGAAGTAGTAGACGGGAAGGAGACCCGCCACGCGAGCGTCCTCACAGGGGACAGCGATCGCAGCCTGGGGGGTGGCGATCTCCCGACGAACTACAAAGGTGCTCCTCCAATGAAACTCCCCCGGCTCAGATCCTCTAAAGCAACCTGGGCGCTCGGCGCCCTTCCCCTGGCTCTCCTCGCCGCCGCGTGCGGGAGCAGTTCCTCATCGAGCAGCAGTCAGGCAACCACCTCGGTCGCGGTGGCGGCGGCGCCGGCAAGCGCGCCGAAACCACAGCTCAGCCTGCGGATTCTCGCTCCCGCGGCCGGAGCGCACACCGGATCGGTCGTGACGGTCCGGGTTGCCCTCCGCGGCGGTAAGGCCTCCGGCCCCGATCCGTTCCGCTACGCGCTCGACCATCGCACGCGGCGCGGATCCGATCGCGTTGTGTTCCACAATCTGGCGCCCGGCCGCCACCACCTCGTGGTAACGCTGGTGGGCGCCGCGAACGTCTCAAGCAGCCGGACGTTCATCGTGCGGACGCCGCCACCGCCGCCGGCCCCCGTTCAGGCCGCGCCGGCGACCACGCCGGCGCCGGCCACGACCACTCCGGCGCCGACCACCACGCCCGCACCGGCGACCACGCCCGCACCGGCCACCACGCCGGCGCCGGCACCGGCACCAGCGCCGGCTCCCGCTCCCCAGACCACTCCGACCCCGCCGCCCCCGCCGCCGACGAGCGGCATCCCCCAGGGCAACGGCGGGGACATGGATAGTGACAACAACGGCGGGCCCAGCGACGGGGACGGGAACATCTAGGGGGCTACCCGTCGCTGGCGGCGCCGGTGCGCCGGCGGGCGCTCCACCCCGTGAGGCGCGAGCTTTGGGGGTGTCCGAGATATGGCCCCACCTAGGTGCCTTTTCTCGGACACCCCTGGCCGGCCAGGCCGGCTACCCCAGCCGGTTCTTCATCACCTTCCCGAGCTCGTTGCGCGGCAGGCCGGTGAGGTAGCGCACCTCGCGCGGGCGCTTGTGGGGCGCCAGCAGCGCGGCGACATGATCGGCGACCTCGTTCTCGGACGGTGGCGGATCGCCGGCGGGAACGATCCACGCCACGATCCGCTCCCCGAGGTCGGGATCGGGCTCGCCGGTGATCGCGGCCTCGGAGATCCCGGGGTGATCGAGCAGCGCGGCTTCGATCTCGCCGGCGCCGATCTTGAACCCGCCGCTCTTGATCAGGTCTGTGGCCTGCCGCCCGATCAGCCGGATGTAGCCGTCGGGGTCGCGCGTCGCGACGTCGCCGGTGCAAAACCAGCCCTCGCGGAACGCGTTTTCGGTCGCGTCGGGCCGGTTCAGGTAGCCGAGGAACAGGTTCGGGCCGCGGACCTGGATCTCGCCCACGGTCTCGCCCTCGCCGGCCTCGATGACCGAGCCGTCGTCGTCGACGAGGCGCAGCTGCACGCCTCCGACCGGCGGTCCGACGGTGCCGGGGCGGCGGTCTCCGTCGGCTCGCACCGCGCAGTTCATGAGCGTCTCGGTCATCCCGTAGCGCTCGACCACGCGCTGGCCAGTGGCTCGCTCGATCCGCTCGTGGTCGGCGGTCGAGAGCGCAGCCGAGCCGGAGACCAGCAACCGCGCCCCGGCCAATGCGCGCGCCACCAAAGGATCCCCCTCGGCGGCCTCGGCGAGCCGGTGGTACATCGTTGGCACGCCGAACAGCATGGTCGCCGAACCCGCCAGCTCGGCGGCGACCCCCTCGATCGAGAACGACCCCAGGTGATGTAGCGTTCCGCCGCGGCGAAGCGGACCGAGCACACCGAGCACGAGGCCGTGGACGTGAAACAGCGGAAGCCCCTGTGTGAGCACGTCGCTCTCGGTCCACCGCCAGGCCTCGGCCAGCGCATCGAGATTGGTGGAGAGAGCCCGGCGCGGCAGGACGACACCCTTGGGGGGGCCGGTCGTCCCCGACGTGTAGACGACGAGCGCCGGCGCCTCCGGGTCGGGCTCGGCCGGGAGCGGCTCATCCGAGCCCCGGTGGTTGACGTCGACGTCCACGCGCTCCAGAGCTGCGAGCGCCGGCGGCAACCGGGCGCCGGGCGCAGCCAGCACCACCGCCGGCTCGCTGTCTTTGACGATGTGGCTGAGCTCGCGCTCGCCCGACTTCGGGTTGATGGGGACTACGGGCGCGCCCGCGACCAGCGCCCCGACCACGGCCGCGCAGGTCTCGAGCGCCGGTTCGGCCCACACCGCCACCCGGCCGGCGCCTCGGAGCCGGCCGGCGAGCTGCGCAGCCACGGCGCGCAGCTCGCCGTAGTTCAGCGCGCGCTCGCCGAATCGCAGCGCCTCCTTCTCGCCCGTCACGGCCAGCGCCGGCAGCAGAGACGGATTGCCGACGGTGGCGCCACGTGAGCCACGGGTCATCGTCCGAGTTGTAACGCAACGCTTTGCCGGCGCCGCGGCGCGTGGAGCAACGCACCGGCGACTGGGCCTTGACAATCGGTGGGGCGGCGTGTGGACTCTGGAGATTCTGGCCGGGGCCAATCAATAGATCCGAGGGCGCGTATATGGCAAAGACAGTGGTTCCAGCGCGGCAGGAATCCGATGGGGCGCGGGCCGCACGGGCCCCGAAGGACCGCTCGGCCGCTGCGGTTGGCAAAAACGGTGAACGCGGTACCGGAGATCCCGCGCTGGGGCGAATCGAGCAGGCGTTGCGCGCCGCGGCCGGCGGGGACTTCGGTGTGCGCCTCCCGGCGCGCCGCAAAGACGCCATCGGCCGGCTCGAGGCGGCATACAACGAGCTCGCCGCCCGCAATGCCGCGCTCGAGGCGGAGCTCGTGCGGATCGGCCAGATCATCGGCCGCGAGGGCCGGATGACCGAGCGCGCCCGCCTTCACGGCGCCGAGGGCGCATGGACCACCACGATCGATTCGGTCAACGGCCTGATCGACGATCTCGTGCGGCCCACGACCGAGGTCGCGCGCGTGATCGTGGCCGTGGCCGAGGGCGATCTGAGCCAGAAGATGGCGCTCGAGATCGAGGGCCGACCGGTGAAAGGGGAGTTCGCCCGGATCGGCACCACGGTCAACTCCATGGTCGATCAGCTCTCGAGCTTCGCCGATGAGGTCACGCGCGTCGCCAGGGAGGTCGGCACCGATGGCAAGCTCGGGGGCCAGGCCGCCGTCCCCGGCGTCGCCGGCACCTGGAAGGACCTCACCGACAGCGTGAACTTCATGGCCTCCAACCTGACCGATCAGGTGCGGAACATCGCGCAGGTGACGACCGCGGTGGCGAACGGTGACCTGAGCCAGGAGATCACGGTCGACGTCAAGGGCGAGATCCTGGAGCTGAAGGACACGATCAACACGATGGTGGATCAGCTTCGGTCGTTCGCGTCCGAGGTGACGCGGGTGGCCAGAGAGGTGGGCACCGAGGGGATCCTCGGAGGTCAGGCCGAGGTCGAGGGCGTGGCGGGTACCTGGAAGGACCTCACCGACAACGTCAACTTCATGGCGCGCAACCTGACCGACCAGGTGCGCAATATCGCCGACGTCACCACCGCGGTGGCCAACGGGGACCTGAGCCGCAAGATCACGGTCGACGCAAGGGGCGAAATTCTCGAGCTGAAGAACACCGTCAACACGATGGTCGACCAGCTCTCCGCGTTCGCCGATCAGGTCACGCGCGTGGCCCGCGAGGTCGGTACGGAGGGAATCCTGGGCGGTCAGGCCGAGGTCCCCGGCGTGGCGGGGACGTGGAAGGACCTGACCGACAACGTGAACTTCATGGCGCGCAACCTGACCGACCAGGTCCGCAACATCGCTCAGGTCACGACCGCGGTGGCCAACGGGGACCTGAGCCAGAAGATCACCGTCGACGTCAAAGGCGAGGTGCTGGAGCTCAAGCGGACCGTAAACACGATGGTCGATCAGCTCTCTGCGTTCGCCGACGAGGTCACGCGCGTAGCGCGCGAGGTCGGGACCGAGGGCAAGCTCGGAGGTCAGGCCGAGGTGACCGGAGTGTCGGGCACGTGGAGCGACCTGACCGACAGCGTGAACTTCATGGCCTCGAACCTGACCGACCAGGTCCGCAACATCGCGGGCGTGACGACCGCGGTGGCGCAGGGCGACTTGTCAAAGAAGATCACCGTGGACGCTCGGGG
>JAFASF010000414.1 GCA_019244745.1 Solirubrobacterales bacterium | reverse complement strand
TCGTGGGACGAGCTCGACCGCGTGACGCCGACCGACTTCACCATCCACACGGTGCCGGCCCTGCTCCGCGGCGGCAACCCCTGGGCTGACCGCCTTCCCGAGCCCCAGTCGCTGCCCGCCGATCTGAAAGAGAAGGGCCGCGCGATCCCGGTCGCTCGCGTCCAAGCCATGCACGAGGGCAAGCGCCGTGCCCGCGCGCAGCGCGGGCGGCTGGACTCTTAGCCGACCGACAATCGAGCAACTACCGCGGACCTTCAGCTGGTGCGGCCGACGATCGCTTTCGGATGCGGCCGCTTGGCGGGCGGCTCCGCAACGTGTGCCGTCATTCTTGCCGCAATGGAAGCTGTATTTGATCGGCGGCTCCGGGATCGACGGTCAGTTGTCGTTCACGCTCAATCTCGGAGTCGAGTTCGACGCCCAGCAGCACGGCGGTGTTGGTCAGCCAGAGCCAAATCAGAAACGTGACGATGGCTCCGAGTGTGCCGTACGCCTTGTTGTATGAGTTGAAGTGGGCGATGTAGACACCAAACCCCGCCGAGCTGATCGCCCACGCGATCACGGCGAATATGGCCCCCGGAGTCAGCCAGCGCCAGCTCGGCGGCCGAACATTCGGGGCGATGTAGTAGAGCCCACTGATCATCAATGTGACCACCACCACGATCGCCGGCCATTTAGCGATGCTCCAGACCTTAAGCGCAATGGGGCCGACACCCAGCTGGCTGCCTACTGCCCTGGCGACGGGACCCGTCAAGACAAGAGCGCTCAGGACGAATGTCGCTAACACGAGGGCGACCAGCGTCACGGCGACGTTGAACGGCCATTGCCGATACCACGAACGCCCGCGCCTAGCCTCCCACATGACATTCGCGGCCCAAGAAAACGTCCCCACGTAACCGGACGCCGCCCATACGGTTACGACCAGGCCGACGCCGAGTAGAGCGCCCGCGCCGCCCTTGTTCGTGATCACCTCACGCACCGGCCCAGAGATCGTCTGGACGGTCGACGGCGGAGCGATACTCCCGGCGATCTGCAACACACCGTTGAAAGTCTGTGGGTACTCCCCAACCAACCCGAGCAGCGCTACGAACGCGACCATTCCGGGGAACAGCGACAGCACGCTGCGATACGTCAGCGCGGCGGCGAGATTCGTAACCCCATCAGCGCGATACTGGTCGAAGGTCCGCTTGGCAATCCGCTTCCAAGCCCCGTCCGGAAGATCGCCAAACCGACGTGGCTTTCCTCGCCCAGGAAACCAAAGGACACGACGGTCCTGACGATCCTGCGTGGGTTCCCCGGAGCTCTGAGCACCCTCCATACCGCTGTGCTACCCGGTCGCCTGGCTGCTCGATCAGCCCGAAACCCCTCGAGGCCACGATTCATCCAACTCGTCCCGAGCCGGCTTCAAGCGCGCGTGCGCGCGACGCCACGGCAGGCCGCGCCGTTATCGTCTGCAACGTGGACGGATCGTTCCGCCTAATCGAGTTCCCGGCTGATAATCCCGCTCGGGCGCTGCGGTTCTGGTCGGGCCTGCTCGGCGTCGAGCTCGCCGAGCGCAGCCAAGCCGAAGGTCACGGCTGGCAGACCCACAGCGGGGGTCCTGCGGTCGGCATTCACGAACGTGGTGCCGGTCCAGGCGACACATTCTCGCTGCCGTACTTCGCCGTCCCTGATATGGAGAGCGCGCTTGAGCAGGTCAAGGCGCTCGGGGGAAGCGTGATCCATCCCGGGTCGCGGTGGGCGATCTGTCGGGACTCGGAAGGGAGCCCGTTCGGCCTCGCTCTCGCGTCGCGCTCGTAGCGCACATCGCCGACGCGGACAGGCCTCCCGCAAGCGCGTGCGGCCATGACCCAAATCCGATCCCAGCTGGCGTCGCATGCCGATGGCGCCTGGACCCAGACACCCTGGGTTCCGACGTGCGCGACGGCTCACATTAGGCGACCGTCTTGCGGACCGTGACGCTGATCGCCTGATCCTGCCGCCCGCTCGACGTTGCGTATGGACTCGATGCGCCGCGCTCAGACCGCTTCCGGTGGGTCGGGCGTCAGCACTTCGCTGCTCCGTTGAATGGACGCCGTCGCAGAATGGGGCGGCGTGTAGGGTCGGCGGGAGGCGCCTAGGCTGTGCGGCGTTGCCGACTGGCCTGGTTTCCTCCCGCCGCCACCTCGAACCGTGCGTGCGGTTCTCCCGCACACGGCTCTCCGACGTTCTTCACCGGCGGCATTCAGCGTGCCCGACGCCACGGCCGGTTAGGTCGTGGCGCGATGATGGTTCCACTGAGGCTGATCAGCCCCATTCGGTCCGGTGAGGCGCCGAGGACGCCCCAGCCGTACCGGGTGCGGCGTTTGTGGTGTTTGGCCACGAACCCCGCAAGCCGCGCGTACGCGTGCTGGTTGATCGTGTCGAAGGCGACGGCGGAGTTTCCGTAGCGGAAGTACCCCGCCCAGCCGCGCAGGAACCGGTTGAGATCCTGCACGACCTCTTCGACTGGTGCATGGAGCCGTTGGCGGTCCGTGAGTTGGCGGATCCGCTCGCGGGCGTGATGCATTGCCTGGCGTGAGGGCCAGCGGGCGAGGAAGTGGAGATGTCTTGACGCGGGCGTGTGACCGCGCACCCAGCGGTGATGGAAGCCGAGAAAGTCCAGCCCCTCCCCGCCTTCGCGCAGTTCCACGATCCTTGTCTTGGCGTCCTTGAGCGTGAGCCCGAGCTCGGAGAGGATTTCCCGCAGCGCCTCGAGGGCGCGTTGGGCCTCTGCTTGGCTGCGGCACATCACGACCATGTCGTCTGCGTAGCGGACCAGTACCCCGTGCCCGCGCTCGGTCCACTGCCGGTCAAGCCGGTGCAGATAGACGTTGCACAGACAGGGCGAGATCACCCCGCCCTGCGGGGTCCCGGCAGCGCTGCGCGTGACCGCCTTCTCGTCCATCACCCCCGCGCGCAACATCGCCCGCAGGAGCTTCAGGATCTGACGATCGACGATCCGCTCCTCAATCGCCGACATCAACTTTGAGTGCGGGATCGCCTCAAAACAGTTGGCGATGTCTGACTCGGCAACCCATCGCCTGCCCCTCCACGCCTCATCGACGAGCACCTGGAGGGCATCGTGCGCCGAGCGCCCGGGCCTGAACCCGAACGAGCACTCGAGCATGTCAGCCTCAAAGATCGGCTCGATCACCGTCTTCGCTGCCGCCTGCACGATCCGGTCGCGCACCGCGGGAATCGACAGCGGCCTCAGCTCCTCACGTCCGGGTTTCGGGATGAACACCCGGCGCGCGGGCAAAGGCCGCCAGCGCCCCTCCCGCAGATCCGCGGCCAACTCGTCGAGCAGCCGGCCAACTCCGTACCGCTCGACGTCAGCGATGGTCTGCCTGTCGATGCCGGCCGCGCCGCGATTGGCGCGCACCAGCTCCCACGCCCGCTCCAAGACGTCTCTGCGGTAGACCTTGTCATGCAGCGCGTGGAACCGTCTCTCGGGATCGGCCTTGGCCGCCCGGTACAGCGTCCGTTGCAGTTCTCGGACCTTGTCCTGCTCGGTGGTCCTAGCCATTCGGCACTCACCAGCCCTTCCCTGTACGTCACGCATGAACGAAGCAGCGGCCCTTCCCTCACCGCCGGTTCTGTTGTCCGATCAGCTCAAGCGGTACTACGGCCGCCTCCGACGCCCACCCAGCCAGCGCCCACTTCCCGGCTCATCACCGGTTATAGGACGCGACGCTTCCGGCAGCACCAACCCGCAGGCCGCCGGGCCGGGGAGGGCCTCCCCAGTTCCCGCCGCCACCCTCTGAACGTTCCGCGCCCCATACGCCGGGGAGTCCCTCAGGGCTGCAAACCAGGCTCTACACCCCTTCCATGGCCTTCGCCGTGACACACGCGGCTCGGCTCTCCCTCATCCCACCCAAAGGCAGGTTGAGCTGACGACGCGGCAGGCTTCGCATAACGCTACGGACCGCTCAGTCGCTCCCCCAACAGGGCTTTCGACGCTGGGCTTCGACCCGACCCGTTTCCAGACCGAGCCGCCAGCCTGCTACCGGGCCTCCTGGCAGCTACCCGGACGGGACTCACACCCGCAGGCGACGACGAGCTTATGTTGGACTACCTATTCAATAAGCACCCTCCAACTCTGGGCGCACTGTG
>JAFASF010000153.1 GCA_019244745.1 Solirubrobacterales bacterium | reverse complement strand
TGTGCCGACCACCATCCTGGCTACAGCCAGCCGATCGGAGGCGCGATCGCGTACGAGGGGTATGTGTCACCGTCGGGGGTCGGCTTCGACGTAGGGTGTGGCAACAAGGCAGTTCAGACTGACCTCACTCGAAAGGACCTCGAGGCGGTAGGCGGCGTCGAGCGGATCATGCGCGAGGTTACGCGCCGGATCTCGTTTGGCATGGGGGTGCCGGCGCGCGAGCGCGTCGACCACCCGGTGCTCGGCAAGATTCGAAAGGCACCATTCGAGCCCCAGCGCAGGCTCGCGGGTCTGGCCGAGTCCCAGCTCGGGACGGTTGGGTCAGGCAACCACTACGTCAACTTGATGGAGGACGAGGAGGGTCGCGTGTGGGTCGGCGTCCACTTCGGCTCGCGCGGGTTTGGGCACAAGACAGCGTCCGGGTTCCTGGCGCTGGCCCAGGGCCTTCCGTTCGACGGTCGGGCGACCGAAGGCGAGATGGATTCGCCGCCCGTGCTGTTCGAGGCCGGCAGCGAGCTCGGCGAGTCGTACATCTCCGCGATGCAGCTCGCGGGCGAGTACGCCTACGCCGGGCGCGACGTCGTCGTTGACAAGGTCCTCGGAATCCTGTCGGCGGAGCCGGTGCACGAGGTCCACAACCATCACAACTTCGCCTTCCGGGAGTCACACCAAGGTCGGACCTACTGGGTGATCCGCAAGGGGTGCACGCCCGCGCGGCCGGGCCAGGAGGGATTCGTCGGCGCCACGATGGGCGATGAGTCGGTCATCCTCGAGGGCGTCGACTCGAGCGAGGCCGAGGAGTCGCTGTTCTCGACCGTGCACGGCGCGGGGCGGATCATGAGCCGCACCCAGGCCGCGGGGCGGGTTCGGCGTCGCAAGCGCTGGGCCTGTGGCAACCGCGACTGCGACCGCACGTTCGAGAGTGCCCACCACCGCTGCCCCGACCATCCGCACGCGCGAACGCACAAGGTGTGGGTGGACGAGCAGCTCAAGCCCGGCAAGGTCGACTGGCCCGCGGTGCAGTCTCGCCTCCGGGCGCGGGGGATCGTGCTCGTGGGCGGGGGAGCAGACGAGGCGCCGGAGGCGTACAAGCGCCTTCCGGACGTCCTCGATGCGCACGCCGGCACGATCCGCGTCAAGCACACGCTGCGTCCGCTGGGCGTCGCGATGGCAGGACGGGAGGTGTACGACCCTTACAAGGACTGAGGAGCGCGGTCCGGCGCCCCGCCGGGCCTGGGATGGGCTGCAAGCGCCCGCCACACCCGTTCCGGCGTCATCGGCAGCTCCCGTACCCGGACTCCACCCGTGGCCGCGGCGATCGCGTTCGCGACCGCGCCCGCGACCGCAACGACCGGCGCCTCGCCGACGCCCTTGGCGCCGTAGGGCCCTTCGGGAACCGGGACCTCCACGATCTCGGTGTCGATCGCCGGGACCGTGCCGGCCGTCGGCATGGCGTAGTCGACGAACGTGCCGGTCGTGAGCTGGCCGTGGCCGTCGTGCACGAGTTGCTCCAGCAGCGCCCAGCCGAGGCCCTGGACGGTGCCGCCGCGCATCTGGCCCTCGACCAGCGCGGGGTTCAGCGCGCGGCCCACGTCCTGCGCGACCACGTGCGCCAGCACGGTGACGGCGCCCGTGTCGCGGTCGACGCGCACGTGCGAAAGATGGGCCGCCGACTGAGGCGCCTGGGGCTGGGAGACGCGGCCGTGGCCCTCGACCGGTGGATGGGGGCTTCCGAACTGGAGGATCCGCGATGCCAGCTCGTCGATCGCCAGCCCCTTTGCGGGTACGCCCGCCGGTCGCACCGCCCCGTCGACGATCTCGAGGTCCTCGGGCGCGATCTCGAGCTCTTGGCTGGCGACCTCGAACAGCCGCTCGCGCGCCTCGATGGCCGCGCGCTCGACGGCGCGGCCGACGGTGTAGGTCACCTTGCTGCCCCCACTCATGCCCGCGTACGGGGCGCTGGAGGTGTCGGCCGTGACGACCCGGATGCGCTCGGGATCGATTCCGAACGCCTCGGCCGCGATCGTGGCAAACCCCGTCTCGACGCCGCTCATGTCCGCCGCGCCCGTGATCACCGTCAGGTTACCGTCGGCATCGAGGCGGCACGCCGCGGCCGCCGGCTCGTATCCGCCCGGCCACCAGCCGAGCGCGACCCCGATGCCCTCTCCGTCCGGGAGCTCGCCGCGCGCGGACCATCGGGGGTGATCTCGCAGGCGCTCCAGGCAGTCGCGAGCGCCGAAAATCGGGAACGGCGGGCCGGCGGGGCTCCGATCGCCCTCGCCCGCGACGTTGCGCAGACGAAGCTCGAGCGGGTCGATCTCGAGCCGCCCGGCGAGCTCGTCGAGCAGCGACTCGACCGCGAACGCCGCCGGGGGGGCGGTGGGCGCCCGATAGGCGCCGAACGTGACGCGGTTGGTGGCGATCCCGAGCGCGGTGAGCTCGTGGGCGGCCCAGCGATATGAGCCGCATGAGAGCATGGCCGCGATCGACTCGACGCCGAAGTCGTCGGTCGCGCCGCGGTCGACCAGCACCCGAGTGCGTATTCCGGTCAGGTTGCCGTCGGCATCGGCCCCGAGCTCGAGGGACAGCATCTCGGCGCCGGCCGGGTTGGCCGCGGCCATGTCCTCGCTGCGGGTCATCACGAGCCGCACCGGCCGGCGCAGAACAACCGCCGCCGCCGCGACGAGCGGGTCGATGATCATCAGCTTGCCGCCGAACGCGCCGCCCAACGGGGTGGACGCAACCCGGACCCGTTCGCCCGGAAGGCCAAACAGCCTGGCCAGCGCGTCGCGCGTGGAGAACGTTGCCTGGGTCGCGCTCCAGATCGTCAACCTGCCGTCGGGGTCGAGCCAGGCGGTGGCCGTCTGGGGCTCGAGGTAGCCCTGGTACATCCAAGGGGTGGTGAACCGTCCGCTCACGACGACATGACTCCCGGCCAGTGCGGCGTCGACATCGCCGTTGGACAGACGGGCCGTGTCGAGCACGTTCTCGGACAGCTCCTCCTCCTGACCGACGCCCGCCGCCGACACGGTCGCGTGGGCATCGCCGAGATCCGATCCGTCGGCGTCGTCGAGCCCCGTGACGCGGGCGCGCGGTGCGCCCGGGCGGCCCGCGGCCTCGAGGTCGAGCACGGGCTCGAGCGGCTCGAGCTCGACCTCCACCAGCTCCGCGCCGTCCTCGGCCCGCGCCTCGCTCTCGGCCACCACCATCGCGACGGGTTGGCCAGCGTATATGACCTCCTCGCGCGCGAGGGGCTCGTACTGGCGACCGCGCCCGGTCGCGACGAGCGGAAGGTCGGCGGCGGTCAGCACGGCAACCACCCCCTCGAGCGCGAGAGCAGCCTCGCGCCGGATCTCCGAGATCATCGCGTGCGCCTCGTGCGCGAGCACCAGCCGCGCGTGCAGCAGTCCCGCCACCGGCGCGTCGGCGGCAAACCGGGTGGTACCACGCACCTTCGGCTCAGAGTCGCGACGAGGTGTGGATACGCCTACCGCGGCCATGAGTGGAACCTACCATCCGGTGTCGTTGCCGGGCCCACGATCGCGGGATCGATATCGAGGGCGCCGGCATCTTCGGCGATCTGCGCCGCCGACGTGGCGCCGATCAGGGCGCTGGTGACGGCGGGGTTTGCCAGCGCGAACGAGATCGCCAGGGCGGCGGGGGTCGCGCCGAGCTCGCTCGCGAGGGCCTGCAACCGACGTCCTTGCTCGCGAGCCGTCGCGAAGCGCGGGTCGTCGATCTGGCCGGCGGCGCGTCCCGTCCCGCCGGCGTCGTACTTGCCGGTGAGGATGCCGCCGGCCATGACGGACGAGGCCACGACGCCCGCTCCCGAGGCACGCAACGCCGCGGTCATCTCGGAGCCCTCCACCCACTCACGGCGAGCCAGGCTGTAGGGCAGCTGCGCGGCGCACGGCGGCGGGACGCCCTGCTTATCGACCGCCGACAACGCCTCCATCAACGGGGCGGGCTCCCAGTTGACCACTCCCCAGGCCCGCGCGCTGCCCGACCGCACGAGCTCGGCGACCGCGGCCACGAGCGCGTCGATGGACAACCCATCCGGCGGAGGGTTGGCATAGATGAGATCGACGTAGTCAAAACCCATCCGGCCAAGCGACGCGTCGAGCTCTTCGGCCGCGCTCTGGTCGGGCCAGAACTCCCACCACAGCTTGTTGGCGACCACCGTGTCGTCGCGGGCCCAGCCCGCGGCTCGGAACAGCTCACCGAACAGCACCTCGGAGTAGCCGGTGGATAGCGGTGCCGTACCGGTCTCGTCGTCGTAGCGCGCATCGTCGAGGAAGTTGAAGCCGTGCTCGCGCGCGGCCCGCATCATCGCGAGTCCGTCAGCGCGCGGAATCCGCTCGAACGTGCGCCACGAACCGAGCGACAGGCGCGAGACCTCGAGCGTGGAGGAGCCGAGCCGGCGTCGCTCCATTGCGGCTATGAGATGACCCCGTCCGGGACCGTGATAGTGATATTCCGCCGCTTGTCCGCCGCCGTCGCCCCCTCGCGCTGGGCCCAGGCCTGCGGTGAGCGCATCCAATCCGGGATGCCGGCGGGCATGTCGAACTCGGGGATCTCCACGAGGTCGCTCGGCTGAAAGCTGTCGCCGTAGGGGACCAGCGGTCCCGGCGTGTCGGGTTGGGTGATCAGCGGGTGGAGCGCCGCGAGCGCCTGGTTCCAGTTCTGGAGCATGGCGGTTATCGCCTGCTGCAGTTTCGTCGGATCGCCTCCCGAGCTGCTTTCCGGCTCTGTGGGATGCGTGACGTGCGCATACGGCGGCGAGTGACCTTTTCCGTCAGCGGTCTGTCGCCACTTCTGCCAGGCGTCGTCGGCGAGCGATCCGAGTGCGAGCACCACCTCGATTTGGTTGCTCGTGAAGATCGCGGTCAGCCATCCGTTCCGGTAGTCGACGATCCCCGCGTCGTCCTTGTGCTTATCGCCACCGGTCTGGCCATAGACCGAGTACAGGAATGTGTTGATCAGCAGGTAGCTGCGGTCAAAGCCGAGCTTGCTCATCAGACCCTGCGCGCGGTGTCCGGCCGCGCCAACCAAGATCCGCCTTACGACCGCTTCGGATTGGGCGGGGTCCTGTCCGATCACGAGCAGCCGCGCGCTGCCGTCCAGCCGGCCCCGGTGGAAGATCGGGCCCCACTCGACGCGGAACGAGTCCGGCGGGTACACGTCGGGGCCCGGGTAGTCGCCCACCAAGGCGGTAAAGGGTTCGCCAACCGGGCCAGGATCGAACACGTGAGTCATCGGCTCGGCCGGATAGGGTAGATGAATGACGAACGGCGGTCCGATCGACCCCGCCACCAGCCCGAGCTGGGCCGTGGCCGGGCGCGTAGTCACCATGGACCCGCGGTCGAGCGTCGTGGCGGACGGAGCGGTGTGGGTCAAGGATGCCGGGATCGCCGCGATCACGAAGCGGGGCGATCCCACCCCGGACGGATTCGACAACGTCGTTCCGCTCGAGACCGGCGGGACGATCTTTCCTGGGCTGATCGAGCTGCACAACCACGTCGCGTACAACGCGCTGCCGCTCTGGCAAGTCCCGCAGAAGTACACCAACCGGGACACCTGGGGGAACTCCGACCAATATCACCGGCTCGTCACCGCGCCAATGAAGACGATCGGAGATGCGACCGAGCTCCTCCCCGCTCTCGTCCGCTACGTCGAGTGCAAGGCGCTCGTGGGCGGTGTGACAACCACGCAGGGCATCGCGCTGTTCAGTGCCGCTGGGATCCGGCGCTATTACCGGGGGATCGTGCGCAACGTCGAAGAAACCAACGACCCGCTGTTCCCGGAGGCGGGCAGTCGTATCGCCGACGTCGACGCGAGCGACCCCCAGGCCTTCCTGAACGAGATCGAGAAGAAGAAATGCTTCCTTCTGCACCTCAGCGAGGGCACGGACCAGGCGGCCCACGAGCATTTCGAGGCGCTTCACATCTCCGGCGACGACTGGGCGATTGCGCCGTCGCTCGCGGGCATCCATTGCGTGGCGCTCCAGCCGCCCGATTTCGGCGTGCTCTGCTCCAAAGGCGGGTCGATGGTGTGGTCGCCGTTCAGCAATCTCCTGCTGTACGGCCAGACCGCGGACGTCGGTGTCGCCAAGGGGACCGGGACCGCGCAGCAGCCCTTCAAGATCGGCCTCGGATCGGATTGGTCACCGAGCGGCAGCAAGAGCCTGCTCGGGGAGCTCAGGGTCGCCCACGTCTACAGCCAGAACAACGACAGCGTCTTCAGTGACACCGAGCTGGTCCGGCTGGCGACGCTCGAGGGAGCTGAGATCCTCGGCTGGGACAAGCTCGTGGGCTCGATCGAGGTCGGCAAGCGGGCCGACCTCCTGGTGGTCGCCGGGCAGAACGACGCGGAACCGTACGCCCCGCTCCTGCACGGGGACGAGCGCCAGGTACAGCTCGTCTCGATCAACGGCACGCCACGCTTCGGTTCCCCGGCCATGATGGTCACCGACGGCCCGGACATCGAGTCGCTCGAGGTCGGCGGTCAGCAGCGCGTGCTCTACCTCAAGCAGGCGACGGAGGACCCGGACGTGTCCGCCCTCAGCTTCGCGCAGGCTCAGGCCAACCTGAAAGATGCTCTCCTGAACATCAAGGACATCCGGCTCGAGCAGGAGAGCAAGCAGGCGCCGGGAGCATTGGGGGCGGCCCCGGACATCCACGCCGGGCACGCGCGCCTCGCGCTCGACGAGTTCGAGCACACGGACTTCACGCAGCGTCCGCACCTGCCGCTCGAGGGCGCTCCGACCGGCCCCACCGACCACGAGGCCGCCGCGCCGGCGCCGCCGATCTCATCGTTGCTTTCCCCGATCGACCTCGATCCGCTCACGGTCGCGGACGACTCAGGCTTCCTCGAGCGCGTTGCGGCGGAGATGAACCTGCCCGAGTACCTGTCGCCTGGGCTCCTCGCGCTCTACCGAGCGTGAGCGAGAGCGGCCCCGCGCGTCGTGCCGGCGGCCCGGGAGCGACTTAGTAGTAGTCGAGCACCGCGACGCTCCAGCGCGCCGAATCCGACCCTGAAGAAATTTGGACCTGGTAGGTGCCCGGACCGGAGTTGAAGATGTGCGCGTGGCGGTCGCCCTCCCCCAGCCCGAACGCGTCGAAGGTCGCTCCGGTGCCCAGGTTGGTGACCATCGCGTGCGGCCCCGAGCAGAAGAAGATCAGCGTGCACAGGCCTTGGTAGTTCATGCTGTACACGACCTCCCACCTGCTTCCGCGGATATGGAAGGGTCCGGACCGACCGTTGCCGTCACCGCTGAAGGTCTTCACGTCGCGCAGTTGTGGCGTCTCGGCCACGGACAGAGCGATCGTGGAGCCCGGTGGCACCTTTGCCGCTGCCCGCGGGGACTCGACGGTGACAATGCCGGCGGCCACTCCCGGTGCGGGCACTCGCGCGACGATTACCCGCAGCTTGGACGCCCTCAGCGACGCTTCGGCGTAACTCAACGGCCGGTCCACGAGCTTGGGCACGATGACCGGCCGTGGGCCTGAGCTCAGCACCACATCGACCGTCGCGCCCTCGGTGACACGCGCCCCGGGGCCCGGGCTCTGGCCGATCGCGGTGCCACGGCGCGCTTCGCTGTAGCGGCCAGCAAACGCGGCGTGGAAATGGACCCGCCTCGCTCTGGCGATGATCCGGTTTCGGGTCATGCCGTGGAGGTTGGGCACCGTCACGTGTGTGGGGGCCAGGTCGATCGCGGCGATCACCATCGCGACCCCGACCAGAAGCACGACCGCGAAAAGCGTGATCCGCTGCCGGCGCTCGGGAGGATTGAAGTTGCGCCGGGGCGACATCCCGCCACCCACGCGGGTCGGGGGGATCGCTGGGCGCACGAGGGGTTCCGCGAGTTGCGTAACGGTGGTGGTCGGGTCGGGCGGCGCGAGCGTCGCGACCCCTCCCCCGGCGGCGGACCGGCGGCCCGCGTCCGGGAGCTCGTAATACTCGTCGCCGCCGGCGAGCCACGATCGGGCCCGCTCGAGCGCCTCCGCCAGCTCGCGCCCGTCCGCGTAGCGATCGGACGGTTCCTTGGCGAGCGCGCGGTCGATTACCTCGGTGAGCGCTCGCGGCGTCCCGGACGGAAGCGGCGGCGGAACGTCGTGAACGTGGCGAAACGCCAGCTCGACCACGGTGCCCCCGGCAAACGGGGGGCGCCCCGCGAGCATCTCGTAAAGCACGACGCCGATGCTGTACACGTCGGTGGCCGGGCTCGTCGTCCCGCCCTGGGCCTGTTCCGGGGCCATGTACTGGGGCGTGCCGACGATGGTCGCCGCCGCGGCATCGGTGGTGCCCTCCGCGAGTCGCGCGACCCCGAAGTCACCCACCTTGACCCGACCGTCAGGGGCGATCAATACGTTTGCGGGCTTCACATCGCGATGCACGACGCGCTGCGCGTGCGCCGTCGCGAGCGCCCGCGCCAGCTGCTCGGCGATCTCGCAGGCCTCCCAAGGCGGCAGGTGCCCACCACGCAATCTGCTGGCCAGGCTCTCGCCGTCGACGAGCTCGGCGACGTAATAGAGGCCCTCGGGGGCGGATCCGACGTCGAAGATCTGGACGATCCCGGGAGCGCTGATCGACGCCAGCAGCTGCGCTTCGTGCTCGAAGGACTTCACCCAGTCCGGGTCCTCGGCCCACCAGGGCTTGATCACCTTGACCGCGACCCGGCGGGCAAGGCGGCGGTCCCGCCCCCGGTAGACGCGGCCGAAAGCCCCCTCACCGATGAGACTGTGGAGCTCGTATCGCCCGTCCAGGGCGACGCCGGATAGATCAGGAGCCCTGGGCATCGCGGAAATCGTCCATGGCAGGGCCATGGAGCCTAGACGGTGTCGGGCGAGGGAGGCCCCGTCGCGGGCCGGTCGCTTTCTCAGGCCCGTGATTCGCCGGGATCCGCCAGGCGGTCTCGGTCATCGCGCTCGGCCCACTCCAGCAGCGGCTCGAGTGAGAACACCGAGGCGTCGATGCGTTCGTGGAGATCACCGAGCCTCGCGAATCGATCCGGCACGGTGGCGATTGTGAGGTCCTGCGGTACCACGTCCTCGAGCTCGTCCCAGGTGATCGGGGTTGAGACCGTGCCCTGCTTGACTCCCCGGACCGAATAGGCGCTCGCGATCGTGTGGTCGCGCGCGTTCTGGTTGTAGTCCACGAACGCTTTGCCCGGCTCACGATCCTTCCGCCACCAGGTCGTGGTCGCGTCCTGCGGGACGCGGCGCTCCACCTCGCGAGCGAAGGCAAGCGCGGCGCGCCGCACGTCGCCGAAGCTCCACCGGGGCTCGATCCGGACGTAGATGTGGAGGCCGGCTCCGCCCGACGTCTTCGGCCAGCCGACCGCGCCGATCTGATCGAGCACCTCACGAGCGGTTGCGCCCACGCGGCGCACGGTGTCGAAGGTGCATTTTGGCATCGGATCGATGTCGATGCGCCATTCGTCGGGACGCTCCACGTCCGCGCGCCGCGAGTTCCACGGATGGAACTCCACGGTCGACATCTGCACTGCCCAGATCACGCTCGCGAGCTCGGTGACGCACAGCTCATCGGCGTGGCGG
>JAFASF010000453.1 GCA_019244745.1 Solirubrobacterales bacterium | reverse complement strand
TTCTATGCGCCGGTGCAGGACGTCGGGGCGACGGCCACGCGACGGCGCCGGGAGTTCAAGGAAAGCATCCCGTACTGGGGCGCCGGCGTGGCCGTGGACACCGAGGACGTCTCCGGTTACCTGTCCGCGTTCGATCCAGCCACCGGCGAGGAGAAGTGGCGCTTCCGCAATGAACACCCGATGACCGCCTCGGTACTGGCCACCGCCGGCAACCTGGTGTTCGCCGGCGACCCGGCGGGGATATTCAGGGCGTTCAACGCCACCAGTGGAGAGCTGCTGTGGCAGTTCACGTGCGGCAGCGGCCACCACTCGAGCCCCTCCAGCTACAGCGTCGACGGGCGGCAGTACATCGCCGTGCCGGTCGGTTGCGGCGCTTGGACCGAGGGTTTCTACCCCGGGGCGCTCGCGCAGGCGGGTGGATCCGCGCTGTTCGCGTTCGCACTGCCGGAGTAGAGCACAGCCACCCGAAGCCATAGGCGATCTGTCACGGCGCCCGAGCCGTGGCAGATCGCTGGCCTCGACGGCGACCTTTCAAAAGAACCGGTGTTCGCGCTTCTCTCTCTCGGGTTCACCCTGAGCCTGGACAACTTTCGTATATCGATCGCGCTGGGGGGGCTCAAGCCGACCTTGCTCCGGTCGGTCAAGACTTCCTTCATCTTTGGTCTGTGGGATGGCATCGCACCGCTGGTCGGGATAATCGTCGGCCATTACATAAGCGACAAGGTCGACTCCACCGCCACCACGGTGGCAGCCGTCGGCCTCGGCGCATACGGCCTGTTCGTCGTCATCCGGGCGTTGCTGAGACCCGAACATGCGGATCCAGACTTGCGTTGGGCGACGCGCGGATTGCCCCTGCCGTTGAGCGTCGACAACGTCGCCGCCGGCGCCAGCCTTGGCCTCCTTGGATACTCTCCCTGGCTCGCGCCCCCCCTGTTCGCGACGATCACATTTGTGATGTCGGTCGCCGGGCACCAGATCGGCCGCACAGCGGCCCACTTCATACCTCGCATCCGCACCGACCTGTTGACCGGGATCGCGTTCGTCACGATGGCGGTCTTCCTGGCAATGGGCATTACCCTGCCGGGCGGCGGGGGCTAACGGGGACGCTACAGCGGACGGCCTGGCCCCGTCGGGGATCACTAGGCCGCTGTCGGGCGCCGGGTCCGCCTCACCGCCACCACTGTGCAGATCCCGATTCCGATGAGACCCGCGATGACGAGGGCGAGGTTTCTGTAGTTGACCTGGCTTGCTGGATCGGTGCACGCGGCAGCCGGCGCGTCCGTGATCCGGTGACCGCCGGCGGCCGCAAGCCTGACCATCGCGCTGGTTGCCGCGCGGGCCAGATCGTCGCTGCGATCGCTCTCGGGCTTGCGCAGTGAAGCCACGGCGCGCTGCGCGCGAGGCGGCAGATCCTCGCTGCCGTATCCGGTGGCCATCACCACGAGCAGCGGCTGCTTCCCGGACGAGCTGAGCTCTTGCTCGAGGTAATCGGCGTAGCTCTGGGGCTTTCCGAACAGGCTCGGAACCGCACCGAGATCGGCCGGTGAGGCGATGAGCGCGACCTTGACCGGGAATCGCGCGCGGCATCCCGCCGTGGCCGCCGCGTTCAGCCCGTTCTGGATGGCGGGCGATACCGCCGGCGCGTACGGATAGAAGACGTTCTGGCCGAGCAGCACGTCGCTCGCCGGGTCCCCGTCGGCTCGCGCCAAGCTGCCGGCCAGGAGCAGGGCGAACAGCGTCGCCGCGATGATCCGCATTGGTCGCCGGGCCACCGCGGATCAGGTTATCGCCGCCGCGGGCCCGGATCGGCCGTGTCCTCGGGTCGGGCGATTAGACCGCGTCCTCGGGTCAGGCGATCAGACCGCGTCCTCGGGTCAAGCGATCTGGCGCAAGGTGTGCTCGACATCCTGCGGGTAGAACGGCCACAAAACAGGCCGCGCTCATGACCGCTCGACGCGAGCAGGACACCGGTCATGGCGAGGGCCAGGAACGTCGCGACGCTCCCGCGCTTGATCCAACCGCCCCACCGACAGGACGTGCCCGGCATTCCGAACCTTTTGCGCGGCCGCGGCCCTGGAGGCCGGACCGAAGCCCCGACGGCCGTTACGCTACTCGGATGGAATCCGATTACACGCCGCGCCAGGTGGCGGAGCTGCTCGAGCGCGACGAGATCGAGCTGATCGACGTCCGCCGCCCGAACGAGCACCAGGCCGGCCGCATCGCTGGCGACCGCCACGTCGAGCTGAGCGAGCTCTCCGCGCAGGCGCACACGATCGGCCGTGATAAGCCGGTCGTGTTCTACTGCCGCAGCGGAGCTCGCTCGGCCATGGCGGCGGAGGCATTTCTCGGCGCCGGCTACGACGCCCACAACATGGTGGGGGGCCTGCTGGACTGGGACGCCGAGGGCTTGCCGCTCGAGCCCGCCGACGGCTACGTCGCGGACTCTTGACTACCGGCGGCTAATGCTTCCACTTGATCGAGCAGCCCACGGGCCGGGTCTCCTGGCGCGATGGTTCTTTGCCGTCGAGCACCGAGTCGAGAGCTTCGCGCAGCCACGCCGCGCGCTGCTCCGGGTCGTCGTAGTCCGCATCAGGCGCGCCCCGGTAGCGCAAGCGGCCGGCGGAGTCGAGCACGAACACGTCCGGGGTGGTCTTCGCGCCGTACGCGCGCGCCACTTCCTGGGTCGAGTCGTGGAGGTACGGCATCGGCCAATCCTCGGCGGCTACCCGCGCTTTCATCGCGTCGTAGGAGTCGCGCGGGTAACGCCGGGGGTCGTTGGCATTGATCGCCAGGAAGCGCACACCGCGGTCGGCGTAGTCGCGGGCGGCCTGCGCGATCCGGTCATGCCAGGCGAGTGCGTAGGGACAGTGGTTACAGGTGAACACCACGACGCTCGCCGGTGCCTGCCCGTCGGGCCCGGACCACCTCACGCCGTCGGTGTCCGGGAGCTCGAAGCTCGGCGCCTGGTCTCCAATCGAGAGCATCATTTCCTTTCCGCACGCTCGGTCGCCTGGCGCAGCGCCTCGCGCAGCTCATCGGGATCGGGGGTCGGAGAGATCCTGCCGTCCGAGCGGCGGTAGACCCGGCAGGTCAGGCCGACGGAGTCTCCGGGCGCGGCCCCAACGACGTCGGTGCCGTCGATCAGGATCGTCGGTGAGCCGCGGAACCCGGCGCCGGTCGCATCCTCCTCGGTCACGATCTCGCGCATCTCCACCTCGGCTCCATCCAGCCCGACGTCGCGCAGCGCCTCATGCAGCTCGGTGAGGGCGCGCTCGGTCGATGGACAGCCCTCCCACCACAGGAGCTCGACGGTCGGAACGTACATATATCGAGCGTAGCCACCACGGCGGCTTCGACACCAACGGCCGCCGGGTGTCCGCTTTTGGCGTCGTTTTTTCGACGTCAAAAGCGGACGCCCCTGGTGCTGGACGCGAGCGACCCGCAGAGGAACGAGACGCTCCGTGGCGTCCGACAGAATCAGGCCGCTCCGGCGCGTCCGACAGAATCAGGCGTCAGCGAGAATCAGGTGACGGTCCAGGTGTCGCCGCTCAACAGCAGCTCCTCGAGCTGCTCGTCGGAGGCGGTCTGCGTCCGAGCCGGGCCGGTGCGCCCGAACACTGGACGCTGTACCTCGCGGAAGATGCCGATCGGCGTGGGTTCGGTCGGGTCGTCCGCGAGTCTCGCGAGCGAGAACGCGAGTCCCGGATCCATTCGATGTGAGTCGTGGACGATCAGCGCGTCCTCGCCCACGTCAGCGACGTCGACGATCGCCAGGTGGCCGTCCGGGGCGCGAGCGACCCCGCGCTCGTCCTCGGCCCCGAACCGGATCGGCTTGCCATGCTCGAGGCGAATCTGGTTCTGGTCCTTGACGTCCTTCTCGGTCAGTGCCGAGAACGCACCGTCGTTGAACACCGGGCAGTTCTGGTAGATCTCGACGAGCGCTGCGCCGTCGTGGCGGGCTGCCCTGCGCAGCACCTCGGTGACATGCCGGCGGTCGCGGTCGATGGTGCGGGCCACGAAAGTTGCCTCCGCCCCCAGCGCCAGCGCGACCGGATTGAACGGATGGTCCGAGACGCCGAACGGCGTCGACTTCGTGACCATGCCGATCCCCGAAGTCGGTGATGCCTGGCCCTTGGTCAGCCCGTAGACCTGGTTGTTGAACAGGAGGATCTTGAGCGGCACGTTCCGGCGCAGCGCGTGGATCAGGTGGTTGCCGCCGATCGACAGCGCGTCGCCGTCGCCGCTGACGACCCAGATCGAGAGGTCCGGACGGGTGGACGCCAGCCCGGTCGCCAACGCCGGCGCGCGCCCGTGGATGCCGTGCAGCCCGTACGTGTTCATGTAGTAGGCGAAGCGTCCGGCACACCCGATCCCGGTGATGAACACGATCCGCTCGGGCGGGATATCGAGCTCGGGCATGAACTGCTGCACGGCCGACAGCACCGCGTAGTCGCCGCATCCCGGGCACCACCGGGTCTCCTGGTCGGACTGGAAGTCCGCTTTGGTCAGGGCAGGCGGTGCTCCGCCGTTCCCGTTGGTCTTTACCGCACTCATGCCCGCGCCTCGATCTCGCGCTCGATCTCCGCCGCGAACAGCGGCCGTCCCTGGACCTTGCAGAACGATTCGACGTCGACAAGGTACTTCGCGCGCAGGATCTGCGCGAGCTGCCCGCTATTCATCTCCGGCACCAGCACTCGGTCGAACGACCGCAGCACCTCGCCGGTGTTCGGCGGCAGTGGGTTGAGGTGGCGAATGTGGGCGCACGCGACGGCGTGGCCGTTCAGGCGCGCGCGGCGCGCGCCGGCCCGGACGGCGCCCTCGCTCGACCCCCACCCGAGTACCAGGAGCTCCGCGCCGGCATCGGCCTCGACCTCGAGGGGCGGCACTTCGATGCCCGCCACCTTCGCCGCCCTGAGCTCGGTCATCCGCTCGTGGTTGGCAGGCTCGTAGGAGATGTTGCCGCTGCCATCGGTCTTCTCGAGGCCGCCGATGCGATGCTGCAGGCCCGGAGTCCCCGGAATCGCCCAGGGACGGGCCAGATGATCATCGCGGCTGTAGGGCTGGAAGGGCTCCCCGTTGCCGCCGGCGCGAGCGAACGCGGGATCGATCGCGGGCAGGTCGGAGACCACCGGCACCCTCCACGGCTCCGAGGAGGAGGCGAGGAACGTGTCCGAGAGCAGAATCACGGGAGTGCGATAGCGGATCGCGAGCTGCACCGCCTCGAACGCGGCGGCGAAGCACCCGCCGGACGTGCTGGGGGCGATCACCGGCAACGGTGACTCGCCGTGGCGGCCGTGCAGTGCCATCAACAGATCGGACTGCTCGGTCTTCGTGGGCATCCCGGTGGACGGGCCGGCGCGCTGGACGTCGATCACGACCATCGGCAGCTCGAGCGCGACCGCCAGCCCGATCGTCTCCTCCTTCAGGTCCATCCCCGGGCCGCTGGTCGCGGTCACCCCGAGTCGTCCCCCGAAGGCCGCGCCGAGCGCCATGCCCGCCGCGGCGATCTCGTCCTCGGCCTGGATCGTCCGAACCCCGAAGCCCGCGTGCCGCGAGAGTTCGTGCAGGAGCTCCGAGGCCGGCGTGATCGGATAGCTCGCCAACAGCAGCGGCAGGCCGCTGCGGACGCTCGCGGCGATCAACCCGAGCGCCAGTGCGGTGGTCCCGTTGACGGTGCGGTACGTGCCGGCGGCGACGTCGGTCGCAGGGTTGACCCGGTATTGCACGTCGAGGAGCTCGGTCGTCTCGCCGAAGGACCAGCCGGCGTTGAACGCCGCCAGGTTCGCCTCGGCGACAGCGGGGTTACGCCCGAATTTCTGCTCGATCCAGTGCTGGGTCACCTCGGTCGGGCGCCCGTACAGCCACGAAAGCACTCCGAGCGCGAATAGGTTCTTGGCCCTCCCGGCGTCACGGCTGGACGCCTCCTCGATCCCCTCTACCGCCCGCGCGGTGAGCGTCGTCATGGGGATACGGTGCACCCGGTAGCCGCTCAGCGACCCGTCCTCGAGCGGGTTGGCGTCATAGTCCGCCTTCTCCAGGTTGCGTTTGCTGAACGCATCCTCGTTGACGATGATCGTCGCGCCGCGGTCCAGCTCTGCGAGGTTGGACTTGAGCGCCGCCGGATTCATCGCCACGAGAACGTTCGGGGCATCGCCCGGCGTCAGGATGTCGCGGGAGGCGAAATGGATCTGGAACGCGGAGACGCCCGCGAGGGTGCCGGCCGGCGCGCGGATCTCCGCCGGGAAATTCGGCAGCGTCGCGAGGTCGTTGCCCAGCGCCGCCGTGGCGTCGGTGAACCGGCTCCCCGCCAGCTGCATCCCGTCCCCGGAGTCCCCGGCGAACCGGACGATGACCCGCTCGCGCTCTTCGATGGTCTTACTCATGAGGTACGTACCACTGGCGCCTGGCTCACCTTTGACTGATTGTACGCGGGTGGTTGGACGAGCCCCCGGCCGCGCTGCCCCGAGTCATCGGGGGTCCGCCGAATCTACGTTCCAATACCGCACCACCTCTGCCCGGTAGGTGTCCTGATTGCCGTCTTCGATGGCGTCCGCGCCGTCATTGGTGACGCCGAAGCGGGCGATGGTCCGTTGGCCGCCCTCGTAGTCGCCGTACATCAGATCGACGAGGATCCGAGCTCCGATCCGGGTCGCCTGGCGGATGGAGTCGTAGGCGTCGTCGCTCCGGTCGCGGATCGCGCCCTGCCAGAAGCCGGCATCGCCGGCGGGGATATAGAGGTCGCGCGTCTGGCGACGGAACTCCTCCAGGGGCGGCGGCCCACCATCGGTCCGCTCCCGCACCTCGGCCCGCCAGCCGTGAATGACGGCCAGCCCCGAGCCACCGTTGCGCAG
The DNA here is from genome assembly GCA_019244745.1 of Solirubrobacterales bacterium. Classification (GTDB taxonomy): domain Bacteria; phylum Actinomycetota; class Thermoleophilia; order Solirubrobacterales; family Solirubrobacteraceae; genus Palsa-465. Next base: position 5,975 of record JAFASF010000453.1, on the reverse strand, counting down.
GGAGATGCCCATGTAGATGTTCTCGTTCTCGACCTCGATCGCTGCTCCGTGGCCCTCAACAATCAACGTCACCGCGTCTCCGAAACGCACGTGCTGGACAGGATCGTCCTCACGCGACGGGATCAGCACCGGCCTCACCCCCGCCAGCAATGACCGTTCGGCCACTCGCGCGGAGCGGTTGGCGGACTTGACCGAGCTGAAGGTGGCCACGGCGAGCACGAGCGTTCCGCCCGCCGTCGCCAGTGATGAGATCGTGACCCAGTCAGCCATGAGGGGCGATGCTAGTGCCACGAGTCAGAGGTTTGACGGCATTCGAGGGGCCCCTGACGGCACCTGGCTGCGTCCTCGGTCGGGGCAATATCTCCAGATATTGCACCCTCCTTGCGTCCTTGCCAGATACCGTCAGTGACCCCTCTCGGTGCCGCCGAACCTCTGACTCGCGACACTGGCCACGCCCCTGGCCGCGTCGGCCTTGATTGATCGCTACAGCTTGGAGACGTTGACGGCCTTGGGCCCCTTCGGGCCCGCCTCCTCGTCGTAGGACACCTTGGCCCCCTCGACGAGCGAGCGATATCCGTCACCGTTGATGTTCGTGTGATGGACGAACAGGTCGCGACTGCCTTCATCGGGCGTGATGAAGCCAAAGCCCTTCTCGTCGCTGAACCATTTGACCGTACCGGTTGGCATGTGGAGTTCTCCTCCGTGGTTGAGTGCTGCTACCGCGGAGGTCTGCGTCGTACCCCGAGGCCTGCACCAGCTGTCACCGCCCATGGTGGGACGGCCTTACGGCGGCCACGGTAGCACGGGCGCGCCCGAGAGGTCCGTCCACCGGCGGGCGGGCGCCGGATGTTCACACGGCATGCTTTCGGCATGGACGATCCGATGCCGCTCGGGCGCCACGTGCAGCTCCCGCTGCGAGAGATACAGATCCGCACCTCGCGATCGTCGGGACCCGGCGGCCAGCACGCCAACGTCACCGCATCCCGGGTCGAGGCGATCTTCGACGTCGATGCGTCAGAGTCTCTCACCGACGGGCAGAAGCGGCGGCTGATCGCTCGTCTGGGTCCCCGCGTGATGACCGTCGCGCAGGACGCGCGCAGCCAGGCCCGCAACCGTGAGCTCGCGCTCGCGAGGCTGCAAGCGCGCCTGACCGCCGCGCTCGCCGTGGCCCGGCCACGGCACGCCACCAGGCCGACCGAGGCCTCGGTCACTCGCCGGCTCGAGGCAAAGCGGCGCCAGGCCGAGCGAAAGCGCGGCCGCCGACCGCCGAGCGACGAGGAGCACTAGACCGCGGCATGCCCTCCTCCGACCGCTCCTTACCCGCGACTAGGCTTGAAGTCGTGCGGTGGCTCGTCGACGGCATGAACGTGATCGGGTCCAGACCCGACGGCTGGTGGAAGGATCGCGATGGCGCCATGCTGCGTCTCGTCGACCTGCTCGAGCGGTGGGCGGCCGAGGACGGAGAGGACGTGACCGTGGTGTTCGAACGGCCGCCCTCGCCGCCGATCCGTTCGACGGTGATCGAGGTCGCGCACGCGCCGCGACCGCGGCCAAACTCAGCCGACGACGAAATCGTGCGCCGCTTGCGGGCCGAGCCCAACCCGAGCGCCGTTCGCGTGGTCACCTCGGACCGCTGGCTGGCGGACCGGGCTTGGGCCGTGGGCGCCACCGTCGAGGGGGCGGAGTCGTTTCGCATCCGCCTCGAGCAGTAGCCACCCCCTGCTGCCGGCCGACGTCCATTTTGTGAGTCGATCGAACTGAAGCGGAGCATAAAAATCTGGCAACCCGCTTAGAAGTGGTTGCCACAATCGATTCATGGCAGATGAACCGCAGCGGCGGGCGACCCCCCCGACGGGCCGTGGAGACGGTCCGCCCCGGCTACCCGGTTGGAGGGTGACACCCGCGCCCGACGGACGCGGCGGGCGGCAGCCTCCCAGCCGGCAGCCTCCGCGCCCGAGCCCGCGTTGGTTGATTGTGGTGCTCATCATCGGCCTGCTGGCGCTGAACCTGTGGATCTCCTCGAAGGCGCTCAGCCCTAACCCACGCGTCCGAATCCCCTACTCGCCAACGTTCTTGACCCAGATCAAGGGCCAGAACGTGAGCGAGATCTCCTCGACCGGCGACGCGATCCAGGGAATGTTCAAGAACCCAGTCAAATACGGGGGCTCGGAGCCGACGACGCTGTTCTCGACCCAGGTTCCCTCCTTTGCCGACGGCGCCCAGTTGTCGAACCTCTTGCAGAGCGAGGGCGTGACCATCGACGCCAACTCGCCCGACAGCGGCCCATCCTTCCTCGAGAGCCTGATCTTCGGTTTCGGTCCCACGCTGCTGCTGATCGCGCTGTTCGTCTTGATCATGCGCCGCGCGGCGGCGGCCGGCGGCGGGGGCGGCCTGATGAGTTTCGGGCGCTCGCGCGCGCGGCGCGTCGAGGCCGCGGAGCAGCCAGTCACGTTCGCCGACGTGGCCGGCATCGACGAGGCGAAGGAGGAGCTGACCGAGATCGTGGACTTCCTCAAGAACCCCGACAAGTACGTTGCTCTGGGCGGACGAATACCCCGCGGAGTGCTGCTCAGCGGGGCCCCGGGCACGGGTAAGACGCTGCTTGCGCGCGCCGTGGCGGGCGAGGCCGGCGTGCCGTTCTTCCTGATGTCCGCATCGGAGTTCGTCGAGATGATCGTCGGCGTGGGCGCCTCGCGCGTCCGTGACCTCTTCCAGCAGGCCAAGGCGGCGGCGCCGGCAATCATCTTCATCGACGAGCTCGACGCCGTGGGGCGCTCGCGTGCCGCCGGCGGCGCGAACATCACCGGTGGACACGACGAGCGCGAGCAGACGCTCAACCAGATCCTCACCGAGATGGACGGCTTCGACCCTCGCAGCGGCGTGATCGTGCTGGCGGCGACAAACCGTGCCGAGATCCTCGACCCCGCCCTGCTGCGGCCCGGGCGCTTCGACCGCCGGGTCAGCGTTCAGCCTCCGGATCGCGGCGGCCGCGAGGCGATTCTTCGCGTGCACACGCGCTCCGTGCCCCTGGACCCCCAAGTCGACCTCGGGGCGCTTGCCGCCTCCACGCCCGGAATGGTGGGCGCCGACCTGGCCAACCTCGTCAACGAGGCCGCGCTCCTCGCCGCGCGCCGCAACCACACCATGGTCACCCGCGAGGATCTATCCGATTCACTAGAGCGGATCGTGCTGGGGGCCGAGCGCAAGGTGATGTTGACCGAAGAGGATCGACGGCGTACCGCCTATCACGAGGCCGGTCATGCGATCGTCGGCATGCTCACCCCCGGCGCCGATCCCGTGCGCAAGGTGTCGATCATCCCTCGCGGCCAAGCGCTCGGGGTCACGTTCTCCGCCCCGGATGCCGATCGCTTCAACCTCGATCAGCAGCACCTGCTCGCGCAGATAAAGGTTGCGCTCGGCGGGCGCGCGGCGGAAGAGATCGTGTTCGGCGATCTGACCACCGGCGCGGAGTCGGACATCCAGCACCTCACGCAGATCGCGCGTCACATGGTGGGCCGCTGGGGCATGAGCCGCGCGATCGGGCCCGTCGCCGTGATCCCCAGGGACGGCTACGGTCCACTCCTGCCCGGTGCTGCCGAGACGTCCGAGGCGACCCAGCGGCTGGTGGACGAGGAGGTCAGGCGGATCGTCGAGTCGGCGCACGCGGAGGTGAGCGCCCTTCTGCGCGAGCACCGCGCCAACCTCGACGCGCTGGTAGCCCGTCTGCTCGACCGGGAGACGCTCGATGAGGCCGACGCCTACGCGGCCGCGGCGCTCCCCCGCAATCCCGAGGCCCAACCAGAAGAACTCACGTCGACCGTCGGCTAGCGGCCGCGCTGCCGACGCCTATCAGCTGCACTTCGAGCTGCTGGCGCTGACGAAGCTGTTGACCGAACTCACCACGTTTGACGCGGCATTCGCAACCTTGCCGATCTGCGCCGCCGTCTGGCTCGACGCGAGCCCCTTCACGGCGCTCGTGAACTGATCTACCGCGGAACTGATGGCGCTCGTCTCGCTCGGAAAGTCGCTCTTGGCCGAACCCACCAGCGCGGAGGCGTCGCTCTCAATCTTCTGGACCTGCGCCTGCAATCCGCTGATCCCGGCGCTGGGGTTCAAGTCGGTCAGCCCCTTGACGGAGTTCTCGAGGTTCGTCCGCTTCGAGCAGTAGCCGGGCTTGCTGCTGCCACACCCGGCGAGGGCGATCACGGTCGCGCCAAGCACGCACGCCGTCGCCAGGCGCATCGTCAATCGAGTGGACGTGGACATACGCCTCCAACGGTACGACATCAGCTCGTCGCCGGCGGGGATCACTCGCCCGCCGCCATGTCGATCACGATCTTGATGTCCTCGGGACGCTTCTCCAGCGCGAGCGGCCAATCCTCGGGCGCGAGTCGCCGGGTGATCAGCCGTGACAGCCAATCGGGGTCGGCCCGGGCGAGGGCATCGGCGGCCTGGTCGTAGTGCCGGCGGGCAGCGTTCACCGAGCCGAACACCGCCTTGTTCCCCAGCACCAACGCCTTGTTCATGACGTCCGGGCGTGCCTCCATGACGTGCTCGCTGTGGGAGATACCGGTGAGCGCGATGACCGCGCCGGGTCCGGCAATGCGTGTGGCGTCCCTCGCCACCACGCCCAGGCCCGTGCACTCGATCACGATGTCGGGCGCAAGCGGCAGCTCGCCCACCGGGGTGCTGTGGTAGTTGGCGCCGAGATCCGCCACCAGCTTGGGCTTCGCCCCCTGCGTGACCACGTCGACGACGTGTGTCTCGAGTCCGCGCTGCCTGACGAGCAGCGCGGCGAGCAGCCCGATCGGTCCTGCCCCCGTGATCAGCGCCACTCTCGGCTCGAACCACCCGCGGGCCCCGACGCGCTCGGCGTGCTCCACGGCCTTCGCGAGCACCGAGGTCGGCTCCAGCAGCACGCCCAGATCGCCCAGCGCCGGGCTCAAACGCACGGCGAAGCGCGGGTCGACGCGAAAGCGCTCGCTGCCGTATCCGTGCCGCTCCTTGATCCCCCGCTCGACGAATCCGCCGTTGTGGCACATGTCCCACTCGTCGGCGGCGCACGCCGGGCACGGCACCGGGTCCGGCCGGCGCACGATGCCGACAACCAGATCTCCGGGCTCAAAGCCGGTGCCCTCGGGGGCCTCGACCACCTCCCCCAGCGACTCGTGGCCCAGGACGAGCCTGTCCTCTCCGGGCGGCGGCACGCCGTAGCCGTCCACCGCGATCTCGACGTCCGTGCCACACATCCCGATCAACCGGGTCCGGACCAGCAGCGAGCCGTCCGATAGCGGCGGTTCGGGCAAGTCGACTACCCCCGCGGTCTCGGGACGGCCCGGGACGATCCCGATCGCCTTCATCGAACCCCGCTCGTCTCGTCCTGCTCGGATACAAAAATCCGATCCCGCGTCGCCCCCGCCGCATCGAGGCCACCGACCGCCAGGGCCGGTCCGCTCGTGAGCGCCGGGCGCGCGCTCAGCCGCTGATCCTCTTCGATCAGGTGGACGACCGCGTTGATCAGCGCAAGATGCGTGAACGCCTGGGGGAAGTTCCCCAGATGCAATCCGGTGTGGGGCTCGATCTCCTCGGCATAAAGGTGCAACGGGCTGGCGTAGGAGAGCAGCTTCGTGCACAGCGCCCTGGCGCGCTCCACCTCGCCGATTTCGGTCAGCGCCGAGACCAGCCAGAACGAGCAGATCGTGAACGTGCCCTCCTCACCGCTGAAGCCGTCATCGATCTCCTCGACGCGATAGCGAAGAACGAGCTCGTCCTCCGTCAGTTCATCGGCGATCGCGAGCACGGTCGCCCGCACGCGCTGATCGGTGGGGGGCAGAAATCCCAAGAGCCCGATGAGCAGCGCCGAGGCGTCGAGCGCGGTCGTGTCGTAGTGCTGGCAGAAGACACCCCGATCATCGGTGCCGTTCTCGCACACGTCGGCGTGGATCTCTTCAGCCGCAGCGCGCCACCGGTCGGCA
>JAFASF010000036.1 GCA_019244745.1 Solirubrobacterales bacterium | reverse complement strand
GCGCCCCGGGCCCGGTCAAGCGGCGCGGGAAGATCACCGCGCACGCGCCGATCGCGAGCTCACGGCGTTGGGAGAGGGTCCAGGGCGCCGGAGGGTCGGCCGCCGCCAGCGCGAGCTGGGCCTCGATCAGTTCCCCGGGCGAGGCCGGCCAGCGCCGTTGAAGCGACACGGCGCCGGTTTACCACGCCTCGCCTCCGGGGGTGTTCAGCGCCAGCCGTCGAGCCGGGTGCGCGGTCGCCCCTGGCAATAGATTTAGCGTCGCATGAGCGTGAGCATCAATGGCGCTTCGCAGGTGCTGCGCCCGCCGACCGACGGCCTTCCGTACCTCCGCCACGACCTCGCCGGCCGGCTGAGCACGGAGCCGGGCTCGGTGGTGATCGAGGGGGACCGGATCGCGGGTTTCGAGCCCTCCGCTGACGCGGCGATCCAGATCGACGCGGGGGGCTGCGCGGTAATCCCCGGGTTCGTCGATTGTCATACCCATCTGCCGTTCGCCGGGTGGCGGGAGCGGGAGTACGAGATGAAGATCGGCGGCGAGTCCTACGAGACCATCGCGCGTGCCGGCGGCGGCATCCGCGCCTCGGCGAGGTCTCTGGCCGAGGCGAGCGATGAGGAGGTGCTCTCTCAGGCGCGCGCCCTTGCCGGCGAGATGCTCGCCCACGGGACCACCACATTCGAATGCAAGAGTGGCTATGGCCTGTCCGCGGAGGGCGAGACGCGGGCGATCCGGCTCGCCGCTGCGTTGAGCGGGCGCGTCGCGCAGCGCACGCGCTCGACTGCCCTTCTGGCCCACGCCGTGCCCGACGGTTATGAGGCCGGCGCCTGGATGGAGGAGGTCGAGGCGATGCTGCCCGACGCGCTCGCCGCGGGCGACGTGACCGCGCTCGACATCTACGTCGAGAGCGTCGCGTTCGATAACGATCACCTCCGGCGAATGGGCGAGCTGGCCAAGCGCTCCTCGCTCGACCTCCGGGCGCACGTCGAGCAGTTCAATGCCAACCACTCGGTTCCGGTCGCGCTGCACGCCGGCGCGCGGTCGGTCGATCATCTGGCCTGCCTGCCAGAGGATGAGCTCGCGGCGCTCGCCGGCGCCGAGACCGCGGCGGTCCTGCTGCCCGGCGCCGAGTTCCTCGGCGAGGAGCGGGTCGCGCCCGGGCGGGCGCTCGCCGACGCGGGAGCGATCTGCGTGCTCGGCAGCGACCTGAACCCCGGGACCTCGCCCGTGCTCTCCATTCCGGTGATCATCGGCTTGGCCGTCCGTCGCTACCGCTGGTCCGCGCTCGAGGCGCTGCTCGCGTGCACGCTGAACGCGGCCTGGGTGCTGCGGCTCTCCGACATCGTGGGCTCACTCGAGGTCGGAAAGCGTGCCGACGTGCTCGTGCTCGACGGACCGATCGAGCGGATCGCATACCAGTTCGGGCGCAACCCGGTGGCGTTCGTCTTCTCCGGCGGAGAGCTCGTTCACGCGCGAGCGGACTGCGCGCCGAGGATCAGCCGGTGATCGCCGCGGATGCCCTGGCCCGGCGACTGGCGGGGCTCGAGGGCATCGGGATCGGGAGCGACGGAGTCGATCGACTTGCCTGGACCGCGGAGGACGAGGCATCGCGCGCGTGGTTCGAATGCCAGGCGGCGGATGCCGGGCTGGTTGCGGAGCGCGACCCGGCGGGGAACCTCTGGGCCCACCCGCACGGCGATCCGCCGTGGTGGGCGGTCGGCTCGCACCTCGACAGCGTCCGCCGGGGCGGCCGATTCGACGGACCACTGGGCGTCATGTGCGGGTTCGAGATCGCCGCGAACTCGAAGCGGCCCCTGGCGGTGATCTCGTTCGCTGATGAGGAGGGGGCGCGCTTCAACACCCCGACGTTCGGAAGCAAGGCGCTGGTCGGGCGCCTGGACGTGCCAACGGTGCTCGAGCGCCGAGACGATCAGGGGATTGCGCTAGGCGAGGCGATGCGCACGGCCGGCGTCGATCCCGACGGACTCGCCGGAGCCTCGGGCTGGCTTTCGAAGCTCGCCGGGTTCATTGAAGTGCACATCGATCAGAGCACGGACGTGGCCCGCTCCGGCGTCCCGCTGGGGGTCGTGAACTCGCTGGCGAGCCGGATGAGGCTCGAAGTCGACATCCGCGGGCGGGCCGATCACGCGGGCACCACGCCGCGCGCCGAGCGTCATGACGCGCTCGCGGCCGCCGCTCGCCTGATCGTCGGCGCAGAGGACGCGGCGGGCGAGCTCACCGTGACCACGTCGAGGATCGTGGCCGAGCCCAACGCTCCCACCACGGTCGCCGCGCGCGTGCGGTTGTGGATCGATGCCCGTGGCCCGGACGGCGCCCGGATTGACGCCTGGCGCGAAAGCATCGAGGCGTTCGCGGCCGAGCTCGCCGCGCGGTCACGAGTCGAGATCTCGGTGCTGGTTGCCTCACGATCGGCCGGCCAGGCGTTCTCGAAACCGCTCAGCGGCGAGCTGGTCCGCTCGGCTGTGTCGTTGATCGGCCGCGCGCCTCCGGAGATCGTCTGCTTCGCTGGCCACGACGCCGGCGTGCTCGCGGAGCGGATACCGGCGGCGATGGTGCTCGTCCGCAACGCCACCGGCATCAGCCATTCCCCGGATGAGGCGGTCGAGCTAGAGGACGCGGCGATCGCCGCCCGGGTCGTGCAGCGCGCGCTCGAGGAACCCGCTCGCTAAAGGACCGCAGGCAGCGGTCGTTGAATATGGCATGGTGCGCCAATACGTGTGTGAGCGGATTGGACACGGTGGCGCGAGCGCGCTCGCGCCCGGTAACACATTGGCGTCATTCGACGCCGCCCGCGAGGTCGGGGTGGACATGATCGAGTTCGACGTCAGGAGCTGGCGGGGAGAGCTCGTGCTCGCCCATACCGTGCTCCACGCGCGCCGGGGCGCCGACGCCACCCTGGCGCAGGCGCTCTCGCACCTTAGCGGGCGGCGGTTTGATGACATCGGGCTGAATGTCGACGTCAAGCACGTCGGCTGCGAACGCGCCCTGCTCGACGCACTGCGGGAGGCGCGGCTTCTTCACCGGACGCTGATCTCCTCGCAGGTGCCGGCGGTTCTCCTCCGAGTCCGTGCCCTCGAGCCGACCGCCGGCCTGGGTGTGTCGATCGGGGGGCGCCTCGCCCGTCTGAGTCGCCGGTGGCGCGACTGGCGCGCGCATGTGCTGGCCGGCCTTGCCGGGGGCCGGTGGGAAGCATTGATGGCACAGCATCGACTCGTCGACCGTGGGCTGCTCGACGAAGTCGTCTCGCGGCACGGCCGGCTCTATGCCTGGACGGTCAACGAACGCCCGGCGATCGACCGGCTACGGGCACTCGGCGTGCACGGGATCGCCACCGCTGACCCACGTCTGTTCGCCTGAGCGATCCCGTCCCACGATTCGATGCGTACGCTCAGTGCGTGCAAGTCGAGGGCTTCACGGAGCTGGTCGCGCCGCCGGGAACCGGGCGCATCTTCAGCGAGCCGGTACGTCCGGGGTTCGCCGACTCGGCTCCGTCGGGCCGGGTCCGGCTGGATGCGCTGGCGCGCTGGATACAGAACGTCGCCTACGCGGACGTTGCGGACGCGGGCCTCGAGCACGCCGCCGCGTGGGTCGTGAGGCGCACACGGATCTGTGTAAACCGCTTCCCCTGGTTCCGAGGGCACTTCACGATTGCGACGTTCTGCAGCGGACTGGGACGGATGTGGGCGGAGCGCCGAACGACGGTCACCCAAGCCGGCGAAGACCAGAGCAACGTCGAGGCGGTCTCCCTTTGGGTTCATCTCGATCCCGACGACTGGCGTCCCGTGCCCCTGAGCGAGGAGGAGCTCTCGGTGTACGCCGGCTCGACGGCCGGCCGCGAGGTCACGGCGCGGCTCCGCCACCCGACCCCCGAGTCGATCGAGCGGAGCTCGACGTGGACCTTCCGCGCGACCGAGTGCGACATCGCGGGCCACATCAACAACGCCGCGTACTGGGAGCCGCTCGAAGAGGAGCTTCTGGGCACCGGCGAGCCGGAGCGGATCGACGCCGAGATCGAATATCGCACGCCCGCACAGCCCGGCGAGACGGTGATCCTCCGCGGAGGGCCAAGGCGCTGGATCGTTTCCGGCGGCGGGGAGATCCACGCCTCGATGATCGTGGCGAGCGATTGAACGTGCCTCCCGGCGCCCGATAGCGCCTGAGGCCGTCGCGTCAGATCGCCCAGTCCGGCTCCTCGAATTGAAATGTGGCCCCTTCACGCCATGCCGCCAGTGCCGGGTGCGTGCTGCCGATGAAGCGAACCAGCGACATCAGCGATACCGGAGGGCGGCCTCCGTCAGCGGTCATGCTCGCCGGGATGTCCAGTGCGCTGACCGGCTCGGTGAGGTAGGGGGCGGCCACCCGCGCCCCGAACAGCACCACGTTGCGAGTTCCTGGGAGCGCCGCGCTCGGCACCACCGCCCCGGCAATACGCCGGCGCAGCCGCTCGGCGAGCTGCTGGCAAGGACGGTGATCGTCACCGATCAGTTGGTCGGCGGTGATCCCGAACTCCTCCGCCGTGTCAAAGGTGATCTCGAGGAGGTCCTCGACGGGAACCCGGAGGGCCCACGTGCGCGTGCGTACCGCCCGCACCTGCTCCGATGTGCGCAGGTCGGCGCCCCGCATGAGCTCGGCGAGCGGGCCCAGCGGATGCAGGCACAGGTATTGAGTCGGCTCGTCCTCGTCGCCGGAGCTGAAGCGAGCCGACTGCCAAGCCGGTACGGTCCGCAGCGGCGTCGCGTACGTGGCGAAGCGGTAGCAGATCACGGTCCGCCGGCGCGATCAGTGGTCACTCGAGGGGCGACCGAACTCGCTCAAAACGCCAGCGTGCTGCGCATCGCGCCGGCTACCCTCAGCAGCCTCGGTTCCTCGACCGGGTCGCTGAGCAGGTCCTGAGGTGCACGCGACCCAAGGTCCGACCGTGGCCAACTGAACCACTCCACCGTGCCCGCTGGGGTCAGGGCAAAGCGCAGCTGGTTGACGATCCGTGCCACGAGCCGGACTTTGCGAGCCTCTTCGCCCTCGGGCCGCGAGCCCTCGGTGGGCGAGAGCCATCGCTGAAGCTGGCGGGCGCTGACCCCGAGCAGGTTGGCGAGCCGCGCCTGCGAGACCTCGGTCCGCGCCAGCAGCCATTGCACGATCTGCTTGGCATCGCGCTCATCGCCCACCGGCTCTCGCTCGTAGATCGCGGCGAGCGATTGGCGGATGCTCTCGAGCGCGACCCGCAGCTGATCCCGCGCCGCCGGCGAGTCGGGATCCTCGAGGGCACGCTGCGCGGTCACCGCGGAGCGGAGGACGATCACCGCGTGGGTTGGATCGATGGACTCCCAGCGACGTAGGTTCGTCTCCTCGACGCCGGCCACGATCTGTCTCACCTCGGCGGCGATATCGGAGGGGATCACTCGAGTGGTCGCGAGTCGGTCGTTCAGAGTCTGGATCTCGCGCGCAGCGGCCGCTGGCTGTGAGAGGTCGGCGATCGAATCAAGTACGGCGCTCATAGTGGGCCATAAGCTAGCTGTGTGGCGAAGATCTGTCGTGATTATACGTCGCTCTGACGACAGAGCCCGACTCGACGCGATTGCGCTGTCAATTCACGGGCGGCAACAGAAACTTTTCCCGGCGGCTGGAATCGCGGCGTAGGATGCGGGTCAGCAACGGCGGGCACGGGCCACCGATGACTTGGTAACGGTCGCCAGTGTGCCAACGAGGTCATCAAGCCTAAGGAGGGCCCACTATGTTGTTCGACAAGCAGCACGTTCTGTCGATGATCAGCGATCCGCAGCAACGCGAGCAAGCCTCCCAGCAGCTGCCGGACCAGGTCGACCACGAGCAGCACGGCGACATGCTGCAGCAGTTCGGCGTCGATCCGAACCAGCTCGCCGGTGGTGGCGGCGGTGGCGGCGGCCAGGGAGGGGGCGGCGACCCCGGAATGGGCGGCGGCCAGGGAATGGGCGGCGGCCAGGGCATGGGCGGCGATCCTGGTTATCAGCAAGGCGACGCCGGCGAGCAGCAAGACGATCCCGGTTACCAGTAAGAACCGTTAGAAGAACCGTTCTCGCGTACGCCCACCGGAATACAAGGGCGTCGGCGGCGCGCGCGTATTTTGCCGGCGCCGTGCTCGTTGCCGCGCGATGTCGCGCTCCAGGGAACTGCCCGGGCCGAGTGGCGCGGTCAGCGCGGGTGACTGCGGCCACCCCTTCGCCTGCGAATGCGCCGAGCTTCCGATAAGTCAACCGGGGGTGAGTCTTGATGGTGTTCCGCGAGAGGTGCGGCTTGGGCCCGATTCTGTACAGCGTCGGCTCGGGCCCGAGCACGAGCAGAATCTGCCGGTCGGGCGTCGCTGAGGCGCTCGGGCTTCCCGGCGCCCGTGCCGTGCAAGCTCATCACCGCTTCCGCGTGCCACTGGGGCAGCACGCCGGCGTCTTCATGCGAGGCCAGCAACGCCGCCGCCTCTTCGAGGCGCGTGGCCGCCTCGTCGCGGCGACCTAACGCGCCCAGCGCGGTCGCCAGCCGGATTCGCGTCTCGATCATTACGCACCAGTAAGCCTCGATGAGGCGTGGCAGCAGCTCGTTCGCGCGCTCGATCGCGACTGCGGCTCGCTCGAGGTCGCCGCGCCGGCTGAGCAGGTTCGCCACCAGGGCATACGTGACCACGCTAGGCGTGTAGTTGCGCAGGCGGGGCTGCCCGACGATCGCGTGGGAGCGTTGGGCGTGGAGCCAGGCCTGTTCTTCGTCTCCCTCCTGCAGCGCGCCGGCCGCTAGGAAGGCGAGGGAGAACGCCATGATCGGCGTCTGGTCAGGAGCGAGTTCGACAACTTCATCGAGGACGTCGCGGGCATCCACGAAGTCACCCTGCAATGTCCGTGAAATCCCGAGGAGCAATAGCGCCAGAGGTCGCCAGGAGCTGGTCGCGGGCTCGAGGTCGACCGCCCGCTCAGCCGCCGCGCGCATGCCGGACAGACCACCCAGCCCGAATGAGCTCGACATGATCGCAAGCGCCGACTCGAACGAGGCCGTCCCGTCCGGCATCGGCCCCTGCCAGGACCCGCGCTGAGCTGCGCCGGCGAAGCGGACGGCTCGCTCGGCCTCGCCCGCGATCGCGACAACCCAAGCGGCCGCGATCGCCAGCGGGGGATGGGCTTCGATCTGCGCATCGTCGAAGCCGGCGATCCAGCTCCGCACGGTCTCGGCATGCCCGCGCTCGGACATCGGCATCCACGCCGTCGCAACCAGCTCAGCCGCCACCTCGAAGTCGCCGGACGCCTGCGCGTGCGCGACCGCGCGTCCGGTGAGGCCGTTATCGCGATACCAGCGCCAGGCGCGCCGATGCTGCTCCGGGACGAACTCGGGCTCGCGGCGGCCAAGCTCGGCGCGAAGGTACTGAGCGAACAGGTGGTGATACCGGTAGGCCAGCCGCTCCTCGTCGAGCGGGACCACGAACAGGTTGGTCCGCTCCAGCTCGCGCAGCGTCGCGCCGGCGCCGACCTCGGGGCCGCCCCCGGTGGTCAACGCATCGCACAGCGAAGCGGTCAATTCGTCGAGCACGCAGGTGTGCAGGAGGAAGTGGACCATCTCGTTGGGCTGGCGCGCGAGCACGCCCTCGGTGAGGAAGTCCACGGCCGCGGCGGCACGAGCCTGCTTGACCCGTTAGGCAGTGCCCGCTCCCACGGCTGCATCCGGATCGACAACGGCCCGATCACGTGGATCGCCGAGCACGTTCCTGTCGGCGCGCCGGTCGAGATCACGAGCTGACCAGGCGTCAGGCCACGCGCCGCCGCAGAGCTAGAAGGAGCAACTTCGTAGCTGCCCGCAACCGCGACTGCTTGCTCAGGACGGTGCGAGTCCGTTATCAAGCACGAAACGATGGAGTTCAGGTCTCACAAGCTGACCGCGGAGATGCTCGACCCTGAGTCGGGTGAGACCATTCGCACCGGGATCGAGGTGCGCGTCGACCCGCTCACCGGTCACAGCTCCCGGATCGTGCCCGAGCGGGGGCTGATGCCCTCAGGGGATTTCGATCTGGCCGCGTTCGCTCGGGAGAACCAACCCAGGTGCCCGTTCTGCCCCGAGCGGATCGAACATCTCACGCCGAAGCTGCCGCCGGCGATCGATCCCGACGGCCGCATCCTCCGCGGCGAGGCCGTCCTGTTCCCAAACCTTCACGCCTACTCCTCGCACAGTTGCGTCTCGATCTACTCCTCGCGTCTGCACTACCTGCCGCTCGAGGACATGACCGAGCGGCTCTTCGGCGACAACCTGGCCACGCAGGTGGCGTACGCCAAAGCGGTGCAGGCCCTCGATCCGCACTCCCGCTGGGCATCGATCAACGCCAACCACATGCTGCCGGCCGGCAGCTCGCTGTTTCACCCCCACTTGCAGGGGATCGTCGATTCACAGCCGACCACGCTCCAGCGACTGCTCGCCGACGTGCCTCCGGCGCGTTTCAGCTCCTATTTGAAGGCCGAGCGCGACGCGGGCGTGCGCTACCTCGGTGACACCGGGCGGATCGAGTGGCTGGCGAGCTTTGCTCCGATCGCGCCCGCTGAGTTGCGCGCCTTCGTGGGCGGCGTCTCCTCACCCGCGCAGCTCGACGAGGACCTCATCGCCGAGCTCGCGCACGGCTTGACGCTCGCGCTGAATGCGTACGCGGAGATGGGCTTTGAGAGCTTCAACCTCGCGTTGTACGGCGCCCCGCCGGGTCTTGATGGCTACCCGCTCAACCTGCGGCTCGCCTGCCGCTCGAACCTCGCGCCGTTCTATCGCTCGGACTCGACGTTCCTCGAGCGGCTCCACTGGGAGGGCGCCATCGATCTCCCGCCGGAGGCGGTCGCCGAGCGGATCGGCGGGCGGTTCCGGGAGTGAGATACGGTTCCCGGCGTGCCGTCGGTATTCAGCCGGATTGTCGCCCGGGAGATTCCCGCTCACATCCTGCACGAAGACTCGGAGTTCCTGGCCTTCCTCGATGTCCGCCCGATTCGGGAGGGACACACCCTGGTCGTTCCCAAGGCTGAGATTGACGACCTCTTCGAGCTTCCGGATTCCCTGCTCTCCAGTCTGCTCGTGTTCGCGAAGCCGGTTGCGCACGCGATCAAGGAAGTGACGCAGGCAAAACGCGTCGGGGCGGTCGTCCTGGGTCTAGAAGTTCCTCACGCGCACGTACACCTTGTCCCGCTCGACGCGGAAGCCGACCTCAATTTTCGCCGTGCCCGTCCGGCCGAGGACGAGGAGCTCGCCGCCATGGCCGAGCGTATTCGCGCGGCCTTGGCCGGCTGACTCCCGTTCCAGAGAGAGGCCACAGCGCAGGTGCCGTCGACTCCTCACGCCCAACTGGTCATGGTGTTAGAGGCGGTGGGACAGCGACAGGGCTCGGCGGCCGACGGCGGCGAGCGCAGTGCCGGCGGCGGCCGCGGCGACGGCGAGCGCGAGCGCCGGCGCGTGCAGCTGCTTGAGGCCTAGGGCCGCGGCGGCGGGAGTGAGCGCGAAGATCATCGCCGTGAGTGCCGCGGCCAGCGCCCAGGCTGGGAACGCCACGTTGCGCGCCATGTTCTGCCCGGGGTGAGTGCGCAAACTCCAGGCAATTGCGCTGTTGGAGAGGAGCCACGCGACGAGCGCGGTGGCGCCGCCGGCGGCGGCTCCCTCGAGCGGTCGCACGAGCAGATAGGCGGGGAGCGTGGCCGCGACCAGCGATGCGGCGGTGAGCGCGATCGCGCTGATCTCCGCCCGGTCGAGGAACCTGCGCGCCGGGTCACGCGGCGGGTTTCTCATCGTCTCGGCATCAACCGGCTCGGAGGTGAACGCTACCGACGCGCCGATGTCCATGAACAGCTCCAGCAGCACGATCTCGGCCGGCCCGAAGGGGGACGGCAGTCCGAGCGCGAGCGGCACCGCAATCGTGGCGACGAGCGCGACCTTGGCGCCCAGGTAGAACGCGACCGCGCGCCGGAGCTGTGTCGCGAGTCCACGGCCACCGGCGATCGCCGTGACGATCGTGGGATACGCGTCGTCGGTCAACACGAGGTCGGCGGCTTCGCGAGCGAGATCCGTCCCGCGCGCTCCCATCGCGATCCCCACGTCGGCGGCGGCGAGCGCCGGCGCATCGTTGACCCCGTCCCCGGTGACCGCGACCACCTCGCCCGCTCCCTGCAAGACTCTCACCAGCCGCTGCTTGTCGGCGGGGCTCGCGCGCGCGATCACGGTCTCCGAGGAGAGGTGTGCGCTCAGCTCACCGTCACTGAGAGCTCCCAGCGCGTCGCCGCCCTGCAACGCCGGGCCGGCCACCAGCCCCGCCTGGCGCGCGATCGAGGTAGCCGTGGCGGGGTGGTCGCCGGTGATGAGGATCGTGCGCACGCCGGCGCGTGCGAGGGTCGAGACGGCGTCGCGAACCCCCGCGCGGAGCGGATCGGCGAACGCCGCGAGACCAACGAGCGACAGGTCCCGCTCGGCGTCCTGCCAGCTGCGGGGAATGGCGCCCATGGTTCGGCAGGCGACGGCGATGACCCGCAACCCCTCCCGCGCGAGCTCGGAAGCGTGCTCGAGCACGCGCTCGCGCTCGGCACTCGCGATCGCGCACTCGGCCAGGACCCGCTCGGGCGCACCCTTGACGGCAACATACGTTCCCTCCCCGTCGGTCCAGGCTGCGCTCTCGCGCCCACGTCGCGGGTCAAAGGGAAATCGCCGCGCCACGCCGTGGGGGACAGTCCCGCCGCCCGGGGGCAGGAGAGCACGATCGAGCGGGTCCTGTGTGCCTGCGCCACCGAGCGCCGCGACCGCGGCGGCCAGCACGTGCGTGCGCTCGCCCTCGACGTGTATCAGACGGAGGCGGTTCTCGGTCAGCGTCCCGGTCTTGTCGCTCAACAGCACGGTGGCGGCGCCGACCGCCTCCGCGGCCCGGAGCTTGCGCAGCAGCACGCCGCGGCGTGCGAGGCGGATCCCCTGCACCGCCACCAGCACCGTCACGAGGATCGGGAGCTCCTCGGGAATCGTTGCGAACGCCAGCGTGAGCCCATCGAGCAGCATCTGGCGGAACGGCTGACCCCGGAGCGCGCCGAGCACCGGGACGAGCACGCACGCAAGCAATGCCACAACCAGCGAGGTCCGAGCGAGCTCCCGCATCGTGCGCTGAAGCGGCGTCGGGGGCTCCTTGGCCTCGGCCACCAGGCGCCCGAGGCGCCCCAACTCGCTCTCCGCGCCCACGGCAACCGCGAGCCCCGTGCCCGCGCCCGCGAGGACCGCGGTCCCCGCGTACACCATCGACGATCGATCCGCCAGCGGCGCATCCACCGGCACGGGCTCCGGGTCCTTCGCCGCCCCGGTCGGCTCGCCTGTCAGAGCGGCCTCACCGACGCGCAACCCGGCCGCGGCCAGCACCCGGCAGTCCGCCGCGATCAGATCGCCCGATCCGAGCTCGAGCACGTCCCCCACCACCACCTCACGCCTCGCGACCGCGCGCACCACACCGCCGCGCCGCACCCGCGCGGTCGGCGCACTCAATTCCCGCAGCGCCCGCAGCGCGCGCTCCGCGCGCGCCTCGGAGATCGCCTCGACCGCCGCGACGATCGTGATGACGGAAAAGATTGCGATCGCGTCGCGCAGCTCCCCAAAGATCGCCGCCAGAACCCCGACCACGAGCAGCAGCAACTGCAACGGCTCGAGGAGCGCCTCGGCGAGCTCGGCGAGCGCGATCGCGAGCCGCCCGCGTTCTCCGCTCTCCGGGGGCGCGAGACGAGCCCGCGCCTCGGTATCGCTGAGCCCTTGCGGCGAGCTCTGGAGCCGGCCGACCAGCACGGTCGCCGGGAGGGCATGCGGCGCCCAGTCGCGATTGGGTGCCAACGCGTGCGAGTCCATCGTTGGCATTGTGTTGCAACGTATGTTACAAGTAGCTCCAACGCGTGTTATCCTCCGGCCCGACCATGGCCGATCAATCTCAGGATTGGCTGCTGATCACGGTCTCGACCCCGAGCGGACGGTCATCGACGCTGCGCGTGTACGCCTGGCGCACGCTGCGTAGCCTGGGCGCGCATTACCTGCAGCAGTCGGTGTGCCTGCTCCCGGCGACAGCTCGCACCATCCGCGCCACCAACCGGCTGGTGGGACGGCTGCGCGCCGAAGGAGGCCAAGGCGAGGTGCTCCGCATCCGGCTCGCCGACCGCGGCCAGGAGGCCGCGCTGATCGATGCCTTTCAGCGTGAGCGCAGCGACGAATACCGCGAGGTCGTCGAGCGGACGCAGCAGTTCCACGACGAGCTGGCCCACGAACGGGCTCGCGGCCGGGTCACCTACACCGAGCTCGAGGAATCCGACGCCGACCTCGCGCGCCACCAGAAGTGGCTGGCAGCGATCAAAGCCCGCGACTACTTCGCCGCGCCTGGCGGCGAGGAGGCCGCCGCCGCGGTCGCGGCGTGCGAGCAGGCACTCGCGGACTTCGAGGTCACCGCGCTGGCCGCCGAACTCGACCAACCCAACCGCGAGCCGGGTCGGCCATCGCTACGAGCGGTCGACGCAGGCCAAAACTGAAACGGCAGCGGGGCGTGCTCGGAGGTGCCCCCGCCGCCAGGCTCAGCGAAAGAGCGAGTCGGGTGAGACGGTGATCTTCCGCGGGAGGCGCCCGGTCGCCTCGTACCCGCCGACTTCGGCGCGCCGGACGACCTCGCAGGTCCGCTGCACCTCTTCGGTCAAAAAGCGCGACGGCTTGCCGTAGCCGTGCGCGTCGTCGTTGCCCTTCGGCCGGTGGTAGTAGCGAACGGGGACGTGGAGGTAGAGCCGGCGACGGGCGCGGGTCATCGCGACGTAGAGAAGCCGGCGCTCCTCGTCGATGCTCTCGCTCGTCCCAGCCGACATGCACGCTGGAAAGTTGCCGTCGTAGAGCGCGAGGACGTGCACGGCCGCCCATTCGAGGCCCTTGGCGGAGTGGATCGTCGAGAGGACCAGATAATCCTCGTCGAGGTGCGGCGGCCCGGCGAGGTCGGCACTCGACTGCGGCGGGTCGAGGGCCAGCTCGGCCGTGAAATGCCCGAGGTCAGATGCCTCGCGGGCGGCGGCGGCGAGCTGCTCGAGGTCGATCAAGCGCACCGCTCCGTCGGGATAGCGCGAGGAGACAAGCGGGGCGAGCGCGTCGCGCAATCCCTCGGCCTGGACGCCCGCCCCAGTCGCCGACCGCGCCGCGCGCAGCGCCTCGACGACCGAGTCGGCCCCCGGCCGCGCGGCCGCCGGCAGGTGATCGCGCGCCTGCGGCCAGGCGCCCAGCGGATCGGCAGCGGCCGCCGGCCCGGCGACGAGCGCGTCGAGCGTGCGCCTGGCGGTGACCGGGCCTACCCCCTCCAGCAGCTGGAGAACCCTGAACCACGAGAGCTCGTTGGCCGGGTTGTCGAGGAGCCGAAATAGCGCGATCAGGTCCTTGACATGGGCGGCCTCCAG
Organism: Solirubrobacterales bacterium; assembly: GCA_019244745.1. GTDB lineage: Bacteria > Actinomycetota > Thermoleophilia > Solirubrobacterales > Solirubrobacteraceae > Palsa-465. Next base: position 12,619 of record JAFASF010000036.1, on the reverse strand, counting down.
ATAGCGAAGTCCTCCGTACTTGACGAACGGGATGTGCCGGCGGGTCAGCTCGAGCTCGAGCAGATCGCTGTCGTGCGAGGCGCGCATCAGCACCGCCTGCTGGCGGAGCTCCATGCCCTGCTCGCGGGCTTCAAGCACGCGCGCACAGACCTCGTCCGCCTGCTCTGACTCGTCGCGGCAGAAGACCAGCGCCGGCGGGGGACCGTCCTCTCGGTCGCTCCGCAAGCGCTTCTCATAGGACCGCGTCGCCTGCACCGCGACCGCGTTGGCGGTGTCGAGGATCGGCTGGGTCGAGCGGTAGTTGCGCTCGAGCTTGAGCACGGTGGTGCCCGGGAAGCGGTCCGGAAACTCGAGGATGTGCTGCGGCGAGGCCGAGCGCCAGCCGTAGATCGCCTGCAGGTCATCGCCCACGGCGGTGACGTTGTCCGAACGCCGGCGAAGCCCGCTGACGATGTCAGCCTGCAGGCCGTTGACGTCCTGGTACTCGTCGATCATCACGTGATCGAACCCGTCCTCGGTCGCCGGCCCGATCACCTCATCGGCCGCGAGCGCCCGCCAGTAGAGCAGCAGATCGTCGAGGTCCACAACCCCGAGCGAGCGCTTACGGGCCGTGTAGGCCTTGAACATCGCGGCCATCGACTCGACGTGCTCCTCACACCACGGAAAGCACTCGGCCACGACCTCGGACAGGGTGCGCTGGGCGTTGACCGTGCGCGAGTAGATGTCCTGCAGCGTGCTCTTCTTCGGGAAGCGCCGGTCACGCTGGGCGTGCCCGTGCTCTTCGCGGATCAGGTCGAGCAGGTCGGCGCCATCGCCGGCGTCGAGCACGGCGAACCCCGCCGCCAGGCCGAGCGCGGAGGCGTGCATCCGCACGAACCGGTGGGCCAGCGAGTGAAACGTGCCGCCGAGCACCCCCCTGTGCCCGGCCGGCATCGCGACCAGCGCCCGCGTGCGCTGGAGCATCTCGCGCGCCGCGCGGCGCGTGAACGTGAGGAGCATTATCCGCTCGGGCGCGGTGCCCTGCGAGACGAGCCATGCCACCCGCGCGCACAGCGTGGTGGTCTTGCCCGTCCCCGCGCCGGCGAGGATGAGCAACGGACCGCCCGGGTGGGTGGCGGCGGCGAGCTGTTCGGGGTTGAGGTCGTCCAGCCATGCGGCGGCGTCCGGCGGCCGACCAGGGACGAGGGTCTCGAACATGCGTTCCGGCACGCTAAGACGCTGGCCGGACGGACCCGCGGGAGAGGCGATGCGTTTCGAGGTCGCTCAGCGTCCTCGAAACGCATCACCCCAAAGGACTAGGACCAATTTCGTCTGGCGCCCACGCGAACCGGCTCCTACGATCAACGGTCATGAACATCTTTGCCGTGACCGGAAACGACGTGGTGCGGTTCACGCTGACGGACGGCTGGGCGACCGACGCGCAGACGGTGCTTGCGCACGCCGGCGCCAGGTGCGTGGCCGTCGACCCCGGCGATCCCCGGCGCGTCTACGTGGGCACGTTCGACAGCGGAACGTTCTCGAGCGACGACGGCGGGGAATCCTGGCGTACGGCCGAGGAGGGGCTCGAGGACGAGCGTGTGCTCTCGCTGGGAGTCTCGTCCTGCGATGTGCACTCCGGGACGGGCGTCGTCTACGCCGGCACCGAGCCGAGCAACCTCTACCGATCCGAGGACGGAGGACGGCGCTGGGAGCGGCTGAGCGCTCTGCGGGATTTGCCGAGCAAGCCCACGTGGTCGTTCCCGCCAAGACCCTGGACCCATCACGTGAGCACGATCGCGTTACATCCCACCGACCCGGGCGGGATCCTGGTCGGGATCGAGTTGGGGGGCGTGATGCGCAGCCGCGACCGGGGCGCGTCCTGGATCGACCACAACCGCGAGGCCCACCGCGACGCCCACCGGCTGCTCACCCACCCGCTCGCCCGCGACCGCGTGTACGAGATCGCTGGGCAGGGGATTGCGGTCTCGGATGACCGCGGTGACACCTGGCGCCGAGACGAGGAGGGGCTCGATCGCCACTACGCGTGGGTCGGAGCGATCGATCCGGACGATCCGGACCTGTGGTACGCGTCGATCTCGCGTTCGCCATACGCCGCGCACGGCGGCGGAGACGGGCAGGCGCGGTTGCTGCGCCAGGAGGCAAAGGGTGGCGGCTGGACGCCGATCGATGGCTGGGGCGACGACGCCCCCCTGCGCCGGATGCCGTACGCGATCACGACGCTGCCGGGGAGGCACGGCGCGCTGCTCGTCGGGCTGCGCGGGGGGACGATGCTCCTCACCACGGACGCGGGCGACACCTGGTCGCGGCTGGCGCTCGAGCTATCGGACGTGGTCGACATGGCGGCCGCGCCGTAGGAGCCGGAAACAGTCAGTTACACAATGTGACTGTTGGAACACGCGAAACTGAAGGGACAGTCATATGACAAATACTCAGTTACCCAGCCAGCGGATCACAGAAGAAGTCACCTCCTGGCCCGGAGTGGTTGCGGGCCCAGGGCGCCGCGGTGAATTCGCGTTCAAGGTCGGTCCGCGCGAGGTCGGTCACCTCCACGGCGACCGGTCCGCCCACTTCTTCTTTCCCAAGGACGTGTGGACCGAGTTGTTTACCGCCGGGCGGATCGTTCACCACCCCGTGTTCCCCGAGCGGGTGGGGCCGGGCGCGCGGCGAATCGTGAACGAGGCCGACGTCCGCGAGGTGATCGAGCTGATGCGGCTCAACTACGACCGCATCATCGCGAGGCACGGGCTGCCGGCGGCGGCGTGATGGGCCGCCTGGTAGGCATCAACCACATCGCGCTCGAGGTCGGCGGCATCGGCGAGGCGCTCGACTGGTACGGGCAGTTCTTCGGCTTCGAGCTGCGAGGCCGCTACGGCAACCGGATGGCGTTCATCGACATGGGCGACCAGTTCATCGCGCTGTCCGCGGGTCGCACTCAGGCGGGCGACGGCGCCAGGCACTTCGGCCTGGTCGTGGACGACAAGGAAGCCGTCCGGGCCGAGCTGCAAAGCGCCGGGGTACCCGTCCAGGCCTCCGGCTCGCTCGACTTCCGCGACCCCTGGGGCAACCACGTGCAGGTCGTCGACTATCGCGACATCCAGTTCACCAAGGCGCCCGAGGTGCTGCGCGGGATGGGGCTCGGTTCGCTCCAAAAGAGCGATGCGGCGATGGCGGAGCTGCGGGAAAAGGGACTGAGCGGGTAGTTTCCTTTAGCGATGAAGGAGCTTCACGGCACCGCGAGCGCGGTCGTTCCCGCGGCGCAGGACCGGTGCATGGAGCTGCTCGAGGCCGTGGACCGCTATCCGCAGTGGCATCCGGACGTGGTCAAGTCAGTCGAGGTGCTGGAACGTGACGCCACCGGTCAGCCGAGCAAGGTGCGCGCGAAGCTTCGGGTCGAGCGCCCGCCGGTGGCCAAGGATTTCGACCTGGTGATGGCGGTCGCGATCGACCCGCCTGGGGCGGTCGACCTGACCCGGGTTCAAGACGACCCCTCGGACCGCGAACGCTTTGCGTTCGCCTGGCGCCTCGAGCCCGACGGCGGCACCCGGATACAGCTCGCGATGGACGCGAACCTCGACGTTCCCTGGTTCCTCCCCTTGGGCCGGATCGGCGACTCGTTGGCCGAGGAGTTCGTGACCGCCGCGGCTAGAGCGCTGGCGTAGGCGCCGGCGCCAGCGGCAGCACGCCTGACTCAAGGTCGAGGAGCAGCCGCTTACGCTCGAGGCCTCCGCCGTAGCCGGTCAATGACCCGTCCGCGCCGATCACGCGATGGCAGGGCACGATCACCGCGATCGGGTTGCGGGCATTGGCGAGGCCAACGGCGCGGGCGGCGCCCGGATCGCCGACGCGCCGGGCAAGCTCGCCGTAGCTGATCGTCTCGCCGTAGGGGACACGGCGCAGCTCGCGCCAGACCTGCACCTCGAACGGGTTGCCTTCGAGTTCGAGGGGGACATCGAACGCCTTGCGCGCGCCGGCAAAGTACTCATCCAGCTGAACGGCGACGTGGGAGAACGGCCGCGCGCCGGGCTCCCAGCGCGGATCGATCGCCGCCGGCCTTGGCCCGCTCTGCATGTGCAGGCGATAGAGCGCCTGGTCATTGCCGACCAGCAGGAGCTCGCCGATCGGGCTTGTCATGGTCGTGTACATCAGGTTCTCGGTCATGCTGGGTAAACGGCGCGGCCGGCCGGGTTGTGAGGCCACGCTGCCGTCGCCTTCGCTGCGTTTCGGGGCCGCAGCTCGAAGGCCTCGGCCAGGAGCTCGTAGGAACGGCGCCGGGCTTGGTGATCGTGTGTGATCGTGACCGCGATCACTTCTTCCGCCCCGTATTCGGTGGCCAGCTCCTCCACTCGAGCGCGGACCTGATCGGGGGAGCCGATGATGCCCCGACGCCCAGGGACCTGTCCGTCGGTCGCCTTGCCTTCGCGCCGGAGGAACGTCAGCGCCTTCTCCGGGGGCGGGACCGGGATCAGGCGTCCGCGACGCAGCAGCGTCAGCGTCATCCGGCTGCTCGACGCGAGGCGCTGCGCCTCCGCCTCGGTCTCGGCGCACAGGATCCACGCGGCGACGGCGGTGCGCGGCTGCGTCTCGCCGGGTGGGCCGGGCGCGGCGACGAACCGCTCCCGGTAGAGCGCGGCGATTTCGGCGCCGGCGGGATTGATGAAGTCCGCGAACGCGTACGGCAAGGCGAGCTGACCGGCCCAGATCGCGCTCTGCGGGGACGACCCGAGCAGCCAGGGGACGGGAAGCTCCGGCCGGCCCGGCAGCACCCGGGCCAGACGCCGGAACGGGTGCTCGGCCGGGAGGCTGTCGTCGAGGTAGCCCAGGAGCTCCGCGAGCTGCTGCGGGAAGTCGTCGGGCGCGGCGTCCCGGCGGTCGCGCTGGAGCGCGAACGTCGTCAGAGGATCGGTGCCGGCTGCCCGGCCGATCCCGAGATCGATCCGGTGGGGGTACAGCGCCGCCAGGATCGTGAAGGTCTCGGCCACCTTCAGCGGGCTGTAGTGGGGAAGCATCACCCCGCCGCTGCCGATGCGGATCTCACGGGTGGCGGAGGCGATTGGCCCGATCAGCGCCTCGGGGCTCGCGCTCGCGAGCATCGGGCCACCGTGGTGCTCGGCCACCCAGTAGCGGTGGTAGCCGAGGTCGTCGGCGAGGCGCGCGAGGTCGAGCGTGTTGTGCAGCGCATCGGCCCCCGTCGAGCCCTCGGGGATCGGCGACTGGTCGAGGACGGAGAGGCGCATCTCAGAAGCGGTCGGGCGGCGCCATCCGGTAGAAGAACGGGCCCATCCCGCTCTGGACGATGGCGAACCAGAGTCCCAGGAAGCCCTCCTGGAGGGCGGCGTTCTCGAGGCCGCCGGCGTGGATCGGCTCGTAGCCGGCGTCACGGTTGAGCTGCTCGACCACCTCGCGCGCCTCCTCGTCGCCGCACCACAGGTTTCCCGGGCGGGAGCTGGCATGCGCGATCTGATCGAAGAGCGCGGCGAAGTTGACGTTGAACGACTTTGCCGTGGCCCCCCGAGTCCTCGACTTGATGTACTCAGCGTTCGAGGCGAATCCCTCGGGGGGCGAGGAGCGGACCACGTTGGTCGCGTCGATTACGGTCTTTCCCTCGAGGCCAGTGACCGCGTTCAGCGCTTGCGGGACCGACGCCCCCGGCACCGCTATCAGAACCGCGTCCGCGCCCGAGACGTCGCCTCCCTCGCGGCCGAGGCGTGTCACCTCATGACCCGCTTTCTCCCACAGGTCCGCGAGCCCGCCGCCGATCCGGCCCTTGCCCAAGGTTGCGATCTTCATCTGCTCTCCTTACGTTTTCGGAAGGCCTGAATCTAAACCCATCGCGGAAGGGAGCCCGATGAACACCGTGACGCTGGGAATGAGCGGCCTCGAGGTCTCGCCGGTCGCGTTCGGCACCTGGCAGCTGAGCGGCGACTGGGGCCAGGTCGACGTAGACGAGGCGATCGCGGCGATCCGATTTGCCCGGGAGCAGGTTCGCAGTTCAATCGGGAGATCGAGGCGGGAGTGCTGACCTACTGCGAGGAGCAGGACATCGGGGTGCTCTTGTAGCGCCCGCTGGCGCACGGGCTCCTGACCGGCACGATGTCGACCGAAACCGCGTTTGCCCCCGACGACTGGCGGCGGGTCAGCCCGTCGTTTACCGGCCCGAGCTGACCTGGTCGCTTTAGTACGTCATATACGCCGTACTCGAGCGTCCAGGTCTGTGGCTCCTCGTTCCCGGGCGCGCGAGCTCGTGATCCACCCACTGCTTGCGGGGGCAGCAACGAGGCGGATGGCCGCCGGCCCGCGTCCGCGCGAGGCTCCCCACCATCGGCGAATCCGCAGGATCGCCGGCTGGCTCGCGATCGAGGGAGCGAAGTGGATAGCCAGGCGCGCAGAAAGGTTAGGACACAGGGAGTCGAGATATCATCCGAGCCCGATGGGGCTCGTCGCGAAATCGGGTCCGCCGTGATCCCAGAACGTATTCCTGGGAGCAGTCGCCGCGGGGCGCTGGCAGTGTTGCTGCTCGGGACGCTGATTGCTGGGCTGTTGCTCGGCAGCCCCGGTCGCGGTGGCGCCGGATCGCTCGGATCGCCGGCGGCAGCCAGCGCGGAGGTCTCAGCACCGATGCTGAGGGCGAACCAGGCCGTTGTGACTGTTCCGGCTCAAGCGCCGCTCATCTCCATTCCCCGCGCTTTCCTGGGGCTGTCGACCGAATACGCGACCATGGCGGTTAACGTCCGGCACACCGTTCTGTACGAGCGGGTGCTGTCGCAGCTGCACGTGCCCGGAGACGGCCGGTTCGTTCTACGCATCGGCGGCGACTCTGCCGACCACGCGATCTTTGATCCGTCGGCAGATCGCCTGCCGCCGTGGGCGTTCCCGGTCACTCCCGCCCTGGTGGCGCGGACGGTTGGCATCATCAAGGATCTCCGCTTGCGGGTCATCATCGACCTCAACACGATTTCTACAACCCCCCGCCTGACCGGCGGTTGGGTCCGGACAGCCATACGGGCGGCCAACCTCCCGGCTGGAAGCCTCGCCGCCTTCGAGATCGGCAACGAGCCCGACATCTATAACCGCGCTGCGTGGGCTACGGACATCTTGACCGCGAATCCACCATCGGTCCTGAAGCAAGCCACCTTCAGCCCGCTGCGGCTGCCCAAGCGCATCACGGCGACGAGCTACGCACGGACTTACCTGGCGTTCGCTCGTGCGCTCGCTTCCGCAGCACCCAATGTGCCTCTGGTGGCTCCGGCGCTGGCGATCGCAAACCACCATCTCCCGTGGGTCTCGACGCTGCTGCGCCGTCCGCATCCGGGGCTTCGCGTGGTATCCGCTCATGTCTATCCCTACTCGGCCTGCGCTCGGCCGGGGCAGCCGCAGTACCCGACCGTGCAGACGCTGCTCGGCGAGAACGCCACGGCCGGGATGGCCAGGACGATTGGCCCAGCGGTCGCGCTCGCCCGCAAGGCCGGTTTTTCGCTTCGCCTGACCGAGATCAACTCGGTGACCTGCGGCGGCGTGAAGGGAGTGAGCGACACATTCGCCACCTCGTTGTGGGCCCCGGACGCGTTGTTCGAGCTGATGCGCGCCGGCGTCGAAGGGGTCAACCTGCATGCCCGCGTGCAGTCGATCAACGATCCGTTCTACTACACCTCCGGAGGGATCCAGACGCATCCCCTGCTCTACGGCCTGATCCTCTTCAAGCGCATGCTGGGCGCCCACGCCAAACTGGTCCCCGTACGGATGCGCAGCTCGCGATCGCTGCACCTCAAGGTATGGGCCGTGAGGGAGGGCGCGGGGAGCAACACGCTCAACACGCTCAACGTGCTGGTGATCAACAAGGGAAGCAGATCGGCGCTGATCAACCTCCATCTACCCACGAGCGGCCAGGCTTCCGTCCAGCGCCTGCTGGCGCCCTCGGCGTCGTCGACTTCCGGCGTGACGCTGGCCGGCCAGCGGCTCGATGGCCAGGCCGTGTGGCAGGGCAAGGAGCGACTGGAGACGGTCAACCCGACCTCGAAAGGGTATGTCCTGCGGGTCAGGGGTGAGAGCGCAGCACTGTTGACGGTTCAAGTCGGGGCCAGCACGCTGGTTCCACCACTTCGGCTGTCTCAGGGTGCTGTGCCGTTGTTCGGCTACGAGTGAGGCCCCGGACCTCGATCAGCTCGATGCCTGAGCGCTTCGAGCCGGACCCGCGATGATCCACCAGCGGCAAGCTCACGCACGTTAGACCGCGCGCGTGACGTTCGCGCCGGGCTCTCGCATGCTCAGCGCGGCGCCTGGTGCACGTGTGTCACCTCGGGTCGGCGGGCGGAATCACGTGAGGCTGTGGCTGGGGAAGCGACCTTCGGCGGAGGAGCGGGCGGGCGCCGGCGTTCGGATCAGGTGATGGTGGTGAATCCGTGTGCCACGAGAAAGATGCCGATTGCCGCCAGCGCTATCTCCCCGATCCGGCGACGATGTTGCCCGAGCCATGCCTTGCCGCGTACCACGATCTCTTGGGTCCGTTCCGGGGCAAACAGCACGGCGAGCAACGGTAGCTCGAGCAGGATCTGCTGCAGCAGGCAGAAGTACAGGATCAGTGCGATGAGGACCGGGGTGGACGGGGCGAGCTTGACGATGTGGTCAAGCGCGTTGAGATAGGTGACCCCGGGAAAGCTCACCACGGCACCGACGAAGAAGGCAAACGCTGCGGAGCCACGGCCGAGCATCCGCTCCTGCCACGATGGCTTGGCTTGCTTATTTTTGGATTTGGCCGCCTTGCGCCGCTCGCGCCAGTTGTGGAGGGGCGCGTGCCCGGTGGCGAGCGCCAATGCGACCGCTAGTCCGATCGCGCCGAGCGCGATGTCCTCGGCGGGGCTGATGGTGTGCTTGGAGGCGCTGAGCGCGCCCGATCCGTGCAGCGCGAGGACGATGATCAGGCCGGCGACGATGCTGGTGGTGTAGGCCCCGAGCAGGTATCCAAGCATCAGCCGCTTGGGATTGGGCAGGAGCAGCATGACGGTGACCGCGGCGAGCAGGGTCGGGTTGAACGTCGCGACTACTGCTGAGAGGAAGATGATGGTGAGGTTGCTGTTCATGGCTGGGATGGCCGCCCCTGGTGGGGCGGCCAGTCCAGGTTCGTGTGAGTTGACAGCGTTAGGCCAGTTGCGCGGTTGCGGGCTCGGGCTCCGTGGCGGGTGTGCGCCGGCCTTGTGGCGGCCGGGCGTGGCGCGGCCACCAGAACGCGGGTCCCTCGATCGTCGAGAGGGCGGGGATCAGCACGGGTGCCATGAGGTAGCCGGCGATGAGGATGCCCATGAACACGCCGAACCCAAGCTCGGCGAGGTTGTCAAGCCCGGCAAGCATCAGCGAGGCGAACGTGAGCGCCAAGATGATCGCGGCGGCGGCGACGGTGGGGGCGTCGTTCGCGATCGCGATCCGGGTTGCTTCCCTCGGTGAATATCCGTTCATGAACTCCTCGCGCAGGCGGGAGGACATGAGGATGTTGTAGTCGGTGCCGATGGCGACGACGAACAGGTAGAGCGTCATCGGCAGCGTGAAATCGATCCCCGAGAGCTTCATCACGTGCAGGAAGACGAGCACGCACGCGCCAAGCGTGGCGGCGAATGCGACCGCGACGCCGACCAGCAGGTTCAGCGGCGCGACCACGGACTGCAAGAGCAGCGCGAGGATCACCAGGATGATCGCAGCCGCCACCGGAAAAACGAGCTTGGTGTCGGCGCGAAGCTGCGCGCGAATGTCCACAAAGGTGGAGGTTTGTCCACCGACGAGCACCTGGTCGCCGGGCGCGGAGCTGTGCGCGGCGCTGCGCACCGGTCCCTTGACGTTGTCAAGCGCTTGGTTCGAGTAGGGGTCGTCCTTGAGTACCACGGTGACCAGTGCCGCTTTGCTGTCGGAGCTGAGCGTCGGCGGCGTGACCTGAGCCACTCCATTGGCCTTGGTCAGATTGTTGTTGAGAGTCTGCAGGTCGCTTTGTGCAAGCGGCTTGGAGCTGGTCACGTACACCTGGGTCGGGCTCAGCGACCCCGGCGGGAACGCGGACGCGAGCGTGTTGTAGGCGACCTGTGAGCTGGTGCTCGCCGGTAGCTCCGAGAGCGTGTTGTAGGTGGGGTTGTAGCCGCCTGCGGCGACCGACAGGCCGCCGAGCACGACCACCACGGCTCCGGCAACCAGGCCCGGGTGGCGGGCGACGAACGCGCCCTCGCGCGCGAACACGCCCTTTTGCCCTGCCTGTCCGGGGCCGAGCGGCCAGAACAGGCGGGAGCCGAGCAGGATGAACAGCGCCGGGACCAGCGTCAGCGCGGTCAGGAGCATCGAGGCGACCGCGACGATCAGCGCCGGAGCCAGCGTCTGCAACGATCCGAGCTTAGCTAGAAGCAGCGCCGCGAACGCGCCGATCACGGTCAGCGCCGAGGAGGCGATCACGACGCCCACCTTCGCGGTGGCAAACCGCAGGGCCTCCTCATGTGAGGCTCCTCGGCGCAGGCGCTCCCGGTAGCGGAACAGCAGGAACACTATGTAGTCGGTACCGACTCCGAACAACACCACCACGAGGATCGACGCGACGCTGTTTGAGACCTGAAAGCCGAACGCCGAGGCCAAATCGGCCGTCAGTCCGACCGCCGCCTGGTGCACGATCCCGATTACCACGATCGGCAGGAGCGAGATCAGCGGACTGCGGAAGATGATCCCCAGCAGCCCAATTATCAAGAGGACCGTGGCGATCGTGATGATCTTGTTCGCGTGGTCATAGGCATGGGTCGTGTCGACGCTGATCGATGCGTTGCCGGTGAGCCCGGACTTCAGCCCAGTTCCGGCCAGGTAGGCGGTGGTTTTCGACCGCACCGTGTCGACCGCGGAGTTGACCTGGCTTTCACCCGGCTGGCCGGCAAACGCCACTTGGCCCACCATCACCTTGCCGTCGGGAGCCAGCGAGTTAGAGCTCAGCTTGACGCCCGACACACCGGGAATCTTGTCGTTGTTTAAGGTGCTGACCAGCCCCTGCACCTTCTGCTGATCGGTGGAGGTCAGCTTGCCATCGTCGTTTCGCGAGATGACGATGCTTCCGGTCGCGCCTGACTGGGTCGGGAAGTATTTGTTGCCGACATTCTGAGCCTTGACCGACTCGAACGAACCGGGCAAGAACGCCTGCTGGTTGCTGGTGGTGTAGGTGGAGAGGCTGGGCGACAGCGCGATGACCAGGCCGACGGCCACCAGCCATACCGTGATCGTCCGCCATGGGTGGGCGATGACACTCTTGGCGAGGGCAGCGAACATTCGATTACTCCTCCGGGCTATGAGTTGCTAGGGGTTGCGCGCCGCGGACGCGTCCGGCAGTGCCCGGATACGATCGCGGTGATCGGCCGGCGCTCGCCGAGGTCAGGTCGCTGTATTGGGTGTGGGAGTCGACCTGTTTTCCGGCGATGAGCCGGACGATGGAGATGCCTTCGCAGCATCGGACGGCCCCGGGCGGGGCGCCGGGCGGTCTACCGGCCGATTCTGAGGTCGTGGCCTGCCAGCGGGTTACGACCCGGTCCTCCTCGGCGATCTGATCCTCGATCCGGATGTACAGGCCCGGGTGCGTGCGGCGGCGGCTTGCGACGAATTGGCGGACGCCTCGGGGGCCGCGGATGCCAGGGTGCGCGCACCCAACTCGGCCGATGTAGTCGGCCGCAACCAGCTCGTCGACCAGCTCCAGCTGTCCCTGGTTCCAAACCGCCTCGACGAACAGGCGAACTTTGTGCTTGTTGCGCTCGCTCACGCTGTTCATCGCCGGCATGATGTGCGGAGCGCGGTGCCCGAACAAGGGGGGATCCCCCAAGGTTTCCCCTAACGTTTTCTCTGGCGCACTGGATCGCGCCGTCGCCGGTGAGTGGACGGCGATCCTGATCGAGGGCCGCCGGCGTCGGTAGGACCGAACTGGTGCGTAAGACACGTGGTGCGGCCCAGCGGGCCGACATGCTGGCGCTCTACACCAAGCGTTCAGGCCTCGAGCAGCGTTTACCTTCGCCGCGGTGTGCCGGTTGCTGGAGCTTCCGGCTGGCGGCAGCGATCGAAAACAATCCCTCGTTCCTCAACGGCCACGCCGCTACCGAAAACACTAGGGGAAATACGCGGGGTTCCCCCCTTGTGGCCACCAGAGGTCAAGCCCAGGATGCGTCTAAGCATCCGCTATCGCGGATGACCGCAGAGTGAAACAAGAGACCAGTCAATGAAGGACACGGCCGAGTCATCGCGGTGCCACTCCGCCGACTGCCCAGAGCCGCGGCTGCGGCAGCAGCAAAGCCGTCGTGGACGCAGGCGGACTGCGGCAGTAGTCGGGTAGGCCGGGCCGTCGCTGTCCGTCGGCGATGTAGTCGCGGGACCAGTAGCAAGCTCATCCGGGCCTCTTTTGAGGACTGAAAGCCGCGAGGGAGGGCCCGGATGAGTCCGCCGATGGTCAGTGCACCCAAGCCGGTCAGGAGTCGACATACGATTGCTCCGAAGAGACAAGATGAGTTGCTCGGCGGCGTCGGGTCTTAGCTGGTACGCCAGCCTCCTATGGAGGACGCTCAGTGAGACGACCGTTCCTGCTTTGCTCGGCGGCCCGCGCGCGCGCCGCCTGACGGACCAGGTGGTCGCG
>JAFASF010000165.1 GCA_019244745.1 Solirubrobacterales bacterium | reverse complement strand
TCGAGTTCGGGAAAGGCCTGCGCGAGGCGGACGAGGTTCTCGAAGTCCGCCATCTTGGCGTCGCGGCGCGTGTCGCCCTCGCGAATGAACGGGCATCCGTAGACGGGCGCGAACACCATGTTCTCGCCGCCGATGTGGACGGTGTGCTCGGGGTTGCGCGCCTGCAGGTCGAACTCCCGCGGTGCCTTGGCCACCTGCTCGAGGATGAACTCGGGATCGAAGCGCACCCGGTTCTCGTCCTCCACGATCTGGCCCGCTTTTTCAAGGATCTCCACCGCCTCGGGCAATAGAAACTCGATTCCCAATTCCGACACGATCCTCTTCCACCCTCTGTCGAGCACATCCATGGCCTCTTCGCTGAGGATCTCGTACCGGGGTAGGGCGTTGACGAACACGGCGGGCCTCCTGAAATTGCGGCTTGACGCGGCGGCTGGGGAGCGCTTACTCTATAACTCGTGGAACAACAGTTTCAAGCCACGCGTCGGCCGGCCGGAACTGAAACAACACCGTCGGTGCCCCTCGGCACCACGGCCGTCGACCGCAGTGCCGAACTCCTGCTCCGTGTGCTCGAAAGCGCGCACCCCGTCGCGCTGACCGACCTCGCCGAGGCCACCGGCATCCCGAAGAGCACCGCCTCGCGGCTCGTGAGCGCGCTGGAGCGCCGCGGCCTGATCGAGCAGGACGGTGAGCGAGGACGCTTGCGGCCTGGCCCGGCGATCCTGCGGGTGGCCGAGCGGGGGATGCTCGAGCGCAACGTGGTCGAGGTTGCGCGGCCGTCCCTCGAAGCCCTGTCCGACGCGAGCGGGGAGACGATCAACCTCGCCGTGCCGGCCAGTCTGGGGGTCGAGCACGTCGCCCAGGTCGACAGCCGTCACTTCCTCGGTACCGGCCAGTGGATTGGGCGCACCGTCGACTACCACCCCACGGCGGTCGGAAAGGTGTTCATGGCCTTCGGGCGGGCACCGGTTCCCGGTCGGCCGATGCGCAAGCACGCCGAATGCACGATCACCGATCCCCGCGTCCTGCGCGCCGAGCTCGAAGTCGTCCGCCGGCAGGGTTGGGCGACCGCGATCGACGAGCTCGAACCCGGGCTGGCGGCGATGGCGGCGCCGGTGCGCGGCGCCGGCGGTGACGTCGTCGCGGCGCTGAGCATCTCCGGGCCGACGGTGCGCATGACGCCGCCCCGGATCGCCGAGCTGCATTCGATCTTGATCGATGAGGCGCGGACGCTCAGCCGGCGCCTCGGCCACCGCGACCAAGGAGAGCACGCCGCATGACGGATGAAGAAATCCTCCAGCTTCTCTACGACGAGACGCTCGTCGGCAACGCGCCGGCCGTGAGCCAGGGAGTCCAGGACGGTCTGGCGCAGGGGCTCGAGCCCGAGCGCATGCTCTACGACGCGCTGATCCCCTCGCTCGAGGAGGTCGGCGCCCGGTTCGAGCGCGGCGATTACTTCGTCCCCGAGATGCTGATCGCCGCGCGTGCCATGCAGGGCGCGCTGGACATCTTGCGCCCGCTGCTCGCCGAGACGGGCACGGTCCAGGTCGGGACGTTCGTGATGGGCACCGTCAAGGGCGACGTCCACGACATCGGCAAGAACCTCTGCAACATCATGCTCGAGGGCGCCGGCTTCACCGTGATCGACCTGGGTGTGAACGTGGCTCCGGAGAAGTTCGTCGAGCAGGTCGAGGAGCACAACCCGGACATCGTCGGCTTCTCGGCGTTCCTCACCACGACGATGCCGATGTTCAAGGCGAACATCAACGCGCTCGAGAAGGCCGGGCTGCGCGACCGCGTGATCGTCATGGTCGGCGGCGCCCCCGTGACCCAGGAGTATGCCGACGCGGTGGGGGCGGACGGTTACTCGGCCGACGCCTCCTCGGCGGTCAAGAAAGCCAAGGAGCTGATCGAGCTGCGGCGCGAGAAGGTGCCGGCGTGAGCGGCGCGAATCGCGGCGAGCGTGCCGCCGGGTCCGAGGGTTTCGGCGCGAGCCGCGCCGCCAGGGCCGTGGCGCGGGTCGAGCACTTGATCAAGGGCCCGGTGTGGGGTTGTCAGATGTGTGGCCAGTGTGTGCTGCATTCGACCGGGCTGACCTGTCCCATGACGTGCCCGAAGACGCTGCGCAACGGTCCCTGCGGCGGCGTGCGACCGAACGGCCACTGCGAGGTCAAGCCAGAGATGCGCTGCGTGTGGCTGAAGGCCTACGAGCGATCCGAGCGGCTGCCCCTGTGGCGCGGCCACATCGACGACCTGCGCCCCCCGGTCGACAACACGCTCGAGGGCACCTCGTCGTGGATCAACCTGATCAGCGGCCGCGACCGCCAGGTACCCGCCGGCTGGATGGCGGACGCGGATGTCGAACCTTGAGCGCAAGCTGCATTCGCGAGAGTTCGTAGTAACGGCCGAGCTGCCCGTGATCGACGGGGGCGGGCACGCCGAGATCATGCGCCAGCTGGCGCCGATGAAGCCGTACGTCGATGCGTTCAACGCCACCGACAATCCCTCGGCGCACGCCCACTGCTCGCCGCTCGCGGTCGCGATCGGGATGATCCAGGCCGGGGTCGAGCCGATCATGCAGCTGACCTGCCGGGACCGCAATCGGCTCGCGCTCGAGTCCGAGCTGGTGGGGGCGGCGATGCACGGCGTCCAGAACGTCTGTTGTCTGACCGGGGACGACGTCACCGCTGGCGACGAGCCCGAGGCGCGCCGGGTGTTCGATCTCGACGCTCCGCAGCTGATCGCGCTGGCGCACGGCATCTCCCGCGGCCGCTACCTGTCCGGTCGTCCGGTCGGCGCGCGTCCGAACTTCGTGATCGGCGCGGTCGAGAACCACGGAGCCCCGCCGTACGAGTATCGGGTGCGCCGCGCGGCCAAGAAGGTGCTCGCCGGCGCGAGCTTCCTCCAGCTGCAGATCTGCTACCGCCCGGAGCTGCTCGAGCGCTTCATGCGCGCCGCCGCCGACACCGGGTTGAGCGAGCGGATCGCGATGATCCCGTCGATCTGCATCCTGCGCACGGTCGGCGGGATGCGGTTCGTGGCCACCAAGGTGCCGGGGATCGACGTTCCGCCGGAGACGGTGGCCCGGGTCGAGCGCGCGCACGACGTTGAGGCCGAATGCTTTGACATCGCCTACGAGCTCGCCTCCCACGCCCTGGCCCAACCGGGCGTCGCCGGCCTTCACTTCATCTCCTTCCGCAAAGACGCGGGCATCGCAAAGCTCTGCGCCCGCCTCGGCATCCCAACCCGAATCGAAAGAGAGATCCATGGATACAGTGCTTCGGTCGCGGTCTAGGACCGTCACGATCGGCTCCGAGCAACCGTTCTGCATCATCGGCGAGCGGATCAACCCGACCGGTCGCAAGTCGTTCGCCGAACAGCTGCGCGGCGGGGATCTGTCGACCGTGACGGTCGACGCGGTGGCCCAGGTGGAGGCCGGCGCCGACATGCTCGACGTCAACGCGGGGATTCCGCTGGTGGACGAGCCCGAGCTTTTGCAGAGCATGCTGCGCACCGCGCAGGAGGCGGTCGACGTACCGATCTGCATCGATTCCTCGGTGATCGAGGCGCTCGAGGCCGGACTCTCGGTGTACGAGGGCCGCGCGCTCGTCAACTCCGTCACCGCCGAGGACGAACGACTCGAGGAGATTCTCCCGCTCGTAGCGCGCCACGGGGCGGCGGTGATCGGCCTGGCCAACGACGAGACGGGCATTCCGGAGACCGCAGAGAAGCGCCTTGAGCTCGCGCGCAAGATCGTGAGCGCGGCGGGCGACCACGGAATCGCTGCAGCCGATGTGGTCATCGATCCGCTCGCGATGACCGTCGGCGCCGACACCGAGGCGGTGACCACGACGTTGAAGGCGATCCGGCTGATCCGCGAGGAGCTCGGCGTGAACATGTGCCTGGGCGCCTCGAACGTGTCGTTCGGGTTGCCCCAGCGCCACGTGCTGAACGCCGCGTTTCTGCCGATGGCGATGGCCGCCGGGCTGACCAGCGCGATCATGTCGACGGCACCGCCGTGCGTGGAGGCGGTCCGCGCCTCGGATCTGCTGCTCGGCCACGACCCCTGGGGTGCGCGGTGGATCGCGGCGCACCGGGCGCGTCAGGCCGCGGCCGCTTCGGAGCAGGAGGCAGTGGCTGCCCGATGAGCCGGCCCGCGGCGCAGCGTCACACCATCGAGGA
>JAFASF010000418.1 GCA_019244745.1 Solirubrobacterales bacterium | reverse complement strand
GTCTGTCCCCGAGAAGTCGACAGCTCGCGCAGATAGGCGCTCGCCGTTTCGAGCGCGTGGGCCTCCTTGACCGAATCGCCTGTCAGCCCGGAGATGTGGTTTGCGCTCGTCGCCGGCGTAGCCGGCAACGCGCGGTTGAGCGCCGTCAGCAGCAGGTGGTTCTGCCAGAAGCAGAAGCCGAAGGCGATCACGAGCCCGATCCCGCAGATGATCAGCCGGGAGCGAAGCTCATCGAGATGGTCGATGATGCTCAGCCGATCTTCGTGCCCAATGGGCCGAAGGACCTTCGCCATCTCAAATCCCCGCGACCGCTACGAGCGGTGCTCTGAGGATGCGACCTCGGTCTCGTCGCGATCGGAGCTCGTGCGGGTGGGTGGGGCCACCGGGACGGACGGGGTGGTCTGAGTGGGGGGCACGGCCGGGGTGGAGCCGGCGCTCGCCTGGGTAATCTCGGGTCTTTCGGTGGCCTGATCGTCCTTCGAATCGCCGGTGATCGAATCCTTGAACTCGCGCAGACCCGAGCCGAGCTGCTTGCCGAGCTGCGGCAACCGCTTGGGCCCGAAGATCAGCAACACGATCACGAGGACGACGAGGAGATCGGTTGTTGGGTTGCGGAACATGCTCGCGGCCTCCGGTTAGGGTGTCCCAAGGTTAGCGGCACCAAGAAATGGGGAGAAAAGTTCGCTCAAGGTCTTAACGATGCGCGCCGATAAGACGTGCATCGGAGGCAGGATGAACCAGAATCAGAACCAAAATCCCAACCACACCGTCCGCAAGATCACGCTCCCGAGCGGCCGCAACATCGAAGTGATCCGCTTCGAGCGCACGAAGAAGCCGGCCAGGGCCGGGCTGCACATCTGCCCGGACTGCGAGTCTGACCTCGTTCAGCCGCTCGCCTGGTCCGAGCCACTGGACGGAGGCTGGGAGCTGGAGCTGAGCTGTCCCAACTGCCGCTGGAACACCGAAGGGGTGTTCTCTCAGGAGGAGGTCTATGAGCTCGAGGATCGCCTCGATGAGGGCCTCGAGGACATGCTCCGGGACCTGAAGCGTCTAACCCACGCGAACATGGTCGAGGAGATCGACCGGTTCGTCGTCGCGCTGAACGCCAATCACATCCTCCCCGAGGACTTCTGAACCCAGCTGGGGTTGTCTTTTTCGCGCTCCCGGACGAGCGTGGGAGATAACTCCCGCATCGCGACAGTTACTGCCCACGCTCCTCACTAGGGGCGCAAGTGGCGGCGGATGTCGGGTTCAATGCCGGCCGGCGGCCGCGGGCCCGAGCATCGGCGCCCCCGGCGCCGGCGACCGTCACGAATACCGCTCAACGACCCCGTCGGCCACCAGGTCCAGCGCCGCCCGCTGGCGCGAAGTCAGCGCCGGCAGGTCCCGCTTCGCCCTCTCCACCAGCTCGAGCGCTCGCCCCTTCGCGACCTCGAGCGCGCCCGTCGCGGTGATCCGCTCGCACACGGCCGCCGCCGCCGCGGAACCCGTCACCTTCCGCACATCCAACTCCCGCAACGCAACATCGCGCGAGCGCGCGATGATCAGCGGCAGGGTCACGGTCCCGTCGAGCAGGTCCGCGCCGCGGGGCTTGCCGGTTCGCTCCGGCGGACCGGAGACGTCGAGCACGTCGTCGAGGATCTGGAACGCGAGCCCGATCTGCTCCCCGAACGCTCCGAGCGCCACCGCCTCCCCGCTTCCCTCGAGCGCGCCGAGCTCGCACGCAGCCCGAAACAGAACCGCGGTCTTCAACCGGCAGCGCTCCAGATACCTTGCCACCCCGACCTCGGCGTTCCAGGCGTCGGAGCGCTGCATGAGCTCGCCGCGCGCCAGCTCCGAACTAGCCCTCGACAGGATGCGCACCGCGTCCAACGATCCACTCGCGGCCAGCTCGGCGAATGCTCGCGAGAACAGCAGATCGCCGGTAGCAGTCGCGAGGCGCCTCCCGCCGGCGGCCATGACCGTTGGGCGGCCCCGCCGGAGGGGCGATCCGTCCAGCACGTCATCGTGCACCAGCGTGGCGCCGTGAACCAGCTCCACCGCGACGGCCGCCCTGACCAGCGCTTCCGTTTCGGGCGGGGGAGCGTCGGCGGCCAGGCACACGAGCAGCGGGCGCAGGCGCTTGCCGCCGGCGGCGATGGTGTCGCCGGCGTAGCGCGCGAGCAGTGGACCGTGCCCCGTGGCCAGCTCGGCCATCCGGCGTTCGATTCGCTCCATCAGCCGCACGACCGGCTCACCGCCGGCGTCGAGGACCGCTTGCACGGAAGGGGCGACGGCGCTCACAGCCTGCCCCGCCTGGTCCGGCCGTGCCCCGCTCACGCCCTCCCCCCGGCAAAGAGAACTGGCTGACCCGGCCCCACGCCGCTCACGTCCCGCCCACTACCCCGACGTGCAGCGCGATGATCCCACCCGCGGTCAGCACGTAGCGAATGTCGGCCAGACCGCAGTCCCACATGAGATGCGCGAGCTCCTCAGGTCCAGGAAACCGTCTCACCGAGCGCGGCAAATAGCTGTAGGCCGAGGCATCCCCGGCAAACCGGCCGAGCACCGGAACGACCCGCTCAAACCACAGCCCAAAGAACGGCGCCAGCGGCCCCCGCTGCGGAGTGGTGATCTCGAGCACCACCACGTGACCTCCGGGGCGCACGACCCGCGCCATCTCGCGCAGCCCCTGCCCTAGGTCCGAGAAGTTCCGCGCGCCGAAGCCTACGGTCGCGGCGTCGAACCCGGAATCGGCGAACGGCAGCGCCAAAGCATTCCCCGCCTCGAACCGCACCAAAGCACCGTCCAAGCCCCGCGAACGAGCCTTCTCCCGAGCCAGCGACAGCATCCGCTCCGAGAAGTCCACGCCCACCACCGCGCCACCGGGCCTCACCCGCAAGGCCAGCTCCAAAGCCAGATCCCCCGTACCGCAGGCGACGTCGAGCGCCCGAGACCCCGGCCCCACAGCCGCCAGGTCGGCCGCCCGCCGCCGCCACTGGTGGTGAAGCCCCGCGGTCATCACGGTGTTCATGCGGTCGTACAGCCCCGCGATCCGATCGAACATCGCACGCACCTGGGCCTCCTCGAGGGCCCCGGGTGCGCCGCCGGAGGCCGAAGGTGCGCTCACCGCCACGATGGGGCGCTATTGAAGCAGCGACAGGAAGCCGACCAGGTTCTGGAACTTCTGCGGCGTCTGCTGGGCCAGGCTCTTGAACGACGGCATGGGCGCGGTCGGGTTGACCAGCGTCGAGGCGATCGCGGCCGGCGGGAGCTTCGACCCGATCTTGGTCAGCGGCGGCCCGGGGCCGTTGTTGCCGTTGCTCCCGATCACATGGCAGGCGAGGCACCCGGACTGGCCCACGACCAGCGCGCCGGCCGTGAACGTCTGTTTCTGGGCCGCGGTCAGGTTGGCCGGCGGCTTCATGTCCACGCTGTTCGGCGACCCGGTGTTCGCGCCGCTA
The DNA here is from genome assembly GCA_019244745.1 of Solirubrobacterales bacterium. Taxonomy (GTDB): domain Bacteria; phylum Actinomycetota; class Thermoleophilia; order Solirubrobacterales; family Solirubrobacteraceae; genus Palsa-465. Next base: position 5,552 of record JAFASF010000418.1, on the reverse strand, counting down.
TAAGTCAAGTAGGCCATGGCCGCGATCGTGAAGATCGCCGCCGACAGCGCGACCGGACGCCGCTCGATCCGCCGCTCCGGGCTGCGGTCGTAGAACGGCAGCAGGAACAGCAGGATCATGCAGATCGTGGGCACCCCGATCGTGGCCATGGGCGTGAAGACCGGCACGTTCTTCATCACCCGCAGGACCTCGAACAGGAAGAAGAAGTACCAGTCGGGCCTCGGTACGTACGTCGTAGTGGTTGGGTCGGCCTTCGGCCCGAGCTCGGCGCCGAACATCAGCGACAGGAACATGATCACGAAGATCACGATCGCGGCCATGATGGAGTCCTTCGCGACCGCGTACGGGAAGAACGGCTTGCCCTCGTTCTTCAGGATCGAGTACTCGCGGAGGTAGGTCTCCTTCTCGGCTTGGTTCACGCCTCCTCCCTCACGCCTCGGTCCGCTGGACCAGGTCCGGTTCGGACCCGTTATCGACCTTGATCCACGGGGGCGCGGTGATGCCGAGCTTCGTCACCAGGTACAGGTGGAGGCCGATCAGCGCGATGATCGCGCCCGGGATCAGCAGCATGTGGATGGCGTAGAAGCGCGACAGCGTGGTCGCGCCGAACTCGGGGCCGGCGCGTAAGAAGTCCGACAGGAATGGCCCGATGAACGGCCCCCCCGAGTTGATGTTCACGCCGACGACCGAAGCCCAGTACGCCTTCTGGTCGAACGGCAGCAGATACCCGGTGAAGCCCATCATCAGCGTCAGGATGAGCAGCGTCACCCCGATGATCCAGGTCAGCTCGCGCGGGTACTTGTAGGCGCCGTAGAGAAACACCCGCCCCATGTGCAGGAAGATCAGGATCACCATCACCGACGCGCCCCACTTGTGCATCCCGTGCACGAACTTCCCCAGGAACACGTCGTCGTTGATGTACCGCATCGACTCGTAGGCACCGCCCGCGGGGTCCGGCCGGTAGTACATGGCCAGGAACACGCCGGTGACTGCCTGGCTGAGGAACGCGAACAGCGTCGCCGATCCCAGTGTGTAGGCCCAGTTGATGCCGCGCGGCACCTTGCGCCACAAAAGCCACCTCAGCCCGGGCGACAGCGACGTGCGCTCGTCGAGCCAGTCGACGACCGTGATCCCGGCCTCGACCGGCGAAAGGACATTGCCGTTCTCCTCGTCGCCCGGCCGCGGTGGCTTGGGCTGGAGGACCTTGGGGAGCGGAGGTGCGGGCAGACGGGGCATGGTCAACTACCGGGCGGAGCGGCCGGAGTGGAGAACCGCTTCGGGTACAGGAACTGGCCGATGCCGTCGAGCGGCTCGCCGGGGTCACGCGGGGAAAAGCGCTGCAGCTCGGAGTTGACCGAGTACCGGGGGCCGATCTCGACCAGGCCGGTCGTCGTGTTCAGCCGCGTGTAGAAGCGGTCGAGCGGACGCACCGGGGGCCCGCCCGCGACCATCCCGCGGAAGTCATACACCCCACCATGGCACGGGCAGATGAAGCGCTGGGCCGCGGGCACGTAGCGGACCGGGCAGCCGAGGTGCATACACCGCGAGGACAGCGCGATGAACTGGTTGTACTTGTCCGACGGCTCCTTGTCGATCGCGGGGTTGCGCGAGCGGACGTACGCGACCGAGTTGCCCGCCTCACCGATCCCCGGCGTGATCGTGATCACCTTGGTCACGTAGTTGTCGTCGGGGAAGTCGCTCGGGCTGCCGAGCGGCTGCCAGTTCCAGGTCTCCTGATGGAACACCGGCGCGATCGCGAAGCCGAGCGCCGGCAGGGTGAACGCGGCCACCGCGACCGCCCCCGCGCCGTTGGTGACCAGGTTCATCAGGCGCCGGCGAGTGATCGTCTCGCCCTCGAACGCGCCCGGGATCCCTCGGTCGCTCGTGTATTTGGATTTTGCCTCGCGGTGTCGATCTGGCACGTGCGCCCTCAACTGACGGCTGGCCCCGACAGGGTACCGCCAACGAACTGGCGGGCGGCCGCTCGGAGCGCGTCGCAAGCGCTGGCGTCGTGCCGGCGCGCGAGCGCCTTAGCGGCGCGGTGGCTGTCGCTCGCTCCCCACCCGATCGCGACCGCGCCCGCCTCCCAAACCGCGCTGCCGAGCTCCGGATCCGCGTCGGCATGGGCCTGGGCGAGCAGCGAAATAACGTCCGCGAGCTCCGCGACCGCCTCCAGGTCGCCGAGCTCCGCGAGCCGCGCCAGGCCGAGCGCGTACAGCTGGTCCCCGAGCAGCAGTGCGAGGTCACCGTCGGCCATCACCACCCGAGGGTCCCCGTAATGCAGCAGCGACCCCTCGAGGATCATCTCGAGTAACAGCTCGTATTCCGCCTCCCGACCTGCGGCGCGGGGCCCATCAGCAGCGATTTGGGGCGGCCCGGGATCATGCGGCCAGTTGCGCGCGGGACCGTCGGCGCGCTCCGACAGGAGACCACCCTGTTCGCGGAGCGCCGCTCGCAGGGCCTCGGTCCCGTCGGTTGCGCGTCTCACCGCGCAGCGATCTCCTCGAACGCCGCGCCGGCCGCCTGCACCGTGCGCTCGACATCGCCGTCGCTGTGCGCCAGCGACGGGAACCATGCCTCGAACTGCGAGGCCGGCGGGTATACCCCGCGCTCGAGCAGCGCCCGGCACCACGCGCCGTAGCCCTCCAGGTCGCATCCGGCCGCTCCCACGTAGTCGCGAACGGGCGACGAGGTGAAGAACGGGGTGACGAGACCGGGCACGCTCTGAACCCGGATCGAGACCCCCGCGCCTCGGGCGGCGCGTTCGAGGCCATCTGCAAGCGCACGCGTTACCGAACGGAGTCGTTCATATGCAGCCTCATCGAGCGCCTCCAGCGTGGTCAGCCCCGCGGCCATCGCCAGCGGGTTGCCGGAAAGCGTCCCGGCCTGGTAGACGTCGCCCTCGGGCGCGATCCGCTCCATCAGGACGGACGCCCCACCGAACGCGGCCGCGGGTAGTCCGCCCCCGATGATCTTGCCGAGGATCGTCAGGTCGGGGAGCACCCCGAAGCGCTCCTGGGCCCCGCCAGAAGCCACCCGAAAGCCAGTGATCACCTCGTCGAATACGAGCAGGGCGCCGGTGTGGTCGGCGCGCTCGCGCAGCAGCTCCAGGAACCCGTCCTCGGGCGGCACCACGCCCATGTTCGCGGGCACCGGCTCGACGAGGATCGCCGCCAGCTCGTGGCGCACGGTGGCGGCCACCACGGCTTCCCGATCGTTCCACGGCACGATCACGGTCTGCTCCGCGGCCGCCTCCGTCACCCCCGGGCTCGCCGGGATGCCCAGCGTGGCCAGGCCGGAGCCCCCCTCGGCGAGGAGCCCGTCGACGTGACCGTGGTAGGCGCCGGCGAACTTGAGGACGGGTTCGCGGCCGGTGACCGCGCGCGCCAGCCTGATGGCGCTCATCGTGGCCTCGGTCCCCGAGGAGGTCATCCTCAGCATCTGTACCGACGGGATCCGCCGCGCGACCTCCGCCGCGAGCTTGATCTCGCGTTCGGTCGGCGCTCCGAACGTGGTGCCGTTGATCGCGGTCTCCACGATCGCATCGATCACCGCGGGATGGGCGTGACCGAGGATCAGCGGCCCCCACGAGGAGACCCAGTCGACGTACTCGTTGCCGTCGGCGTCGACGAGCGTTGACCCCTCCCCGCGGGCCACGAAGATCGGATCGCGTCCGATCGCGCGCATCGCGCGGACGGGGGAATTGACGCCTCCCGGCAGCAGGTCGAGCGCCCGCTGGTAGAGCTCGCTGGACCGGGTGGTGATCGGCGTCGTGCTCACACGCCGGCGTATTTGCGTTCCCAGGCCCGGAAGTCCTCGGTGAAGTAGAGCAGCCGGATCTTCTTGAACTCGGTGGAGGAGTAGAGCGTCGCGCGCTCGTGGATTCCGGTGGCGTCGGCGATCGAGTCGAGGATCGCGTCGCACTCCTCCTTCGAGCGCCCGTGGGCCATGGTGAAGATCGAGTACGGCCAATCCTCGTAGGTGGGCCGCTGGTAGCAGTGGGAGATGCCGCGGAACGCGGCCATCCGCGGGCCGAGCTCCATGATTCGATCGTCCGGCACCTTCCAGACTCCCATGCCGTTGGCGCTGAATCCGGCGCGGCGGTGAAACAGGATCGCCGCGACCCGCCGCAACAGGCGCCGCTCGCGCATGCCCTCGAGATGGTCGAGCAGGCGCTGCTGGTCGATCCCGAGCTTCTCGGCGGCCGGCGCGTAGGGCTCGGAGACGACCGGCATGTCACCCTGGAGCGCCCGGATCACCTCGATGTCGAACTCGTCGTAGGGCTGGCGCTCGGTTTCGGCCGGCGCGGCCGCCTCGGCGGCGGTAGCCAGGGCCTTGGTATCGCCCTCCATCTCGAGGTCCATGCGGATCTTGAACAGCTTGAGCGTCGGCAGCTGGCGGATCGACTCGGCGCCGGCCGCCTCGCCCAGGACTTCGAGCGTGCGGTCGAGGCCGAGTGGGGAGTCGGGCTCGGTGGCGATCGTGAACCAGATGTTGAACTCGTGGTTGCGCAAGTAGTTGTGCGAGACGCCGGGGTGCTCGTTGATCACCTGGGCGGCCCGCCAGGGGTTCTCCGGATCGACCTTGGCGGCGACGAGCATCGACGAGTAGCCGAGCGCGCGCGTGTCGAAGATCGGCGTGACCTGGCGGATGATCCGCTCGTCGATCAGGTGCTGCACCCGCTTGATCGCCTCCGCCTCGGATACTCCTGCCTCGGAGGCCACGCGCTCGTACGGCTTTTCGATGAGGGGGAAGCGGCCCTGCATGAGGTTCAGCAGGCGCCTGTCGAGGTCGTCGAGCGGGATCGCCGCGCCGTCCTTGCGCGAGCGCAGCTTCGCCCCATGACGGGCGCTCACTGAAGCCATCGCGCCGCCTCCTTGGCGTGGTAGGTGATGACGATGTCGGCGCCGGCGCGGCGGATGCCGGTGAGCGCTTCGAGCACCGTGGAGCGCTCGTCGAGGTACCCGGCGCCGGCGGCCGCCTTGACCATGGCGTACTCGCCGCTGACGTTGTAGGCGGCCAGCGGCATCGCGGTCTGGTCCTTGATCCGGCGGATCAGGTCCAGGTACGGCAGCGCCGGCTTGACCATCACGATGTCGGCGCCTTCCTCGACGTCGAGGAGCGCCTCGCGGACCGCCTCGTCGCCGTTGGCCGGGTCCATCTGGTAGCTGCGCCGGTCACCGAACGCCGGCGCGGAATCGGCGGCCTCGCGGAACGGCCCGTAGAAGGCCGAGGCGAACTTGGCCGAGTAGGCGAGGATCGGCGTGTCGGTATGTCCATCGTCGTCGAGCGCCTGCCGGATCACGCCCACCCGCCCGTCCATCATGTCGCTCGGCGCGACGATGTCGGCGCCGGCGCGGACCTGCGAAGAGGCGGTGCGCGCGAGCAGCTCGAGCGTGGCGTCGTTGTCGACGTGGCCGTCCGGCCTGACGATCCCGCAGTGGCCGTGGCTCGTGTACTCGCACAGGCACACGTCGGTGATCACCACGAGGTCGGGGAAGGCGTCCTTGAGCGCGCGCACCGCCAGCTGCACCACGCCCTCGTCGTCGTAG
>JAFASF010000406.1 GCA_019244745.1 Solirubrobacterales bacterium | reverse complement strand
GAAAGGCTCGGGGCTGGGCCTGGCCATCGCCAAAGGGTTCGTCGAGGCCAACGGCGGGAGCATCTCGGTGACGTCGCTGCCCGGTCAGGGCACCAGTTTCACCGTCGAGCTGCCCGTGGCGCCCGAGTCGCAGACGGTCGACTCGCGGGTGCCGGCGTGAACGATCGGTCGCAAGTGGGCCAGCCTGAAAATCAGTACCCCATTCGTGAGCGAGAATCGAGCGTCGCAAGGACGCAGGACCGAAGGTGTAGCAGCGCTACACCGAGGTCCGAGGACGCAGCGAGGCGAAGATTCGCAGCCGCGAAGGGGGTGCGGATTTGAGGGATGGTCCACTAGTGCTGGTCTGCGACGATGAGACGCAGATCCTCCGCGCCCTGCGCGTGATTCTGCGCGACGCCGGCTACGAGGCGCTCCCGGCTGACAGCGGCGAGGAGGCGCTAGACCTCGCTGCCGTTCGCCACCCTCAGGCGGCGATCATCGACCTGGTCCTGCCGGACATCGACGGCGTGGAGGTGTGCCGCCGGCTGCGCGAATGGAGCGACATTCCCATCATCGTGCTCTCGGCGGTCGGCGATGAAGATGCCAAGGTCAAGGCGCTGGCCGCCGGCGCGGACGACTACGTGACCAAGCCCTTCGGGCCGCGGGAGCTGATCGCGCGGCTGGAAGCCGTGATGCGCCGGGTGGGCACCGAACCCGAGGAGACCGTGATGCGGGCGAACGGCCTCGAGGTCGACCTCGCGGCGCGCGTGGTCCGCCGCGACGGTCACGACGTTCATCTCACGCCCAAGGAGTTCGACCTGCTGCGCGTGCTGGTGCGCAACCGCGGTCGCCTCGTGACCTACCGCGAGCTGCTGGTGGCGGTGTGGGGATCGGCGTATGCCGACGACACGCAGGTCCTGCGGGCGCACGTCGCGAACCTCCGGCGCAAGATCGAGCCGGTGGACGGCCCGCGGTATGTCAAGACGGATCCCCGGGTCGGCTATCGGTTCGCGGTTTGAGCCGACGCGTGCCCGGCTGAGGCCTAGAACGACCCGGCGCTCCGGGCGGTATCGAGGGCCTCCGTCCGCCCGGCAGCCGCGAGCACATGCTCGTACTCTCGCCGCACGTCGCCGCGGTCCGACGGCTCGGGTACCGATTCGTCGCTCGATCGCAGGATCATCGCCGCCTGCTTGAGCAGCAGTTCCCGCTGCTCGTCGCTCGTGGTGTGGTCCATGATCTTGGTCAGAGCGTCGAGCTGGCGGATCAGGACGGCCGGCATGCCACGCCCCGCCTGGCGAATCTTCTCGAACGCTCGCTCGATGAGCCCCGAATAGCTGACGTGGGCGGTGATCACGCGCACGTTGCCGTCTCGGTCGCGGTGGACCCGCACAGGCCGCCACCGCGCCGTCACCCGGCACAGGTTCTCGCCGAGCCAATCGATGCAGGTGAGCGCGGTGAACGTGTCGTTTACCGCCGGGGACAGCGCCCGGATCGCGATCTCGACGAGCTGGTCAACCGCAAAGGACAGATCCTGGGCGAGCGTGCGGCTGGAGCCGGTGATGTGCGCGCGGCCCAGCGCTCTGCTCACCGCGTGCGCGGTGCCGGGAGGCCAGACGGTCGCCATCGGATAGCCGCGGACCAGGAAGTGGCCGGGTCGGTGCAGCAGCCTGATCACCGCACCTTTTTCGGCCGCCAACCCCACCAGCGTCTCGTGGCGGACAAACTGCAGGTAGCCGCTCGACGGCGCGGTGACCGTCCCCCCGGCCTCGGTCATTCGCCTGAGTAGCTCGGGGACCGAGGGTCCGGACTCGAGCGGGTTGGGATCCTCGGCCGACTCGATTTCGATCGCGCGCGAGAGATCCCTGGCGATGCTGGCGATCACCTGCGGCAGCTGAATCGAGGTCGCGATGTGGTGGATGAAGTAGATGAGGACGGCCATGGAGACCGTGACCAGTCCGACCGACACCGTGATCGAAAGGTGGGGAACGAAATCCCGAGTCGGGCCGCCCGGGCTGATCGAGATCAGCACCAGCGTCGCGTAGACGAACGTCGCCACGAACGTGCCCAGCGTGAACTGGGTCCCTCGGTCCCGGATGAAGTTGCGAAGCATCCGAGGCCCGAACTGGGTGGAGGCCAGCGTCAGGGTCACGATCATGATCGAGAACACGACCCCCACGACCGTGATCACCGCCGCCGCCAGCGCGGTCAGGATCTGACGCGCGGCGTCGGCGCTGCCGAACACCATCCAGGAGGGGAGCGTCAGGTTGCCGTCGTACGCCGCCCGGTCGAGCGCGTGCGTGCCCGCGTACAGCGCGACCGCTGCGATCACCTCGATCGACGGGACGAGCCACAGGTTGGTCCGCAGGGCTTCGCGCCGCCACTCGGAGCGCAGCGAAAGAGGGAGCATCACGGGAGCTGAAGGTCGGTAGCCACGAGGTGCCAGGGATCGCACGTGCCGACCAGACTTCCCGGCTCACCTTGGCAAAGCTTAGCGCCGATCGGCGCCCATAACGCGCCTCACCTTCACAGAACCTTTATGGCCCCGGGCGCTTTCTATATGGGTCCTTCACGGACCGCGATCCATGCTGGGCGCGTGGACATCGTCGCAATCGTTCTAGGAGTCGCAATGTTCGCCGTGCTGTTCGGGTTCATCTACGCGATCGATCGAATCTGATGCCAGCGCTCGGGGCATTCATCGCGCACATCAGCGGCGCGGATTTCTTCGGCCTGGTCGTGACGGTGATCGTCTGCGTCTATCTCCTGTACGCGCTGCTGCGCGGGGAGAAGTTCTGAGGCGTGCCGGGGCGGGGGCCTGACGCATGACCTTCCTCGGCTGGCTGACGATCTTCCTCTTCGTAGTCGTCCTGACGCTCCTGGCGCTGCCGCTCGGCCGTTACATGGCGGCCGTGTACACGGGCGAGCGCACGTTCATGGACCCGTTGCTGCGCGCACCCGAGCGGCTGCTGTACCGGGTCATGCGGGTCGATCCGAACAAGGGTCAGGACTGGAAGGCGTACGCGAAGAGCCTGCTCATTTTCTCGCTCGCGGGCTGGTTGCTGCTGTACCTCATCCTGCGCACGCAGACGCTGTGGAACTTCACCGGGCTCAACCCGGAGCACTTCCACTCCGCACCGTGGAACGTGACGTTCAACACCACCTCGTCGTTCTTGACGAACACGAACTGGCAGTACTACGGCGGCGAGACGACGATGACGTACTTCAGCCAGATGGCCGGGCTGGCGGTGCAGAACTTCCTCTCGGCGGGGGTCGGGATCGTCGTCGCGGTGGCCTTGATCCGCGGGATCATCGCCCGCAGCGACAGGAGTCTCGGCAACTTCTGGCAGGACCTGGTGCGGACCGTCCTGTACGTGCTGCTGCCGATCTCGTTCCTCTCCGCGATCGTGCTGGTGTTCCAGGGCTCGATTCAGAACTTCTCGCACTACCTGAACTTCAACGGCCCCACGGGGCTGGCCAATCAGATCGCGATGGGGCCGGTCGCGTCGCAGGAGGCGATCAAGCTGCTGGGCACGAACGGCGGCGGCTTCTTCAACACCAATTCCGCACACCCGTTCGAGAACCCAACCGGCTTCACGAACTTCCTCGAGATGTGGCTCGTGCTGCTGATCCCGGCCGCGCTGATTCTCACGTACGGGCGGATGGTGGGCAACCGCCGGCAGGGGTACGCGATCTACGCGACGGTGACGATCATGTTCCTCGGCGCGGCGTGTGTCGCGTACATTGCCGAGGCGCACGGGTCGCCCGCGCAGCACGCCGCCGGCCTGCACACCGCCGTGATCCACGGATCGACCGGCGGCAACCTGGAGGGCAAGGAGCAGCGGTTCGGAATCGCCGGCTCGGCGCTGTTCAACGTGGTCACGACCGTGACCTCGTGCGGTGCGGTCAACAGCGCGATCGAGTCGTTCACGGGAATCGGCGGCGCTGTGCCTTTTGCCAATTTGTCTGCCAGTGAGGTGATCTTCGGCGGGGTCGGCACCGGGCTGTACTCGATTCTCCTATACGTGCTGCTGGCGGTGTTCATCGGCGGCTTGATGGTCGGGCGGACACCCGAGTACCTGGGCAAGAAGATCGAGGCGAGGGAAATAAAGCTGGTCGCGATCGGGCTTCTGATCACGCCGCTCTCGGCACTGTTCGCCACCGCGCTGGCCGTGGCCAGCAGCGCCGGCCGAGCGTCGATCTCCGCCGCTGCGACCGGCCCCCAGGGCTTCTCGGAGACGCTCTACGCCTACCTGTCCCAGGCCAACAACAACGGCTCGGCGTTGGGAGGCTACGGCGGC
>JAFASF010000363.1 GCA_019244745.1 Solirubrobacterales bacterium | reverse complement strand
GTGGTTGCAGCGCCGATCTTTCCGCTCACGAACGCGAGGGCCCCCGGCGGCGCCGACGAGTACGACCTGGTCAACCAGCCCAAGGACATGAGCTTCGTAATCAGCCGCTTGCTGGTCCGGAACGCCGCCGGCTACGGGGTGCTGTCGGGCCTGATCAACCCGAACCAGATCGCGGTCGCAGGTCACTCGGATGGAGGCTCGACGGCGCTGGCGGTCGCCTACAACCGCCACTACGTCGATCACCGCATCCGTGCCGCCGTGATCCTTTCCGGCGCAGAGATCCCAGGGGTGTACGGCTATGACTTCCCGGCTCCCAGCCCGCCGCTGCTCGCGGTGCAGGGGACGGCCGATACCAGCAACGTTCCCGCTTCCACCCGCGCCTACTTTCGAATCGCGCGACCCCCGAAGTTTCTGCTCTGGCTCCTGGGAGCCGGCCATGGGCCGCCGTACATCAGCGAGCAGCCTCAGCTCGGAATCGTTGAGCGCGTGACGATCGCATTTTTCGAGGCGTATCTGAAGGGGGTAACTGGAGCGATCTCGCGGATGTGGAACGCGGGGGACGGGTCACGGGTGACCAGGCTCAGCGGCTGAGCCGCCCTTGCCGGGCGCGCCCAGGCCCTACGGGCCGAACGTGGGCCAGCGGTCGCCCCGCCGAACACTCAACCCGAGCGATTCGATTCAGGCTCCGCGTCACCGTGCGGCGTACGTGACCGGTGCCAAGTGTCAACTCCGATGCCGGTCCGTGCGGACAGGTCGCAACACTAACGCTGTTGCGTTATGCGGCGAGACTCGCCCGCGAAGTACCAGCGCGACTGTTCCATCTACCCGCAGGGATCCAGCTGCAAGGTCGGACTCCGTACGGGGCCCTCGTGTAAGCTCATTCGGCGCCAAGGCTAGGTGCGTAGCTACCGAGCGAGAGGGGACGTGCGTGCTCAGGACTACAGGTGATGCCGCTCAGCCCAGTCAGGGGACAGGCGATCAGTCTGGCGGCAAAGGCGCGAGTAAGGTTGACGGTCGCGCTGTGCCTGTCCGCCTGCGGCGGCCGCTGTTGCGGTCGCTCTCGCTCGGCAATTTGCATGAGATCCTCCTCGGCTCGGCGATTGGCATGATTCTCATCATTCGCCTGCAGCTGTGGGCCACGCACTACCCCAAGCTGGGAGGCGGCAAGCTGCACATTGCTCACCTGCTGTATGGCGGCTTCTTGATGGTGATCGCGATCGCGGCGCTGGTGTCGTTCGTCGACCGGCGCGTGCGCGTCCCGGCCGCCGTGATCGGCGGGGCCGGGTTCGGCTTCTTCATCGACGAGATCGGCAAGTTCACCACCTCCGATAACGACTACTTCTTCAAGCCGGCGGCGGGAATGATCTACGTCGCGTTCCTTGCGCTGTACTTCGGGCTTCGCTTCCTTCGTCAGCGGCGGGAGTACGCGTCGGCTGAGTATGTGGCCCCATGGTGCTGTACGTCGGGGGCACCGGCGGGCTCTATGAGAGCGAGCGCCGCGAGGCACTCCGGTCGCTGGAGCTGGGCGCAGACGATCCCCGCGCCGCCAACCTACGGGCCCTAATCGATTCCGCACCTACGGTGCCCGATCGACCGCCGTCAGCACCGGCGCGGCTGGCCGCGTGGGTCAGGGGAAGCTACGACGTCGCGGCCTCCCAGCGGTGGTTTCGCATTGCCATCGTATTGCTGTTCTTCTGCTGGGCGACGCTTAACCTTGGGGCGCTGCTTGGAGTGTCCGCGTTCCTTATCCGCTACACCGGGATCAGCGGACTGCAGCCGGAGTTCTTTGACACGTGGTACGGCAACGCGGAGACGATCTCTCAGTACATCTCGATCGTGCTCATCTATGCGGGCCTGTACTTCGCTCTGCGCGGGCGCTACCTGTCGGGCTACCGTGCGCTTCAGATCGCCGTGCTAGTCCAGCTATTCATCGGCCAGTTCTTCTCATTCTTGGACCAATCGTTCTCGGGCATTTGGGGGCTTCTGGCCTGCCTGGCGATCCTGGTGATGCTTCGGTTGATCATCGCCCAGGAGCAGCGTCGGGTGCAAGACCATCCCGCCGCGGCAACAGACGCTCGTGCGCCGCGCGCCGGCCCACCCTCGGCCGGCGACATCAGGTACGAGCTGTCAGCTAAGACAGCGGGCAAGTTAGTGGCGGTGCTGGTGCGTGCGCCATGCGCGCTCGGAGCTCTGGTCTACGTCGCCTTGGTGAACCAAGTCAATATCGATTGGGACTGGGTCTTTCGGGTTCCATTCCTGCTTTTGCCGATCGTGATCGCCGGCGCCCTTCTGTGGACATCCGCGATGCAGCGCAGGCCAATGGCGAGCGGCCAGCGATCCCCCGTCACATAAGCGAATCGCCTTGCCTTCCATACGGTACGAAGTTCCTCGGCAAGGTACGGATCGCCGAAGATCATCCAGTGTGACG
>JAFASF010000289.1 GCA_019244745.1 Solirubrobacterales bacterium | reverse complement strand
GATTGCGGCGACGAGTTGTCCGGGGCGTGGTTCATGCGGCCTAGAGAGTTAGCTTAACCCGGTGTCGGCTTTCGACCTCGACGGGGCGCGGCCACATCGTGGGTCGGTCCATTAGGGTGACAGGGTGTCCGCTGGGGCAGAAGGCCGTCGGGTGCTTGAGGCCGTGGTGTTCGACCTGGACGGGGTGCTGGTCGACTCGGAGTCGGTGTGGGATGCGGCGCGGCGTGCGGTGGTCGCGGAGACCGGCGGGCATTGGCGGGAATCGGCGACGAGGACGATGATGGGGATGAGCTCCCCGGAATGGTCGCGGTACCTGCACGACGAGCTCGGGGTGCTGCTCGAGCCGACCGAGATCAATGATCGAGTGGTGGCCCGGCTGCTCGACTGCTACGAGCGCGAGCTCCCGCTCCTGCCGGGCGCGGTCGCGGCCGTGAAGCGATTGTCCGCGCGATGGCCGCTGGGGCTGGCATCGTCCGCCAACCGTCCGGTGATCGACGCGGTCCTCGAGATGGCCGGGATTGGTGACAACTTCGCCGTGACGGTGTCGGGCGAGGAGGTCGCGCGCGGCAAGCCGGCGCCCGACGTGTACCAGGCGGCGGCGCAGAAGCTCGGGGTGGACCCGGGGCGCGCGGCCGCGGTCGAGGACTCGAGCAACGGTCTTCGGTCGGCCGCGGCGGCGGGGATGCTCGTTGTCGCGGTCCCCAACCCGGAATTCCCGCCTTCCGCGGATGCCGTCCAGCTCGCCGCTCTGGTGGTCGAGTCGCTGGAGGAGCTGACGCCGGAGTCGATCCTGGCGGCGGCGGGAGCGTGACGGCGGGCGGCCGCTAACCGGGAGCGGCCGCCCAAATGCTCATCCGACCACTCTGAACGACCCGATGTTGCTGGTGGCGTAGCAGCCTCTGAAGTGGAAGCAGTCCACGTTCTGTGCCTGCCAGAAGTATTTGCCTGGGGTCGTCGCCCAGTAGCCCGCGAAGTTGAACCCGGACGTGTAGATCCACCACCCGGGGTGGTGACGCCAGCGCTTCAGCCCGACGAAGTCGCATCCCTTCGCCACATCGCACGTCGATTTGAGAAGGCCGTGCTTGTCGGTCCTCCGCGTCCGCGCGATGGCCACGTAGACCCGTTCGTGCAGCACTACGGCGTCGGTGTCCTTGACCTTGAGCGTGATCCTGCCGGCGTGGACCCGTTTGCCGTTGGGCGGCCCCAGGGCGGGACGCAAGCTTCCAGCCGCCACCGCGACCCCTGCGGACATCGAGGCGAGCACCATCGCCAGTACGGCGGCGACCGAAACGGCCCGGACTGTCTTTCTGCTCATTGACCTGCCTCCTGCCTGGTTGGATGGCTTCCTCCGCGCGGCACCCTATCTCGCCGGCGTGGTCGGCGCGACATGGCGCGTCGTGGGCGTCGCGACGCCGGGCGGCATCGACGCACCCGATCTGGGCGTCCGCTTTTCGCGACGGATACGACGCCAAAAGCGGACGCCCGGGACCGGGCCGCTCCGAATTGCGCGATCAACGTCCGGTAGGCCGCGAATGAGGGCTTGCGCTGGTAGGTATCGGTCATTAATCCGTTGGTCTCGTAGAGCGCGAGGGACTTCGAGACGTTGTCGCGGAGGTTGAACCAGCGGAAGTCGGTGACGCCAAACGTGCGCGCTGCGCCCCGGATGGTCACGACGATCTGCACCAGCGCGGCGCGCTGCTGAGCCCACGTGTGCACTCCGGCGGTCGTGTCATAGCCGCTCTCGGTGATCCAGATCGGGACCTTGGGACCGAGGTCGCCCAGGGGCATGAAACAACGCCGCACCACGCCCAGCATCTGCAGGGTCGCGACCGGGATAGGGGTGGCTGGGCCCGGAATGACCGCGGGGTAGTAGTCCACGCCGACGAAGCCGAGCGCTTGTCTGAATGCCCCGCCGGCGGTCCTCAGTCCGTTGAACAGGGCGACGTCGTCGGAGGGCTTGAATCGGTAGGCGTAGGTGAACCCGAATTTCAGCTGCCTGTCGTGATGTCGCTGGGCCTCGCGGTGGGCCGCGATGATCCCTTGGACGAGCGCTTGCTCGGCGTTCGGGTATGCGCCGTCCGAGGTGTTCGGCGACACCTTGACGTTGAGCTCGTTGGTGATCGTCATCGCCACGAGGTGAGGGTTGGAGCCGAACACGTCCACCACGTGGCGGACGTACCTCGTCCAGGCGGCGATGTTTCCGGTCTGACTGGCGGTCGGGTGATAGCGGACCTGGAGCTCGGTGTCGAGGCCGGCGCGCGTGTAGTCGCCGATGATGCGCTGGAAACGTTTGATCCCCGCCTCGCCGTCGGACTCGAACAGCCGGTTGACGCGGAGCACGAGCTCCTTTCCCGGTGGACGGAGCGCGCGCAGGGCGGCCACTGTCTTGGCCTGGTTGACCGGCTTGACGTTGTTCTGGGTCGTGCCGACACTGCCGGCGAGCTCGGGATCGATTCCGAAGCGCAGCGCCGCCGCCGGCCTGAAGCGCCCGCGGGCATAGTCGGCCTCGCACAGCGGGTCGGGCCCCTGCCCTTGGATGGCAGCCGCGGTTGCATCGCCGTTGCCGGCGAGCGGCAGCGACGCGGCGGCGGTCCCGCACGCGGCGACGCATATGGCGCTCATGGCTGCGAGCACTCTTCGCGGCCCGCGCAGGCCGCGGCACGAAGCGGCGCTGCCCACCGGCCTATGCGCGATCCTGGGGTGGACGCTCGACGACCTCGAGCACGTGCACTACGCGCTCGGTACAGATCTCGTGGGCGACCAGACCCACGCACGCGAGCGCGGCGATGATGAGACCGTTGGCGAGCGTCAGCCAGCGGCTCACGCTGGGATCGAAAGCGACCGCGCCGACGATCTCCCAGATTGCCACGCTGGCCATCGCCCCGGCGAGGATCGACCAAAGCCCGAGGATGTGCCCGAACACGCGCAGCTCGGGATCACCCTCTAGCCGGCGATGGTGCACGAGCGCGGCGATGAATGACAGCGAGATCACGCAGGCGGCGACCCCGATTCCGAGCCCCACTCCCTTGACCGCGCCGGGACCGAACGCGACCGCGGCCATCATCAGCAGCACGGCGGCTGCGAGCGCCCCGAGATTGAAGAAGAAGCGCTGGCGTGAGGTTGACCGGGCCACTTCGAATACCGTCGTCCTAGTCGGCGACCGAGAGGGTATCCGCGAGCGCTCGCCGGCGCAAGAACCGTTCGCACACCGCGATGGCGTCCTCGATCGTCTGCCAGCAGAGGGCGTCCGGGATATCCGATGGCCAGTGATAGTTGAGCGGCAGCTTCGTGTGGTCCACCGATGCCAAGGTGACCGCCGGGTAGCCGGCCCGGAGGGCGATCAGGGCATCGGTCGCGGCCACGGTTCGCAGTCCGCGGGTGATGGCCACGCCGGCGTCCGCGGCCGCCCCGGCCAGCGCCTCGCGCAGCCCGGCCGGGTAATCGCGAATGCGCAGCATGCCTTCGCCCTCGAGCACGATCAGAACGGGTCCCCCGAGACACTCCAGGCACAGGAACTCTGTCTGCGCCGGATCCAGCTCGTCGAAGTGGCGACGGCCAAACGCCTGCATACCTTCGCTGAACGATTCCTCCGAGCCGGTGGACACGAGCAGCACGCGGAGGCCCTCGAGAGGACGGGCTCGCAGCGCCGCGGCGAGCGCGAGCAGGGCTCCGACGGCGGCGAGATTATCGTTGGCACCGGCCACGACCGAGCGGGCGCCGATGTCGACCATCGCGGCGATCGCGCCGAGCGCGAGTGCTGTGCCGGCGCCGACGAGCCGCCACGCGCCGAGCGCCGCGCCGAGGCTCACCGACAAAGGGCCTAGCCATACGCCGTACAGGATCGGGAGGGTGTGGCTGGAGCGCGCGTGCAGCCGCGGCGCGAGCCTCGGAGCGAGCCGCCCCAGCGAGGGGTGAAACACGGCGCCCGAATGTGCCGCGTCATGGTGCGCGACCACCACGAGGGTGCGCTCGGCGTCCGGATCGCCCGTCTCGGCGACGACGTTCCAGGTGTCGCGATGGGGGAGCGCTCGCCTGAACCACCGGCGGCCGTGGCCCAGGTCGTCCCACAGCGCGGCCGCCGCGACACCGGCGGTCACTGCCGCGAGCGCGCGTGAGCCGTGGTCGCGGCGCCGCAGCGCGAGGGCGCCGGCGGCGGCCGCGAGCGCGTTGGGGAGCCCGATCGGCCACCAGTAGCCGCCGTGTGCCCGTTCTCGCTCGAGGTCGGTTCTGCACCCCAGGGCGCGGAGACGGGTCGCGATCCATTCGGCCGCCTTTCGTTCGCCCTCCGAGGCCGAGGGGCGCTCCAGGGCCGACAGCGCGCGGATGGCCGCGCGCCAATCGCGAGCGTCGGATTGCGCCCCCCGTCTTTTCGCCGATCGCCACCCGCTAGTTTTAGCGCTACGCAATCCCGATCAGGGAGTCGCTAAATGGACGAGCCACGCGTCGGCGAGAGGGCCAGGCCGGGTTTCACAACTGCCGCCGAGACCGCGGCGCGGGCGGTTGCGGGCCGGGTTGTGGTGCGCGCGGTGCGCTCGCGCCGCGAGCAGCAAACGTTTATTCGCCTGCCGTGGCGGCTGTACAAGGCGTCGGCGAACTGGGTGCCGCCGCTGATCTCCGAGCGAAAGCGCCACCTGGATCGCCGGCGCAATCCGTTCTTCGAGCACGCGGAGGCGGAGTACTGGCTGGCGTGGCGCGGCGCGGAACCGGTGGGTCGGATCACCGCGCACGTCGACCACCGGCTGAACGAGTTTCAGCGCAACCATTGGGGGTTGTTCGGATTCTTCGAGTGCCAGCGCGATCCGGAGGCAGCGGGCGCGCTGCTCGATGCGGCCGCGGAATGGTTGCGGGAGCGTGGGCGCGACCGGATGCTGGGGCCGCTTGATTTCTCCACCAACCACGAGTGCGGGGTGCTCATCGAGGGGCATGAGCTGATGCCGCAGATCCTCGAGAACTGGCATCACCCCTACTACCGTCAGCTGCTGGAGGAACACGGTCTGGCCAAGGCGATGGACCTCTACAAGTGGGAGATCCGGACCTCGGACCGCGATCAGATGCTGCCAATCATCGACGATCTGGCCGACCGCCTGGAGCCCGAGCACGGAATCCGCCTCAGGCGGATGCGCAAGCGCGACCTCGCGCGGGAGGTGCGCGCGTTCATGGACGTCTATAACCAGGCCTGGTCTGGCAACTGGGGCTTCGTGCCGCTCACCGATCACGAGCTCGAGCACATGGCCGAGGAGCTCAAGCCGGTCCTCGACGAGGACTTCGCGTGCGTAGCAGAGACGGCCGGCGGCGAGGTCGCCGGGGTGTCGCTGTCGCTACCCGATTACAACCAGGTGCTCGCTCAGATCAACGGCCGGTTGTTGCCGCTGGGCTGGTTCAAGGCGCTGAGGGCGCAGCGTCGTATCGACGAGATCCGCGTGTTCGCGCTCGGCGTCAAGCCCCAGTTCCAGCACACCGGCGTCGCCGCCGCCCTCTACCGCGACGTATGGGATGCCTGTCAACGCCGCGCGATGAGGCGCGCCGAGACCGGCTGGATCCTCGAGGTCAACGAGCCCATGAATCGCGCCATGGAGGCCCTCACCGGACGGATCATCAAGCGCTACCGCTTGTATGAACGCCTGTTGGAACCAAGTGCAGCGCGGCGTTCCCCGGCTGAGTCGCGAGACTCGGAATCGAACCCTATACACCACGATTCTCAGTCGTGATGACGTGGGTGATCAAAGCGCGCGTGCAGGCAAACCGTGTGACGTGACTGATGTTTCAGCGCCCGTCCTTTGTCTGGTATTGCTGATCTTGTGCCCGTATTTGGTCCGGTAAATCGGGTTACTGGACCAAATGAGCAATAACCATTGGCGCCGCGGCTCGCACTAGGGTAAGGGTACCACCGTGAGGTGACCCCCGCTATTGGATTACTGTCGGCTGCGGGTGTATTTCGTGCCGCGGCGCTGCCCGGTTCACACCAGAGCCCGGCGCTTGACCAGTCGATCGAGCAGCGCCAGCGCCTCCACTTGGTCCAACCCGGTCCCGGCCTAACGTCGGCGTGGGTGATCGGGCGGGCTTCGGTGAGTTGAGGACGAGATCGTCCAGCTCGTCACCCCCGCTTGAGCTCCGCCAGCTTCCCTCGCCAGGAAACGCCGCACGGAACTCCGCCAGCCCTATCGTCAGCGCGGTCAGGCCCCCAAACTCGGGATTGAAAGGGCGGATGCCAAAGTTCTCGACCGGCCGCAGACAGCACGAGAACTTTGGCATAACCCCGGACCGCGCAGCGACCCTCGTCGCAACAAGCCGCACGAAGGGCAGACTTTTGCCGGCCGCACTCGATACCACCGGGGCTCCTCGGTGATGGCCCGTCCGGGCGCTCAGCGAACCGATTTCACTCGCTGCGCCTGTCGGGCGAGCAGGACCTGGCCGCGGCCTGTACAGTCGTCCCATCCTTGTGGCGGTGTCCTCGTGGGCCGGACCCGGCGGGGCTGTCACAGTCGCAGTGCGGATCGAGATCACTTCGCGGTTTCTTGACGATCCCGGACAGCGTGCGGGATTCGTACTGCTGGGGTCGTTCCTACTCTCGTTTCTGTTCGTCCGGACGAGCGCGCGACTGATTCGCAGCCCGAGGGTTCCTTGGTGGCCTGGCAACGTTGTCACCGAGAGCGGGCTTCACGTCCATCATCTCGTTTGGGGGATCCTGATGATGCTCGTCGCGGGCTTTTGGGATTCGCTCTTGATCGACGGAGCCCGTTGACCGAGATCCTGGCGGCTGGATTCGGAGTGGGAGCCGGGCTAACGCTCGAAGAATACGCGCTGTGGCTTCGTCTTCAGGACGTCTACTGGAAGGAGGAGGGTCGCGCTTCGTTTGACGCGGTCGTGGTCGCGTTCACGCTGGGCGGACTGATTTTGGTGGGCGCCAGCCCCTTCGACCTCCACAACAACGACTCCTCGATCGTCGGGTGGGCGGCCGCTGTCGTCGCCGATGTGCTGTTCGCGGCGGTGGCGATCCTCAAGGGCAAGCCGCTCCTCGGGATGATCGGCATCTTCATACCGCTGGCATCGTTCGTGGGCGCAGTGCGGTTGGCCTCTCCCTCCTCCGTATGGGCGCGGCGGCGCTACGATCCGGGCGGGCGCAAGCTCGCTAGGGCGCAGGCACGCTGGAAACGGAACGAGGCGCGGCGTCGACGCGTGATCGATGCGATCGCGGGTGCGCCCGAGACTCCCGCGGCCGCGGTGGATCCGGTTCCGGCCGGCCACGAGCGCACAGCTGACGAGCTCGGCAGCGATGAGTGATGCCGCCGATCGGAGATGACCTCGTGCCGCCGCTCACGAACCGCCGATTCGCTTTGGTGCGCTGGTTGATGACTCGGTGCGGTAGTTGGCCGTGGGCGCTAGCCGGAGCCCTGGGGGCGCTGTTCGCCGCGCTGTCGTGCACGGCCGTGCCCGCGTGGGCTGCGAGGAGCGCCGCGCAGCAGCTCGCGGACGAGTACTCCCCAATCGTCATGATGCGTGCGCAGCAAAACGCTCCGTGCGATAACACCGAGGAGCAGTACTGGCCGCCGACCTCCGTGGACGTGGTGCTCGGAAACCCCAGGGTCAGGCTACTGAAGCACGATTCCTACGGAACGCACGTGATCAAGCGCGCCCCCACCGCAGCCGACCTGGCCGGCCGCGGCGCGGATTATTACCTCGACCTGCCCGGCAATCCGCTGAACCCCGGCTGCACGTACGCCCGCGACTTTGCGGCATTGCGCCGGGCCGGCAAAGCGCCTGAGGTGACGTACGCCCACATAGCGCATCAGGCTGGGCACTCGGGTTTCACGCTGCAGTACTGGTTCTACTACTACTTCAACCAGTTCAACGACCTGCACGAAAGCGACTGGGAAGGGATGCAACTCGCCTTCGACGCCGCCACCCCGGACCAGGCGTTGATGAGCGCGCCTACGAAGATCGTGCTCTTCCAGCACGCCGGGGGCGAGCACGCGAGCTGGAGCGCTTCCAAGGTACAGCGGCGCGGCACGCATCCGGTCGTCTACTCCGCCGCCGGCTCGCACGCGACGTTCTATGGCTCGGCGCTCTGGCTGGGCAACGGCGACCACGGTTCCGGGGTTGGCTGCGATAACACCACCAAGCCGCTGTTCGCCACCTATCCACGGCCAATCCTGCTGCCGGAGGTGCCTAGCACCCACGGCTCGTTGGCATGGCTGAGCTACACCGGGCGCTGGGGCGAGCGAGAGGCTGGATTCAACAACGGCCCCGCGGGCCCCAACACCAAGACCGTTTGGCGCAAGCCGTTCACCTGGATGGACGGGACGCGAGACGCGAGCCCGAAGGTGCCAGGAGCGACGGTGATTGGACCATCGGTCGCCGGCGCGTTCTGCGGCGCGGTGGCGACGGCCTCAGGCTTTCTGAACCTCGCCGCTCGGACACTTCCGGGTGCCCTCGGCATCGGCGCGGTCCTCGTGGTCCTGGTCCTGTTGCCGGTGAGCCTGACCAGGTGGCGCCCGCTCGAGCTCGATCCGCTTCGCCAGCCGCGCGCGCTCGGTCAGCTCCTCCTCGTGGCTGCGCGCACGTACTGGCGATACGGCGGAACGTTCGTGTTGATCGTGCTCGTCGCGTCTGCGCTGATCGGTGCGGTCGATGGGCTCGAGTGGCTGGTGCTTCGCGCCTTCGGCTCGAGCGGCGCGAACGTGTCGTTCACCGATACCGGCGGCTCGATCGCGTTTTCCACCGCCGCCGGAATTGGGCGACCGATCGCGGGGCCCGTTGGCTCCGGACTGGTGATCGCCGTCCTGCGCAACGTCGAGCGCGAGCAGCCCGCTGGGTTCCGGGCTGCCTGCTCGGCGGTCCTGCCACGGATCTGGCGGCTCGTCGCGGTGCAGTGGCTCATGACGCTTCTGCTGATTCTGATCGCGGTGACGATCATCGGGATCCCGTTCGCGATTCGCAAGTTTGTCGACTGGCGGTTCGCCCAGCAGGAGATCCTGTTCGAGGATCGCTCGATCCGCGAGGCCATGCGCGGCAGCACAAGACTGGTCCGCGGCCGGTGGTGGCGGGCCGCGGGGGTCGTTCTCGTGTTCTCGATACTGGGTCAGATACCGGGGCCGATTCTCGGATTCGCACTGCTGTTCACGACCGTTCCAACCACCACGGTGAACATCCTCGGGTCCGTGGTCTTCGCGCTCCTTACCCCCTACGTGGGGATCGGCCGCACCCTCCTCTACTTCGACCTCGCGGCCCGCAAAGTCACCGAAGCAGTACCCGCGACGGCGACCATCGCCCCCGCACCCGCGACGTGAGCGTGCCGCTCGACTCCAGGCCAGCCGATTGACGCCCGCCGCGGCAGCGCGTCATGAGGACCCGCTGACGGTCGTCTCGAGGCAACTGTGCGACAGTCCGGCAGCAGCTCGTCGATGGAGCCGCCGCACGACAAGCGAGCCCTCCGCTGGCAAATGAGACGCTGCATCACACGATCCGAGGTCATCGGAGATGCCCATTTGCAGGAACCTTCGCCGATGGCGAGACTCGGAATCGAACCGAGGACACCACGATTTTCAGTCGTGTGCTCTACCAACTGAGCTATCTCGCCGTCGGCGCGATGCTAGCGACTCGTATCGCCGCGCCGCGCGCGAAAATCATGGCTCAAGATGGCCTCTTCCAAGCACCTTTTCGTGCTACGCCACGCGAAGTCGAGCTGGGACGATCCCGGCCTCGACGATCACGAGCGGCCACTCGCGCCACGGGGCCGGCGGGCGGTAAAGGTGCTGGCCGAGCACCTTCGCGAGCATGACATCCATCCGGCCCAGATCCTGTGCTCGAGCTCACGGCGCACGCGCGAGACGCTCGAAGGGATCGATCCCGACGGTGAGCGCCTGATCGAGCCCGAGCTCTACGGGGCCAGCGCCAGCGGCCTGCTCGAGCGGCTGCGGCAGGTGCCGAAGGATGTCGACTCGGTCATGTTGATCGGGCACAACCCAGCCCTTCAGCTACTCGTCCTGCGGCTGGCGGGCGGGACAGGCTCCGGTGGCGCCGGCGGAGAGCGCGATGGCTCGAGCATGTCCGAGGTGCAGAGCAAGTTCCCCACCGGGGCGCTCGCGACGCTCGAATTCAAGTGCTCGTGGGACAAGCTTGGGCCGGGGCGGGCGCAGCTGGTCGGATTCGTGCGCCCGAAGGACCTCGCGCGCGGGGGAAAGCAGGACAGGTCCTAGGTCGACGCCAGCCGGCGTAGCAACTCGAGCGCGCCGCGCTTTGACAGGGGCTCGTTCAGGTTGCCGCACTTCGGCGATTGGATGCACGAGGGGCAGCCAGACTCGCACGGGCACTCACTGATCAGCCTCCGGGCGTCGCGGACGAGCCGCTCGAACTGATCGAACCCCCGGCGCGTGATGCCGACGCCCCCCGGATGCCCGTCGTAGATGAAGATCGTTGGGCCGAGCGTCTGAGGGTGGGCGTTTGTTGAGAGCCCTCCGATGTCCCACCGGTCGCACATCGCGATCAGGGGGAGGACGGCGATCTGGCCATGCTCGAGGGCGTGCAACGACCCCAGCAGTAACTCCGCCGGGAATTGCTCGGCCGCGATCAGCTCGTCGAGCTCGTACCACAGCGCCCGGGTCGGGAACTCCACGGTCGGCAGGTCGAGGGCCTGGAAGTCGATGATCGCGTGGTCCTGGAGGCCCTTGCGCTGGTAGCCGAGCACGGTCTCCGAGTACACGACCTCGCCGAACGTGAGCGTCACGCCCAGCGTCTCGCGGCAATCGTAGGGCCGCTCGATGTAGGTCATGCTCTCGCGCTTGGCCTGCGTGAAGTAGTTTTCGCCGAAGGGCTCGAGTAGCGCCCGCCGCGCGTGTAGGTCGAGCTCTAGGACCCGGTAGGAGCGACCCATGTGCAGGTACACCGCGCCGTCGTGAACGGTCCCGTAGGCGCGCGCGGCCTCGACGGTGCCGAGCACCTCGCCCGACTGCACGTCGATCAGGACGAAGCTGTCCGCCGAGGCCGACCGCAGGGCGACCCGCGCGGCCGGGTA
Organism: Solirubrobacterales bacterium; assembly: GCA_019244745.1. Lineage (GTDB taxonomy): Bacteria > Actinomycetota > Thermoleophilia > Solirubrobacterales > Solirubrobacteraceae > Palsa-465. The sequence goes on along the minus strand of JAFASF010000289.1, from coordinate 19,632 downwards.
ATCGTCGGCGCGCCGTGGCACGAATCCGGTGGCGCGCTCGCGGAGGTACCCGGCCCGCTCCAGCTCCTGGGCGTGCTCGCGCCACTGGGGGCCGAAGAAGTGCTGGTCGCCGTCGGTGAGCGGCGCCTCGTGGGCGGCGCAGATGAGGTGCTCGGCGAAGATCTCGGGGTTGTGGGGGTCGAGGATCGCCGCCTCCACCGACCGGCTCAGGAACTCGTCGGGGTGGCGGCAGAAGAACTGGTCGAGCGCGTCCTCCCCGGCGATGTACACCGCCAGCCCGCGGCCGCGCCGGCCGGCCCGGCCCCACATCTGGCGGAGGCTCGCGACCGTGCCCGGGAAGGTCACGCAGATCGCGGCGTCGAGCTCGCCGATGTCGATCCCCAGTTCGAGCGCGTCGGTCGCGACCACCCCCAGCAGGTCGCCCGAGGTCAGGCGCCGCTGGATGTCCTGCCGCTGAGCCGGCGTGTAGCCGGCGCGGTAGGGAGCGACGCGGCGCGCAAGTTCGGGGTCCAGTCGGTCGACTGCGTAGCGAAGGATGAGCTCGACCCCTTTTCTTGACTTCATGAAGCAGATCGTTCGCGCCCCTGCGCTGATGAGCTCCGAGAACAGCTCGGCGGCCTCGGACAGCGCCGAGCCGCGCAGGCCGAGCTTTTCATCGAGCAGCGGCGGGTTCCACATCGCAATGCGTTTGGCCGGTCGCGGGGCGCCGTCGTTGTCGATGAGGCTGAAGTCCTTTAGGCCGGTGAGGCGTTCGGCCAACTCCACGGGGTTGGCGATCGTCGCGCTGGCGAGCAGGAAGCGGGGGTCGGTCCCGTGGATCGCCGCGGCTCGTCGCAGCCGTCGCAGCACGTTGCCCACGTGCGAGCCGAACACTCCGCGGTAGACGTGCGCCTCGTCCACGACCACAAACGCGAGATTCGCCAGCAGCTCGTCCCACGACGGGTGGTGGGGGAGGATCCCGACGTGGAGCATGTCGGGATTGGTGAGGATCAGGTTGCTGCGTCTGCGGATCGCGGCACGCTCGGCGCGCGGCGTGTCTCCGTCGTAGATCGCAGGGCGGATCGACTTATGCAGGCCGAAGGCGTGTAGCGCCCGCGCCTGGTCCTGCGCCAGCGCCTTGGTCGGATACAGGTAGAGCGCACGGGCGGTCCGGTCGGCGGTCAGAACCTCGAGCGTGGGCAGCTGAAAGCACAGCGACTTGCCTGATGCCGTGCCCGTGGTGATGATCGTCGGGCTGTGCTGCGCTGCCTCGAGCGCCCGCGCCTGATGGGAATAGAGGTCCTCTATCCCTGCCTCGTGCAATGCATTTGAGACGCTTGGGCCAAGTGGTGGAGCCTGCGTTGTGAGCCGCGCTTCCCGGGCCCGGGTAAGGTCCTCATGCACTAACCGGTCGTCGTCACGACCAGTCTCCAGCACGGCCTGCCAGGGCTCTGTCTCGCGGGCGATGGACATCCACTGCCAGTATGGTCGCGCGCGCCATGCGGTGCCTGTATGCGGATCTCGATGGGACCCTCCTCGGCCCGGGGGCGTCACTGTTGCGGGGCGCTGACGGCGGGTTCGCCCTGGAGGGGGTGCGGGCTCTTCAGGCTTGCTGGCGGGCCGGAGTCGAGGTCGTGCTGTACTCGGGCCGCAAGCAGTCGAGTGTGTTCGAGGCGGCGCGTCTCATCGGCTCCTCCTCGTACATCTTCGAACTGGGGTGCGGGCTGGTGCTCGACGGCGAGCTCGAGTGGCTGACCAGCGGAATCGTGCCGTCGACCGAGCGGGGAACGATCTTTGAGCAGATCACGGAGTCGGGGGCGCCGGCGCTGCTGCTCGAGCGCTACTGCGGACGGCTCGAGTACCACACGCCGTGGTCGATCGGGCGAGAGGTGTCGCATCTGTTCCGAGGATGGGTCGACCTGGCTGAGGTTTCCGAGGTGCTCTCTGGCGCGGGGCTCGAGTGGCTCCGGCTGGTCGATAACGGCGTGGTGCGCGAGCACGCTGGTCGAATGCCCGAGGTGCCGATCGTGCACGCCTACCACCTGGTTCCGGCGGCGGCGTCCAAGGCGCGAGCGGTGGCGCGGCACATGCAGGCGCGGGGCTATTCCGCCGGAGAGTGTGTGGCGGTTGGCGACTCGCGCGAGGACCTCGAGACCGCCGAGGCCGTGCGAACGTTCTGGCTAGTGGCAAACGCGCTCGAGCAGGATCCGACCCTCGAGCGCGAGCTTGGCCGGCTTTCCGGGGTGCGGGTGGCGTCCGAGACCTATGGGGCCGGCGTGTATGAAGCCGTGGTCAGCACGCTGGCGGAAGAGCGGGGCCGCGCGCGGGCGTGAATCTGCACGCCCCATTCGTAAATCGCTCGCGACCTCGCCATGCCCTGTGGGGCCGCGGGTGGTGGTGTCCGTCGTGGTCTGTGTCTAACTCTGCCGAGCAGATTGCCGTGCGTCCACCACCGCGTGGCCCTCGGCCTGCACGGCATCGCTGTGGCCCTCGGCCTCCATGGCGTCGCTGTGACCCTCGGCCTCCACGACATCGCTGTGGCCCTCGGCCTCCATGGCGTCGCTGTGACCCTCGGCCTCCACGACATCGCTGTGCCCCGCAACCTCCACGGCATCGCTGACCGCCCAGCCGAGTCGCTGCACGAGCTGCGCGGCGAAGTGGTCGCTCTCGAAGTCGGCGACGTTCACCCTCTCGCGCAGAAGGACGGGGGCCTCGTCCCCCTCACCCGTCCGGTCCGCTGTCACGATGATCTGGGGCATCGTCTTGTCTCCTTCCGATCGGGTTCGGCCCGCAGGTTTGCACCCGAGTTTTTCGCTGTCGTAAATATCCGGTCGCTTCGTCGTGGACACCCAGTGAACGGGGCTGCCCTGTCGGCGGATACGGCTGGCCGGCCGGCGCGACAGTTGGCTGAGGATTGGGACGCGGGAGACCCATTCCTCACGTGGAAGCGCTCCCTCGTCAGGCGCCCGGCTGCTCCGCGGCCCCACGTGGTGGCCAAGCGTCGGTTCCTGTCGAGGTCGTAGCGAGGCTAGCAGGGGGCCCCTGGGCGGGGCCGGGGTGGACCGGGGGGCCGGGGCGAACCAGGGTGGTCCCGGCGAGGTCCACGCACACTCACCGCGGGTGGACCGGCCCCGGACCGATGCCGGACCGCTGGCCAATCTGCCGTCACCCGGGCGCGCGACCGGAGCCACCGGCGCTTCGATCAGAGAGTCACGCCGCGCCTCGACGCGAGCGAGACGGCGCTTGCGTCGCGACCTGGTCCTCCCGCTCGACAGCCTCGGCGAGGCGTGAGGCGGCATCCGAGACCTCGCCAAACGCGTCGGCGACGGCGGCAGCACTGGAGCCGGTGATCGCCCGATTGAGCCCAGCAACCGCCGCATCGAATCGGCTCCACAACTCTTCGGGCCCGCGCCGGCCCGTGCCGGGACGGAGCTCATACGGCGGCTCGGCCCGCTCGGCGCCGGGGATAGGGCGCCATAACAGGCCGGCGGCATGGGCGTGCTCCCACGCCACCTGCTCGCGCCCGGAGGCTTCGGCGAGCGCGTGCAGCCTGCCCGCGAATCCCGCATCGGGCGGCGCGAGCTTGTGCGAACGCATCGCCTCGGCCCAGCCCTGACCGGCCTGCCGGACGGCCCGCATTATCTGGGCCTGTTGCGGATCCAGGTTGTCGCCGGCGGTCATGAATCGAGATCTCGCGAAGGGCTTGGCGCAGACTCGCTGGACTCCGCTGGCGTAATGGTGCTGAGTAGCGTCGAGGGCGCCGGCTCTGCGACCCCGACCGGCTCGCCGCCCCAGAAGTCCTCGGCCGTCGGCCCTCCGTCTTCCTCCTTCGTGGCGCCAGCGGCGCCGGTGTACGAATCGGTCAGGAGCCGCTCGAAATCGGAGCGCCGGATCCTTACGCGCCGCCCCACCCGAAGCGCCGGCAACGACCCCTGATCGATCCAGTTGCGGACCGTCTGCTGATTGAGCTTCAGCGTCGCGGCCACCTCCGCCACGGTGAGGAACGAGTCGTCAGCGTCGTTGGCAGCCACGGATCAGATCTCTAATTGAGGCAAATTGGAACCAATTCAGGGCCTATACTATCGCCTGAGGAAGACGGAATCGCTAGGGTTGGCGGAAGGTCCGGAAATGTCGCCTCAGGGAGGCCTGCGCCCGCCGTGGAGCCGGAAGATCCACAATTGCACGAAGGCACCAAGGAGCATCGGGCCGAGAGCAACGTGGTCTGGTTGCCACGTGACTGGTTAGGGCCCCCTGAAGATCTCGTGCCCGTTAAAGGGCGACACGATCGAGGCGAGTCCTCAACCGCCGCTCAGGGACGGCCGCCGGACGCGTCGGGCGCGCCGTGGGACGAGAACGCATCGGATGGGTACTCTCTCGCGGAGGGGTTCTGGGGGGGCGAGGGCTCCGGCGCGATCCACGAGGTGTTGCGGGCGCCGGTACGCGTCGACCGCCGTCGTTTTGTCGCTCAGATTAGTCACTTGCGGCCGCATCTTGCTGGGCTCGCCGACGGCCGTCTGCCGGGGATCGCGCTCACCCGCCCGGTTGTACTGACGTTGTTCGTTGTCGCCGGGGTTGCGCTCGGTGCCGGGATCCTCACCGTGCATGGGATGCGTGCCGCCCGACTTGCTGCAGCTTCCGGTTCAGCGGCAAGTAGCGGGCCGCTTGACCGGTTGAATGCTGACGCACAGGTGGGCGCCATGCTGTCGGTCAAGAGGCACGCAGTGGGTCGAACGCTCGCCGCTAATGGACAACCGGCTCGTGTGCGCCGCCCGACCGGCACGCGATCGAGGCCGAAGGCCGTCAGGACCGCACCAGCTGTGGCCGCGGGATTCACGGCCCTGTCCAGAGCAAGTACCCCGGCCAGCGCGTCGGACGGGTCGACGTACGCGAGCTCCAGACCCATTTCCGCCTCCGCGACGGTGCCTGCAACCGACGCGTCAAGCGGGAGTGCTCCGAGCGTCGGTGCCAGCACATCCACCGCCGGTTCCGGCGCGACCAGCGCGACCGCGCCACCCAACCCGAGCGCGTCGAGTGCTCGATCAGGCGTGCCCCGGCCAGCGTTTGGCGCCGACGGGACCCTTGGCCCGGGGACGTCACCGAACTCGTGACCACCTGCGCCGACAGCCTGACTTGGCTGGCCTGGCAGATGAGTCGCGGCTTCACTGGTTGCGAAGGCGAATCGGGCGTCAATGATTTGGTTGGCGCGGTACGCCACGGGATGCTCCTCTGGCGGGGAGCCGGCTGTCAGCAGATGACCGCGATAGAGAAGCCCAGGTTCACGAGCGCGCCCTGGGTATTCATAGCGGCGACCTGCACGGTAGTGCCTGTAGCGCCTGGGCCGGGAGGGAATGTCACCAGGAGGCCGCTCAGCTCGCCGCCCGGAAGGTCCGCGACGGGCGTGGCGATTACGGCGCATCGCTGGGATGCGAACCTGTCGTGACCCCATCTGATCAGGTAGTTGCCGACAGAGGAGGGTTGCATGAGTTCATGTGCGTCTCCGCTGGAGGCGATGACCTGCCCGTGCGCGTTGATCTCCGCCCAGTGGCGGATAGTGCCGCCGATCACGCTGTGGTTCAGCTTGACCGGAGCAATCGAGTCGTTGCGGATCTGCTTGGCACCGACCGCGCCGTCGCGGATCTGTCTTGTGCCCACGCTGTTGGCTGGCAGAGTGAACGCAGCGTACGCGCCGCCCGAAAGCGCAAGCAGGGAGGTGACCAGCGCCAGATATGCGATCGCGTTGGATCGGAGCGATTCGAGTACGCGAATCAGCATGAGGGCTCCTTCTCGGTCAGGCCGCGCGCGCGGACATTACACCACCTGTGCGCCGACCTCGGATGCGAAATTGCAGAGGAGGACGGACGTACATGAGATCACTTGCCGGTCGCACCATCGCGGTCGCGCTCGCCTTTTGCGTCGCCGGCGGCATTCCGGCTGGGTCGCCAGCCATTGCGTCGGCGGGGACCTTTGAGGTCGACGCATGCGGTCCCTACACGACCACCAGCGGTGTGTTTCAGCACGCGGCTGTGTTCGGGATCGGCACCTACGTGGACTGCTCGGCTACGGGCGTCGGCCTACAAGTCTCCGCAGGGCCGAACACGGTTCCCGCGGGTACAGCCGCCCGCTGGTACACGGAAACGCCGGCAGGGCTGACGCTCGTTGCTGTGACCATCCCCACCGTTTACAGCTACTACCTCAATTTCGGTGGCAGCCCTTGGGGCGGAGGTTTTTGGTGGCCCGGAGGCGGATACAACACACGGGAGGGAGTGTATGGTTGGGGCACGTTCCTCCCATCCGTCTCGTTCTTCGAGTTCCAGGTCGTGTGCGGCTCGAGCACGTGCGACGGCGCGGCTTACAGAGCCACTCTGACCGTAAGTTCGATACATCTATTCGTTCAGGAGACCAGTGTCCCGTCGATCGTCCCGACTTCGCCGCTCTACGGCGAAACTGGGTGGATTCGCGGCAACGGCTGGCCCGTCAGCTTCCAGACGGATGACCCAAGCGGCGTTTGCCACGTGCAGGCAACCGTCGGTAGCACGGTGTTTCAGGGCGACACGACCTTAGACCCGAACCACACGGTGTGGCATCAATGCTCGGTCACGAGTTTCAACCAGACAATCAACACGACCGACTACCCGGACGGACCGCTGACCATCGGGCTGGAGGCCTACAACGCCGCTGGCAACTGGGCAACGCCCTGGTCGACGGTGCACGTCGACAACAGCCCGGTTGTGCTGAATCTCTCCGGGCCAACAGACGTGCCATCGACGGCGGGCACGCAGTACATAACCGCGAGCGCCACTGCGGGCCCCTCGGGCGTGTCCGGTATTGGCTGTACGCTTGATGGCGCTCCGTACCAGTGGTACCCCGAGTCGACAGTGCAGATCCCGGTGTCTGGCCTGGGCGTCCACCAGCTCACATGTTACGGCGCCAACAACGCCAAGGACCCGTCGGGCAACGTCGCCACATCCCAGCCACAAACTTGGACGCTGCGCATCGGAGAGCCGACGGTGATGGGAATCGCGTTCACACGCATCGCCGATGCCCTTCGCTGCCGCAAGGTCCCGGAGCGGGTGACGGTGCCGGCGCGGTGGGTAACCGTTCGTCGCCGTCACAAACTCGTGAAGGTGCGCGAGCCGGCGCACGTCAAAACCGTCAAGGTGATCCGCTGCCATCCGCGCACCACGCGGAAGAAGGTCACCGTCTGGCGGACAGTCACACATAACGGCAAGCCCGTCCGCGTCAAGCACACCGAGTGGGTGCGCGTCGTCGTCCCGCCGCACCTCGTGGCCTCCACCACCCGGCGACTGCGCCACGGACAGGGCGCGACAGTGGACGGCTGGCTCGGAACGGCGAACGGCACCGCGCTCGCTGGCCAGCCCGTCACCGTGTACTCCGCGCCCGATAACGGCCAAAACGAGTTTGTGCCGGTGGCGTCGGCGATAACTGGCGCCGACGGGGGTTGGAGCGCTTCGATCGGAGCCGGTCCATCGCGACTGGTCGAAGCCGTGTACGGCGGATCTCCAATCCTCGAGCCGTCGATGTCCGGATCGGTCCGCCTGATCGTCCCGGCAAGAGTGGAGCTCATCAGCGCGTCTCCCCGGCGAGTCGCCTGGGGAGGCACAGTTCGCATCGTCGGGCGCCTGGACGGCGGGTATCTGCCCCCAGGCGGGGCGCTGGTCCGTCTGCGGATCGGCACCGGCTCCGCGTATACCACCTACGGTGTACAGGAGCACGTGGGCGGCAACGGACGGTTCACCACCACCTACACCTTCGGCGCCGGCCTGCCGAGCGTATATCAATCGTTCTGGTTTCAGCTGGCCTCGCTGCCCATGGGGTCATACCCGTACGCTCCCGCGAGCTCGGGCCGCCGTTACGTGCTTGTCGGAGGCCACCCCGCCCCGACCCGTAGCCGACGCTGAGCCCGCAAGAGCCGTCGACCTCTGTGGAATTGCGGTTGCTTTGCCTGCCGTATCACAACGGCCTGCGGAACGTGGGCATGGGCAGAGGTGCCTCCAAGCTGGTGTCGGACGAGGCGCTGCGCAGGGGCATCGAGGCTCAGGGATGGAGGCTGACCAGCGAGGAGATCCAGGGAATCGACGAGTCGGTCCCTGAGATCGCCCGTGTCATGGAGCTGGATCGCCATTTGTCAATTAGGGTTCGCGAGGCGGCCGAGCATGGCGCATTTCCCCTCGTCCTCGCCGGCAACTGCAACAGCTGCCTGGGGACAGCGGCCGGCATCGGGGCGGCGGGGCTCGGCGTGATCTGGTTCGACGCTCACGCCGATTTCGACGACCCCGACGAGAACACCTCGGGCTTCTTCGACGTCATGGGACTGGCGATGCTGACCGGAAGGGGCTGGCGCGGCCTACGCCAGACGCTCCCAGGGCTGATGCCGGTTGCGGAACGCAACGTGATCCTGGCCGCCGTCCGTGACCTCGAGCCCTACCAGCGAAAGCGGCTGGAGCGGTCCGCAGTGTTGGCGGTTCCGGACGTGATCGATGTGGAGCGCTTCGACCACGCGGTACAGGATCTGGCGACCCGCGCCTCGCGCGTCTACCTACACCTGGACCTCGACTCGATCGACATCGACGATGCGAAAGCAAATCAGTATGCGGCCGGAGGCGGCCCCTGCCTCGAGCGGCTCGAGGCGTGCATTCGTTTGGTCTGCCGGCGCCTCAACGTCGCCGCCGCTTCAATCACTGCATACGACCCCGCCTTCGACGAGGATGGACGCGCGCTCGCGGCCGCTAGGCGCGTCGCGCACGAAATCGCAAAGGGCGTGCGATCGGAGCCGATGACCTAACGCGACCGCAGCGGGCAGCGCGAAATCGCTGGCTTTGGCATCCCGGACCGGCTAAGCTTTCTCGCTAGTGATCGGCGACATCCTCCAGCCAACGCACTTGCTGTTCGTCCTGGTGATCGCGCTGTTGGTGCTCGGCCCTAAGCGTCTGCCCGAAGTGGGACGTGCGCTCGGTCGCGGGCTACGCGACTTCCGCGGTGCCCTCAGCGGCGAGGAACCGGCTCCTCGAGAGCAGGTTCTTGAGGAGACGAGGGTCGAGACCACGGAGCCAGCCAAGGAACCGGCCGAACCCGTTCGCTGAGCGGGCGTCCTTTCGGGTCTTACCGGCGTGTTTCCGGCGGACGGATAGCCGCGCTCCGGGCTGCGCATGCGCGCTAACGGCTCCCCCTTACCGCGCCCGCGGTCCGTTGCCGCGCTCCCGGCTGCGACTCACGATCCGCACAGCGCACATCGGCGCCAGTCGAACGGGCGCGAGATTCCCCGCAACCGCCGGTCGTTCTCGTGCCACTCGCGGTTCAGGTGGCGCCCGATGACGACCACGCCGACCGGGCCGGCGCCGGCGGACTTGAGCGCGGCGGCTGCACTCTGGGCGTTGGCGCCGGTCGTCCAGGTGTCGTCGATGAGCAGGACGCTCTCCCCGTCCAGCCGTCGCACGCCCACGAACTTCTCGGGGTCGAAGGCGCGGGGCGCGACCGCATGCTCTGAGCGGCGCAGCAGCCGCTCGTAGCGTCCGCGCGTCGGCCCGACCACCTCGGAGGCGATCCAGCGCAGCGGATGTCGCTCATCGCGATCTCGCTCGCCGGATGGGACGGTGGTGACCAGTTCGAACTCCGCCCGGCCAGCCACGCCGGCGACGCAACCCTCGTGCTCTCCGAGATAGCGCCAGAGCACGGCGGCTAGCTCGACGCGAAGGCGCCGGGCCACATCGCCGGTGAGGCGCTTGTAGGCAGCGAGCGCATGATGCAGCTGCTCTCCCGCGACGCTGTAGGAGATCGGCGCGACCACGTCGATGAGCTGTTCCCCATGGGCGCACGCGTAGCAGCGGGTGAACCCCCTCGTGAAGTTGAAGCAGACGCCACACACCTCGGGACCGCGGCGAGGACCGAGCATGAAATTCTCGTACGGCTCGGTCAGTTCCCGAACGGACGGCATCGTGAGTCAGGCGACGAGGGCTCCCGAGGACGTCAGGCGCTCAACGACCGTCGTGATGTCAGACGGCCTGCGGACGACGTGCGCGCCCGGCCGCGCCGCGCACTCGCGCGCCCAATCCTGGTCGAGCAGCGACTCGAGCAGGAAAACGGGCCGGCCGTGAGCGAGTGCCAAGCGAGCCTGCATCCTCGAGCCGCTCGTTTGCGAAGCCTCGACAACCACCGTCGCCAGTGAGACACCGGACATGACCGCGTTGCGCATCGGGAAGCTCCGACGGCTCGGAGGCGAGTCCGGCCAGAACTGCGAGATCACCGCACACTGCGCCGCGATCCGACGTTGCAGCTCGGCATTCTCAGGCGGATAGGCGCGGTCGAGGCCCGTGCCGATCACCGCAATCGTACGGCCGCCCGAGGCGAGCGCGGCCGTATGAGCCGCCGTATCGACTCCCGCCGCGAGTCCAGACGCCACCACGTACCCCTCCCGCACCAGATGCTCCGCGATCGCTCTGGCCCGAGCGACTCCCTGCGGTGAAGCCAACCGGGCACCGACGACCGCGATCGATCGGGAGTCGGCGGGCTGCAGTCCACCGGCGACAAAGATGAAGGGCGGCCGGTCGTACACGGCGCGCAGGTTCTCCGGATAGCCTTCGTCGACGACCGTGAGCAGGGTCATGCCACGCTCCGACCACCGGCGCATATCTGCTTTCGCTCGGCTCAGGATCTCGTCCGCATCGTCCGCGAACAGGCTCGCCTGCGGGCGCCGGCCAGCGACCTCATCATTTAGGACCGCCAGCGCGCTACCACGCTGCTCGACGGCATCCGCATACATATTCCAGGGCTGACTACCGGTCCGGAGCAGCGCCACAAGCGCGGCCCTCTCTGTCGCGTCGCGCATGGGGCCAGCGTAGCGAGCCGAACAGACGTTCGAGGTCGCATGGAGGGATCCTTCAAACCTGAACACTGCCTTCACCGGTTTGCCGATCACCCCGAGGCGGGTAATAATTAGGACCGTTAAACGGAGAGAGGGAGTGCGAGGTGCGGAGACGGCGATTGGCCGGATTCGTAATAGCAGCTGCGACCACCGCCCTGATCGCTGGTTGCGGGTCCTCGAGCAAGGGCCCGGTCACGCTCAACTGGTACGTGTTCCCAGAGCCCTCGGGCTCATTTGCCGCGGCCGCGGCCAACTGCAGCAAGGCGTCGGGGGGCCAGTACAACATCAAGCTCAACTTCCTCTCGACCTCCTCGGACCAGCAGCGAGTCTCGCTCGTGCGCCGGCTGGCGGCGAACGACTCCTCGATCGACATCCTGGCCATGGACGTCGATTGGACCGCCGAGTTCGCCACCGCAAAATGGGTCCACCCGGTGCCGGCGGCGCTCAGCGCGCAGATCCGGAGCCAGGACCTCCCGGGCCCCATCCAGACCGCCACCTATAACGGTCAGCTATGGGGAGTTCCGATCAACTCGAACACCCAGTTGCTGTGGTATCGAAAGGACCTGGTGCCCAATCCGCCCACCACGTGGGGGCAGATGATCACCGACGCGATCGAGCTGGCTCGCAAGGGCAAGCCCCACTACATCGAGGTCCAGGGCGCGCAGTACGAAGGCCTCACGGTGTGGTTCAACTCGCTGGTCAACTCCGCCGGCGGCCAGATCCTCGGGCCCAACAACACGGTGGTCATCGGTCCGACGTCGCGGGCGGCCGCACTAATCATGCGCTTGCTCGCCAACTCGCCGGCGGCCGACCCGTCCCTGAACGTCACGATGGAGGGTCAGGCGGACACGGCGTTCGACATGGGGAACGCCGCGTTCGAGCTCAACTACCCGTTCGTGTGGAATTCCGCCCAGAAGACAAATCCGGCGGTCGCGAAACAGATGGCGTACGCCCCGTTCCCGAGGGTGGCACCCGAGCTCGCGCCCCGGGTCTCCATCGGCGGTTACAACCTCGGTATCTCCTCGCACTCAAAGCACCCCGACCTCGCTTTTGCGGCCGTCCAGTGCCTCACCCAGCCTGCCAACCAGACGACGTACGCGGTGAAGGGTGGATTGGCGCCAGTTGCCGCGAGCATCTACTCCGTCCCCTCATTCCAGAAGGCGTATCCCTTCCACTCGCTGATCAAGCAGCAGCTCGAGACGTATGGTCTCCGTCCTCAGACCGCCGCCTACGCTGACGTCACGCTCGCGATCCAGAAGGCGCTGTCGCCGACCTCGAACATCATCCCCGGCAGCGTGGTCACCACATTGCGCAACGAGATCAAGCTGTCGCTCTCATCGGGGGCGCTGCTGTGACCACCGGTGCCGTCGCCGCGCCGCCCGCCGCCGCCGCGCCGCCGCGCCGCCGGCGCCTGACCGAGCGAGCACGCGAAGAGCGGCGTCTCGCTGCGCTGCTCGTCGGCCCTGCGCTGATCGTGATGATCGCCGTGACCGCGTACCCGATCATCGATGCCGTCATACTCTCGCTTCAGCGGTCGGATCTGCGCTTCCCGGCGCAGAGCAAGTTCATCGGGCTGGCCAACTACGGCCACGTGTTCAGCGCCCCGGTGTTTTGGCAGGACGTTCTGCACACGGTGATCATCACCGTGATCAGCGTCTCCATCCAGTTCGTGCTCGGCATGTGCCTCGCGCTGATCATGCATCGGGCGATCTTCGCCCGGGGGCTCGTGCGCGGTGTTGCGCTCATTCCGTACGGCATCGTCGCGGTCGTGGCGGCGTACTCGTGGGAGCTCGCGTGGTCGCTGAACAGCGGCTGGATCCCGAAGCTGCTCGGGCTGAGCGGAGACCCGTTGAGTCACACGTTCGGCACCTACGTCGCGATCATCGTGACCGAGGTGTGGAAGAACACGCCGTTCATGGCCCTGCTGCTGCTCGCGGGGCTGGCGCTCGTCCCGGACGAGCTGCTGGAAGCGGCCAAGGTCGACGGGGCCACAGCGTGGCAGCGGTTTATTCGGATCACGGTGCCGCTGATGAAGCCGGCGATCCTCGTCGCCCTGCTGTTCCGCACGCTTGACGCCTTCAGGATCTTCGACACGATCTACATCTTCAACCAGGGGGCTCAGGGCACCGAATCGATCTCGATGCTGAACTACGCGACGCTGCTCAACCGGCTTAACCTGGGGCTTGGCTCCGCCGTTTCGATCGTGCTGTTCCTGTTCGTCGCACTGATCGCGTTCGTGTTCATCAAGGGGTTCGGCGCCGGCGCAGCACCGGGAGGTGAAGGTTGAGTCACCGTGCGCGCGAGACCAGCGGTTGGTCGCTGGCGATCCTCGTGGTCGTCGTGTTCTCGCTCGTGCCCGTCGTCTGGATCGTGATGCTGTCGCTGAAGACCTCGGCGTCGGCCACGGACGGGAGCTTCATCCCCCATCATTGGACGCTGTCGAACTACTCCGACATCTTCAAGCTGGGCACGTTCACCGACGCGCTTCGCAACTCGATCGGCATCGGTCTGATCTCCACCTTGCTCGCGGTGGCGCTTGCGTGTGCGGCCGCCTACGCGATTGCACGGCTCGACTTCCCGGGAAAGGCTGCCATTCTCGCGGTCGCGCTGGCAGTGGCGATGTTCCCGCAGATCTCGCTCGTCGGTCCGTTGTACAACCTGTGGCGCCAGATCGGTCTGTACGACACCTGGCCAGGATTGATCATTCCGTACATGACGTTCGCACTGCCGCTGTCGATCTACGTGCTGTCGGCTTTCTTCAGAGAAATTCCCTGGGAGCTCGAGCAGGCCGCGCAGGTCGATGGCGCAACGCCATTTCAGGCCTTCATGAAGGTCATCGTCCCGCTGGCCACGCCGGGCATCGTCACGACGTTCATCCTCGTGTTCATCATCTGCTGGAACGACTTCGTCTTCGCGATCTCACTCACCTCGACTACGGCGGCACAGACAGTGCCCGCGGCGATCTCGACGTTCCCCGGAGTCTCACAGTTCACCGTGCCCTACGGCGACATCGCGGCGGCGGCGGTGGTGGTGACCGTTCCGGTCATGCTGCTCGTGCTGCTGTTCCAGCGGCGGATCGTGTCCGGACTGACCGCCGGCGCAGTCAAGGGCTAGACATACAAGGAGTTTTCAGACAATGGCCGAGATCGAGTTCGACGACATAACCAAGCGGTATCCCGACGGCTTCGAGGCGGTGAAGCACTTCAACCTGGACGTGCCGGACGGAGAGCTGATGATCCTCGTCGGGCCTTCGGGCTGCGGCAAATCGACGGCGCTGCGGATGGTCGCGGGGCTCGAGGACATCTCCGACGGCGAGCTCAAGATCGGTGGCCAGGTGGTCAACGAAAAGGCGCCCAAGGACCGCGATATCGCGATGGTCTTCCAGAACTACGCGCTCTATCCCCATATGACCGTGCGCGAGAACATGGGCTTTGCGCTGAAACTCGCGAAGGTGCCGCAAGCGGAGATCGACCAGAAGGTCAACGAGGCTGCCAAGATCCTCGACCTCGAACAGCATCTGGAGAGAAAGCCGGCCAACCTCTCGGGCGGTCAGCGTCAGCGGGTGGCGATGGGCCGTGCGATCGTCCGGAATCCGAGCGCGTTCCTGATGGACGAGCCGCTCTCCAACCTCGACGCGAAGCTCCGCGTGCAGATGCGCACCGAGATCTCCCGGATTCAGCACGATCTGCACACCACCACGATCTATGTGACCCACGACCAGACCGAGGCGATGACCCTCGGTGACCGGATCGCCGTGATGCGCGCTGGGATCCTTCAGCAGGTCGGTCAGCCAACGGAGCTGTACAACAACCCCACCAACCTGTTCGTAGCCGGCTTTATCGGCTCACCGTCGATGAACTTCCTTCCCGGCGAGCTGGACGGTGACCAGCTGCACCTACCGATCGGGACGGTGCGGATCCCCGACTCCGTGCGCCGACAGCTCGACTCCGGGCCAGGCGGCGGCCGCAGCGGGATCGTCGCCGGCATCCGGCCCGAGGACTTCGAGGATGCCAGCCTGATCAGCGACCGCTCGCGTGGTCACACGTTCAGGGCGAAGATCGACGTGCTCGAGGCGATGGGATCTGAGTACTTCGCCTACTTCGTCGTGGAATCCGAGGGGGTCTCGTCGACCGAACTCGAGGAGCTCGCCCAGGACGCCGGCGCCGCCGACCTTCCGCACTCCCACGAGGGGAGCCAGGTCGTCGCGCGGCTCGACGCCGCGAGCCGCGTTCGCGAGCACGAAGAGGCCGAGCTGTGGTTCAACGTCGACCACCTGCACCTCTTCGACGTGGAGAGCGGGCGAACGTTGCTCGGCGACGGTGCGGGCCCGGACGTCGCGCGGCAACCCGCGGCCGCGGGCCAGCAGCCGGCGTCGGAGCCCACGGGCGGGGCCTCGCCCGCGGGCGAGGCCCCTACGACTGGCTAACCTTCGCACCCGACCATGACCGCCCCGCGCTCCACCGGGTTGTCCGGGGTGGATGCGCAACACGACTTTCTGCGCGCCCGCCGGCGAGCTATGTTCGCGAGGCTGCTTGCGCGTCTGCGCGGGGAGCCGGACGACGTTGGCGTGATCCTCCCCTACGACGAGGTGATTGAAGCGCTCGGCTTTGTCAGCGAGCGCTCGGTCGGGCTTCGGGTGGTCCCGCTCGGACTGATCGTGGGCACCGTCGACCGTGGTCGGGACTTTGATCGCCGGTTTCGACCGACCTCGGGGCGGGTCCGCGGCCGCTGGGAGCACATCGCGACCGCGATGCGTCGCGGCGAGGCGATGCCCCCGGTCGATCTCCTCAAGGTAGGCGAGATCTACTTCGTGCGCGACGGTCACCACCGGGTTTCGGTCGCTCGGGCACTCGGCCGGACCGATATCGACGCCTACGTGGCCGAGATCGTCACGCTCGTCGACGCAAGCCGCGCGATGAAGGCCACCGACCTGCCGATGAAGAGCCACGAGCGGGTGTTCTTCGAAAGGGTTCCCCTCCCAGAGGAGGCGCGGTCCGAGATCGCGCTCTCCGATCCCTGGGACTACGCCGTCCTTGCCGAGAGCATCGAGGCGTGGGGCTTTCGTGCCAGTCAGGACCGCGAGGAGCGACTCGATCGCGTTCATACGGCCTCGCTGTGGCTCGCGACGGAGTACCAGCCCGTGGTGGCGATGCTTCGGGAGGGGGACCTGGTCCAGGGCTGCACCGAGACGGAGGCCTACATGCGGATCGCCGCTGAGCGTTACAGGTTGCTCCGCACCCACACCTGGACCGACGCGGTTCTGCGGAGGGTCGTGGACGGGCGCAGGCGGCGCCGGCGCTGAGGGAGAGGGCGGAGGGCTGCGCTAGCCTGCGGCCCTCAACGATGGCAACCCGACCTGTTCCTCGCTCTGAGAATCCCGAGCCGAAGCCCCGGCGCCCCTACGCGCGGCGGATGCCGCCCGAGCAGCGGCGCGAGCAGCTGATCGATGCCGCGCTCAGCGTGATCCTGGAGCAGGGCTACGAAGGGGTGTCGATCGAGGCGATCGCCCGAGAGGCAGGGGTCACGCGGCCGGTCATCTACGACCACTTCCCGAACCTCGGTCGCCTCCTTCACGCATTGATCGAGCGCGAGGAAAGCTATTCGCTTGACCAACTCGCCCACGTGGTACCGAGCACTCCTGGGGAAGACGACCCAATGGACGTGCTCGCGGGAAGCGTTCGACGGTTCCTGGACGCGGTCACCGCCCGGCCGGCAACGTGGCGCATCATCCTGCTGCCGCTGGAGGGTACGCCCGCGATCGTGCGCGAGCATGTTGAGACTCACCGCAAGGGCA
This sequence comes from Solirubrobacterales bacterium, assembly GCA_019244745.1. GTDB lineage: Bacteria > Actinomycetota > Thermoleophilia > Solirubrobacterales > Solirubrobacteraceae > Palsa-465. The sequence continues at coordinate 2,980 of JAFASF010000289.1, read as the reverse complement.
TCCTCGAGCGCATCGAGCGGCTCGTCCGCTGGGCGATCGATCGCGATCAGTTGCCGCGCGACCTCGATGTCGAACTGGCGGCCCGGGCGATTCGTGACCTCGGTGAGGAGGCGGGTCGCATGGTCCTCACCGATCCGAGCCGGTACTCGCCCGACCGCTATGAGCGCTTCGTGCAGTCTGTGATTAACCTCATGTGGCCGAAGGGCATGCATGGGTAAGGTCGGCGCGGATGCGGCGCACGACTGCATTCGTCGTCCAGCACCGACGGCTGGTTCTGCTCATCTAGATCGTCCTGTTCCTGCTCGGCGGCTGGGCGGCGTCGAGCCTCGGTTCGCTTCTTAGCAATCAATTCACCGTCCCCGGGTCTGCTGCTCAGCGTGGCCTGAACATTCTTCGCTCGCACCTCCACGAGCGCAGCGACGGCGCCTTCACGCTCGTGGCCCGGTCGACCGGGGGACGGCTTAACCTCGTGGCAGTCGAGGCGCGGCCCAGCGTGGCGCCGCGGTACTCGCCGACGGCAAAGCGGGGCCCGTACTCCCAGCGCCGCCCGGGGTGGTGTACGTCCAGCTCGAGACGTCGCTCGAGAACGCCAAGGCGCCCGACCGAACGACGGCAGTGAAGGAGGCGGTCGGCACGGTCCCTGGCGCGCACGTACCTGACCGGTTTTCCGGCGATCAACCACGACACCAAGCCGTTGTACAACCAGGACCTGGCGCGGGGAGAGTCGATCGCGGTACCGGTTGCGCTTCTGGTGCTCGTGTACATGTTCGCGACTCTCGGCGGGATCGTGGTGCCACTTGTGTTCGCTCTGATCACGATTCCGACGACGCTGGGCGGGTGTGGATCCTCGCTCATCTAATGGAGATGGCCACCTACGTAACGAAACATCGTCTCGCTGCGCGCTCGGGATCGCGATCGCGATCGACTACTCGATGCTGGTGGTCTTCCGCTACCGCGAGGAGCTCGCCCGTAACGACGATCCGCACGAGGCGCTTCTCACGACGATGGCGACCGCTGGACGGGCGACGATCTTCTCGGGTTCCACGGTCGCAGTCGGACTTGCGCTGCTGGCGTTTATGCCGCTTCCCTTCATCCGCTCGACGGGGATCGGCGGCCTGCTCGTTCCCGTGGTCAGCGTCGCGGCGTCAGCCACATTGCTGCCGGTGCTTCTGTCACTTCTGGGCCGGCGGGTGAACTCGCTGCGGGTCGTGCCCCGCTCGGTGCTGGCGAATCGAGCCGCGAGCGATCATGGGTTCTGGACGCGGCTCGCGCGCACGATCATGCGCCGGCCAATCGCGATCTTAATCGCCTCGACCGGCGTGATGCTGCTGCTGGCGGCGCCCGCGCTTGGGCTCGCCCTGACCGCCGGCGACAACCGAGGCTTTCCGGGTGGCACTAACGCGACCGAGGGTCTGTTCGTGCTCTAGCACACCCTGAGTCCGGGGGTGCTGGCGCCGAACCAAATCGTGGTCGATTCTGGTCGGCCCGGGGAGCGCGCTGACACCGAACGTCGCGGCTGCCGAACGACGGCTCGTGGCTTTGCTGCGCTCGGACCGGGCGGTCAACCCGTCGACCGTGATCGCTCCGGCGTTCGTAAACATCGAGCAGGCCCACAGGGCCAGCGTGCTCGACCCGGCCAACCAGATTGCCCAGATCCGAGCGGCCGGGTACAGCGACTCGGGCACGCCATGGATCTCTTGCACAGGATTCGTGGGCGGTACGCACCCGCCGCGGGGTTCGGTGGCGCGCAGGTGCTCGTGACCGGGGCACCGGCGTTCGGCGTGGACTTCCTCAGCAAGGCGTACGGGGCGTTTCCTTGGCTCGTGCTCGCGGTGCTGGTGATCAGCTACTTGCAGCTGCTGCGCGCGTTCCGTTCCGTGGTCCTCCCGCTGAGAGCGGTGTCATGAACGTTCTGTCGGTGCTGGCGAGCTACGGCGTGCTGGTGCTGTTCTTCCAGGACAGCGTCGGCGGTGATCTGCTCGGGCTGAAATCCTCGCCGCAGATCGAGGGCTGGATCCCGATCTTTCCTTTTCGCGGTCCTGTTCGGCCTGTCGATGGACTACGAGGTGTTCTTGCTGTCCCGCATGCGCGAGGAGTGGGACAAGGTCCACGACAATGAGCATGCGATCGCCTACGGCGTCGAACACACTGGCCGGATCATCACGGCTGCGGCGATCATCATGATCGCCGCGTTCTCGGGCTTTACGACGGGACGGTTCGTCGGACTGCAGGAGTTCGGGATAGGGCTCTCCGCAGCCATCCTCCTGGATGCCACCGTCGTGAGAATGCTTCTCGTACCGGCAACCATGAAGCTGCTCGGGGAGTGGAACTGGTACCTGCCGGAAGGCGTACGGCGGGCGTTTCGGCTGCGACCGTCGCGCGGGGGCGCACGGCCGTCGACGTCGACGTCTACCGCGGGTCGGTGAGCGCTTAAACACGACGGGGACCCGCTTCCAGGGTCCCCGCCGGCGATCCCTCAGCGCGCCCACGGCCGGGTTGGGCGCTCCTCCGGGAGATCGATTCCGGGTGTTTGAACCGACGGGGGGTCTCAAAGTTGCGCAAAGCGACGCGGAATTTCTCTTGCCATACTTGATCGTTCCCCCTCTCAGGGGGCGTAGCTCAGCTGGTTAGAGCGCCGGCCTGTCACGCCGGAGGTCGCGGGTTCGAGTCCCGTCGCTCCCGCTTTCGAAATGCCTTTAGCCGCGGGCATTTCGACCGTTTGCTCGCCCGAGGCGGGGGTTGTTCATGGATCTCGGGCAACCGTCTCGGGCAACGTTTGAGCCCGCATCGGTAGACCTGTCGAGCCTCATGAATCTCCGCTGTTTGTGTGCGCGGTCTCATCCTGGGCTGCATCCACTCCCCGGCGGGAGACGGGCCCGGACGGGCCGTCTTCCGACGGGGAGTACTCCCGCCGAAGGCGACGTTAAAAGCACCGGTCCGTCTTGCGAGCGACCGCAAACTGTCGCCCTGGCAAACCGGC
>JAFASF010000168.1 GCA_019244745.1 Solirubrobacterales bacterium | reverse complement strand
CACGATCGACCCGGCCGCGGCAAACGCCGCCGCGATCAGGGCATACGAGAAGGCGGGCTTCACGAGGGTCGGGGTGATGCGGGGCTACGAGCGCGATGTGGACGGGAACGGCTGGCACGACGGGCTGCTGATGGAGCTTCTGGCGGGTGAGGAGCTGGCCTGACAGACCCGCGCTCCCGCTTGCGCTCCCAACTGCATAAGTGCTAAGCTATATTCGTGCCAGCTTATGATGGCTCTCTCGACGCGTTCGGCGATCCCACCCGGAGGCACATCATGGAGCTCCTGCGCGGGGGCCCGCGCGCCGTCGGCGAAATCGTGCGAGAGCTCCCGATCAGCCAGCCCGCGGTCTCCCAGCACTTAAAGGTGCTCAAGCGCGCCGGGCTCGTCACCGACCGCCCCGACGGGAACCGGCGCGTCTATCAGCTTGCGCCCGACGGGCTGGCCGAGCTGCACGCGTATTTCCACGAGTTCTGGAGCCAGGCGCTCGCCGACCTCAAGGCGGCGGCGGAAACCAAACAGCCAGGAGGCAGACGATGAGCGAAGCTCAGGCGGCCGCGCTCGCGGTCCACCATACGGTTCACATCGAGGCGCCGCGAGAGCGCGTGTTCGAGCTCCTCACCGATCCCGCCCAGATTCCGAGCTGGATGCCGGTCACGGCCCTCGAGCCTCGGGTCGGCGGACGGTTCGAGTTCATTCGGGACGAGTGGCAGGCGGAGGGGGAGGTGGTCGCGTTCGATCCGCCGCGCCTCGTCGCCTACACGTGGGACTGGCGCAACCAGCCGATGGGCGTTCGCACCGAGGTTCGCTGGGAGCTCGAGGAGGAGGACGGCGGCACGACCGTGCACCTCAGCCACACCGGCTTTCCCGAGGGTCCGCATCGCGAGAACCACGACCACGGCTGGCGGCACTACGGCGAGCGGTTGAAGACGGTCGCCGAGGGCGGTGACCCGGGTCCGGACGTCATGGAGCCTACGGACGTGAGTGAGTCGGTCCCGCGGTGATCGCCGGCCGGCCGGCGCCGCCACGCGGGCGGGCGCCGGCCGCCGCACCGGCCTGGTCGCAAGCAGCACCCGGTGCCGGTTCGGCCTATCCCGCCACCGGCTCGCCGCGCGGGTACGGTCTCGGCTGCGGACTCTCCCGGAAGCGATCGGCGGTGCGTCGCGCCGTTCCCTCCGCCCACCGCGAAGTGGTGACGATCCCAACGACCAGGATCACGGCGCCCAGGACGGCGATGATCCACCAGCTCGGGCGGGTCGCGGTGGCGAAGCCCTTGCCGACCACGGTGGCGATCCCGCCGCCGGCAACGGCCCCCACAACCGCCACGCCCAGAGTCTGGCCAACTTGGCGGCTCGTGGAGGCGACAGCGGCGGCGACTCCGGCCTGCGAGGGAGGCATGCCCGACACCGCGGTGTTGGTGATCGGCGGATTGACCAGCGCGAACCCGAAGCCAAAGATGACGTAGGCGCCTAACAGATACGCGGTTGAAGTGTCGGGCGCCAACCGGGTCAGCATCACGGCCCCGATCGTCAGCGCGCAGCCCGCGACCACCAGCGGTGCGCGCGCGCCGCAGGCGCCGACGATCCGCCCGGTGAGCGGCGCGAACACGAGCGTCATTCCCGCCATCGGGAGCATGTAGAGGCCGGCGTGAAACGGCGAGAGCCCGCGCACGTCCTGGAGGTACAGGGTGCTCAGGAACAGGAAGCCCGCTTGGGCGGCGAAGGCGCACACCGCGATCGCACTGGCGCCGGAGAACGGGGCGCTGTGGAAGAAGCGCACCTCGAGCAGCGGCTGCTCGCGATGCAGCTCGTGCCAGATCAGCGCGACGAAGCTCGCCAGCGAGACCGCGAACAGACCGAGGATCTCGGCGGAGGTCCAGCCGGCGTCGTTGCCTTCGATGATCGCGTAGGTAAGCGACGCCAGAGCTGAGATCACGAGCACCTGGCCGACCAGATCGAACCGGCGTGGATGGGGGGCACGCGACTCCGGCACGAACGCGGCGGTCAGCACGAACGCCAGGACCCCGACCGGGACGTTGATCAGGAACACGGCGCGCCAGCCGACCGAATCCACGAGCGCTCCGCCCACCACCGGGCCGAGCGCAAGGCTGAGGCCGACCACGCCGCCCCACATGCCGATCGCCTGCGCTCGCTCGCGCGGGTCGTCGAACACGTTGCGGATGATCGACATCGCGACCGGGTTGAGCATCGACCCGCCGATGGCCTGAAGGACGCGCGCGGCCACCAGAAGCTCGAGGCTCGGGGCCAGCGCGCACAGCAGTGAACCGAGAGAGAACACGACGAGGCCGGTCTGGAATACCCGGCGCCGGCCGACGCGGTCCGCCGTCGAGCCGGCGAGGATGAGCAGGCTCGCGAGCACGAGCGTGTAGGCATCGATCGTCCACTGAAGCCCCGAGACCGACGCGTGCAGCGTGCGGTGGATCGAGGGCAGGGCGACGTTGACGATCGTCACGTCGAGGCCGACGATCAGCAGGCTCATCGAGCAGATCCCGAGCACGAGCAGCCGCCGGGGCCGGCTGAGCTGCTCCTCGGATTCGGTGTCCTGGCGTCCTCTCATGCGAGTAACGAGCCTACCCTCGCACGAACCGGCCACGCCGGCGCCGCGCCGAATGCGCACGCTCGCCTGCCAGCCCACCACTCGGGTGAAGCGGCGACCGTAAGCTTGTACCTAAATGTCCAAGCCGCGCCAGGTGCACAGCTCGGCGACCCGAGTGATGTCGGTCCTGATGATCTTGATCGGCGTCGCGCTGCTCGTGCGCACGCTGGCGTCCGGCGGGGGCCCGATCGCCACGGGCGTGCTCCTGGGATCGCTGTTCGTGCTCGCCGGCGCCGCGCGGCTGTACCTCGGGCTGCGGCGACAGTGAACTCCCGCGGATGACGCCGTGACGAACCGCGCCTTCAGCGGCCGCGCTCTGTTCGCCGTCGTATACACCACGTCGATCAGCTCGGTGTACTTCGCGCTGGGAGTGGTCGCGCACCGGGCAAACGGGCTCACCCCGGCGGTGTTCCTGGCGGCGGGCATCTTCTTCCAGCTCACCGCGATGACCTACGCCGAGGGGGCGTCACTGCACCAGGAGCGCGGAGGCTCACCGGTGTTCGCGCGCTATGCGTTCAACGAGCTCGTCAGCTTCGTCGCCGCGTGGGCGATCGTCCTCGATTACACGATCCTGATCGCGGTGACGGCGCTGACCGTCCCGGCATACCTGGCAGCGTTCTGGCGGCCCCTCGGCCGGGGAGGACTCGAGATCGCGATCGCGTTCGCGGTGATCGCGCTGGTGGTCGCCGACAACGTGGCCGGCGTGAGCGCCCGGCGTCTGCGCACCCGGATCATGACCGCGGGTGTCGACCTGATCGTGCAGGCGGCGGTGATCGTCCTCGGCCTGGTGCTGGTGTTCGATCCACATCACCTTTCTGAAACCATCCATCTCGGCACGGCGCCGACCGGTGCGGACCTGGCCTTCGCGCTGACGATCGCGGTGATCGCGTTCACCGGGTTGGAGGCTGCGGCGGGTCTCGCCGGGGAGGTGGCGGTCTCCCGGCGCCAGGTGGCTCGGCTGGTCGGTCCCGGCGCGCTCCTGATCATCCTGATCTACGTGGGCATCGCGCTGGTCGGAGTCGGCGCGCTCCCGGTCCACGACGGGCACACCGCGCTCGGAACCCAACGCCTCAAGGCCCCCGTGATTGGCGTGGTCGATGCTTTCCGTCCGAGGTGGGTCGCGGACGTGCTCAAGTACGTGGTGGCGATCGCCGGCGCCGCGGCCCTCGTCTCGGCGGCCGGTGCGTCGATGCTCGGCGTCTCCCGGGTCGGTTACTCGCTGGCCACCAACCGCCAGATCCCGAGCGGCATCGGCCGGCTTCACCCGCGGTGGGGGACTCCGTTCGTGATCATCGCGATCGCCGCGCTGGCCGCGGCGGCGCTCGTCCTCCCCACCAACCTGGAGCTGCTGGTGGGGATCTACGCGTTCGGAGCGATGCTCGCGTTCACGATCGCGCACGTGTCGGTGGTCGCGCTGCGCTTCCGCGAGCCCCATCGAGATCGCCCGTACAAGGTGCCGCTGTCG
>JAFASF010000136.1 GCA_019244745.1 Solirubrobacterales bacterium | reverse complement strand
CGCCCTCTATGAACGAGGGCCCGGTGTCAAGTCCTCGTGCTTCAGCGGGACGGAGGGTGCTTGCGAGAGGTGGTCGTCCGCCTGCATGGATGCCGGCGGAGCTCCGTCCGGATGGGGATCGGCAGCCTATGGGCCACGGGCGGGTGGATGGCTTGGAGCGGTGCTCATCTCTCTATCGCTTCGTCAACTTCGAGGACCAGGTGTGATCGGTGCTCGCTCCGGTGGCGCAACTCAAAAAGGGACTGTCAGGCAGTCAGGGCGAAAATGGCGCCTGCCGGAGCGAAGGGTTGGAATGGTTGGTTGCGGGTGAGCATGTACCAGATCGCCTCGGTCAGTTTGCGGGCGAGCTCGATCTGCGCGACTTTGGCGCCGCGCTGGCGACCGAGGCGGCGCTTGGTGCGCTGGTAGCGCTCCTTGTAGAGCGGGTGCGAGGAGGCGGCGATCGCGGCCTCCATCAACCCCCAGCGCAAATATCGCGGGCCGCGCTTCGACAGTGAACCGCGTTGGTCCATGTCGCCCGATTGCTTGACCCGCGGGCACAGGCCGGTGTAGCCGGTCAGCTTCACCGGTGAAGAGAACCGGCCGATGTCGCCGATCTCTGAGGCGATCGTGAACCCGGTGATCCAGCCGATCCCGGGAGCGGTCATCAGCCGCGGGATGTAGCGGTGGTCGGCTCCGGAGCGGCGCAGCCAGCGTTCGATCGCATCGATTCGCCGCTCGAGCTCATCGATCAGCTCGAGGCTTGCCTGCACGTGGCTGCGCCACGGCTCGGGGAAGCCGAGCTCTGAGAGCAGCTCGCGGCCGGCGACACCGAACAGATCAGCCATCGGGACCTGATAGCCGAACGCGATCAGCGAGGAGTGGACCCGGTTCTTGAGGATCGCGCGGTGCTTGACCAGGTGAAGCCGCCAGCGCGAGCGCTCCCGCTCGGCCCGCAGCTCCGGCGTCGGCAGCCAGATCGCCGGCACCAGATCCCGCCAGGACAGTTCGGCGAGCACTCGTGAATCGACCTTGTCAGTCTTACAAGCCAGCGGCGCCAGGCCCTTGACCCGCTGCGCGTCGGCGACTAGCACCTCCCACCCGTACCTGACCAGCTCGTCGTGTACGAACCGCGCGCCGTTCATCGACTCAATGACCCCGCGCACGGGCTCGTCGTACACCGCGACCCGCCGTGACAGCCCGTATATCCCGTCCCGGTCAGCTGGCGCCCGGAAGTGCTCGACCAGCTCCCCGTCGCTTGAGATCAGGCAGACGTCGACCCGCTTGCGACTCAGATCCAACCCAACGTGCAGCACAACAACCCCTCCCTTCTCAAAGAGGCCGAGCAGGATCAGCCCGTCCCACGGCGTACCGTGAGCAAGGTCGGTCCTTCGTTTCAAATGCCGGCCGCGCGGACCGTAACCGCGCGCGCCTGACCTACGTTGTTCGACGCGGAGGACCGACCGCCTTCGCCGTACTCTCGGCACTCGGGGCAGCCCCGCCCTCGTTCATCACATCCAGAAGCGCCAACGCGACGGCGAGCTCCAGCGCGCGTGCCTGGCTCGCCAAAGGAGCCACGACGGGACACCGTTGGAGCCGGACGGCACCGCTGCTTGCGGACAACCTCAGCCACGCGATCCTCGCCCGCCGTCGCGACCGGTCTCATCTCGAAAGAGCAGTGCCGCTTCGAGACGCGCAGCGGGAGGAGTGCTGGACTTTGCGTGGCCCGCGGCCGCCCGCAGGCGCCATCGCGTTGACGATGGCGCGCCGGCCGCGGTGCGCCATCGCAATGGCGACGAGAGAGGTGTGGGGCCGCCACCGGGCGGACGAGCGCTCGGGCATCGATGCGATCATCGTGGCCGAGGTCGCTTCGACGGGCGCGTGGGGCGGTTCACACGAGCCACGTGCCACCAAGGAAGGTCATTGAGCAGGCACGCCGTCTTGCGTGATGCCCAATCGTGATGCCCAATGGCCCCAGGGTCCGCGCTCTCGGCTCGATCAATGGCTAAACCGGCGGCTTAGCAGGCATTTTCTTAGCGGGAGCGACGGGACTCGAACCCGCGACCTCCGGCGTGACAGGCCACGCCGGAAGTTACGACGCTCGGCGACGGAGGGCGTCGATCGCCTCGAGTCACGGCACTTTGCGGCCGGTTAGCATGTCGATCACCAATGCCTGTCGAGAGCGTTCCTGGAGACGTTTGGGCCAGGATTGGGCCACACCGGCGGATCTGCGAGGCTCTGAGAACTACGTCGGCGGCTTTGCAGCGGGGCAGGTTGCCATTCGCTGCGGCGGATGTGCCGGAGTTGCGGGGCAGGTGTTCTGAATTCGCGCACGAGTCCTGAGAACACGCTAGTTTGGGGAGTCTTCCGGGGCAGCCCAATCGATCCTAGACTTCGCTGGCGGAGACAAACTGATGGACGACCGAGCCCACAAGCCAGATGCGATCGACGAGGGGACTGCTCGCTTCTGGAATCCTCGGACCCGTGACGAGATCCTGGCCAACGTGCCAATCATCTCGTCCTGGGATGACCTCGATATCCCGGGGCTGACGGACGAAGAGAGCGAAGCGTTCGCCGCGGCACTCGACGAGTGACCGACACCGTCCTTGTCGACACGAACGTGTTCACCGCGCGGCTGCGCAAGGAGCGTCCGCTTGAAGCGCAGTACGCCAAGCACATCGCGGGCCGGCGCCTTGTGGTGGTACCGCAGACCGTGGCGGAGGCGCGGTACGGAGCGCTCCTGGCCGGCTGGGGCGCGCGAAGGCTGCGCGAGCTTGCGGAGACGATCAGCCACGTCGGTGTCTTGGAGGTGGACGCAGAGACGACTGAGCACGTTGCCCAGCTTCGGAACGAATGCAGAATGGTCGGCCACGCGCTTCACCAGCGGCTTCACAATGCGGATCTCTGGATCGCGGCCGCCGCGATCCGCTGGCGTCTGCCGCTGGTCGCCCACGATGCCGTGTTCATCGGGTGCCCCGGCCTCGATCTCAGGTCCGAGCTCGCGGACTGACGACGCCGCTATTGAACGCATCCCTCGACGGGCTCGCAACGGCTGGATAATCAGAAGCTCTGCCGCGTGTCGATGGCTCCTCGGTCTCGTCCCCTTGCGAGAGCGAGGAGCCATCGTGTGAATTGCCGCTCGCCGATCCGGATGCGGAAGCGACCCTCGCCGGCCCGGTGCTTGTGCTGGTGGGCCGGTTGCAGCAGCGCGGCGCCGGTTGCTGGACCTCTCCCGGTTTGCGTGACACCCGGTTTGGTGGTTGTTGGTGTTGATCGTTGTTGTTTGAGCCATTGCTCTCAACCGTCGGGCGTGGAGAGTTGGAGCTGTTCGTAGGCGATTGGCGAGAGCATCCCCAGGGTGGAGTGCCGGCGCCGGCGGTTGTAGAACCCCTCGATGTATTCGAACACGGCGGACTGCAGCTCGGGCCGTGACGGCCAGGTGCGACGGTTGACGAGCTCCTTCTTGAGGGTCGCGAAGAACGTTTCGCTGACGGCGTTGTCGAAGGCGTCTCCGCGGGAGCCCATCGACACCGCGATCCCGGCCTCGCGCGCGGCGCGGCCGAACGCGAGGCTGACATATTGGCCGCCTTGGACGCTCTCATGTTTGTCAAGTCGTTTTTGAAGTTGTTTTTGTTGTTCGAGCGAGGGTCTTTTCCTGGGTGGGGGCCCTGGCGGCGGGTTCGGTGAGCGCGTGGTAGATCTCACGGGCGACGTAGCGCTTGAGGCAGCGGATGATCTCGCGTTTGGTCTTGCCTTCGGCGAGGCGGCGGGCGACGTAGTCGCGGGTGCGCTGGTCGGTGCGCATGCGGCAGACGACGATCATGTGCAGGGCGCTGTTGGCCTCGCGGTCGCCACCTGGGTTGAGCCGGTGGCGGACGGTCTTGCCGCTGGAGGCGGGGATCGGCGAGGCCCCGCAGAGCTTCGAGAAGCCGGCCTCGGAGCGCAGCCGCTCGGGGTTGTCGCCAGCGGTGACGAGTAGCTGGCCGGCGTTCTCGATCCCGACGCCTTCCTTCTCCAGCAGGCCAGGAGCGAGCTCTTGCACGAACGGGGCGATGAGGCGGTCGAGCTCGGCGATCTCGTCGCCCAGCTCGAGCGAGCGCCGGGCGAGCGACTTGAGCGCGATCTTGGTCGCCACGGCGGGGTCTCGGAACGCGAGCGCGTCGGGTCGCCAGGCGGCGCAGGTTCTGAGGAGCTGCATCCGGGTGAGGTTGCGGACCTGGTCACGGACCCCCTCCGGAGCAGCGATGATGGTGTTGCGCAGCTGCTGCAGCGTGGCGCGGCGGCACTTCACCGCCGTCTTGCGCGTCGTGCGCAGCACCCTGAGCGCCTCGACCTGGCCGGCGCGGTCCTTGGCGACCGACACGCGCTCACCGGTCAAGGCGGCCTTCGCCGCGGCGATCGCGTCGAGCGTGTCGTCCTTGCCCGTGGCGCGCCGCTCGGCCCGATCCGGTCCGGTCACCTCGAGCACCGGGATCCCGGCGAGCGCCAGATGGCGCGTGATGCCCGCCCCGTAGGTTCCGGTCTGCTCGACGCCGGCCCGGATCACCTGACCGTGGCTGCGAAACCAGGCCAGCATCGCCCGATAGCCGGCGCGGGTCGCGGCGAACGACCTGGTGCCGAGTACCTCGCCGCTCAGGCTGAGCACGGCGGCGTGATGGAGGTCGAGGTGCGTGTCGACGCCGGCGACGACCTCCACTACGGCGACGGCGGCTGCTGCGATGCTATCCAATGTCGGCTCCCTTCGTTAGACCATATGGGGGTGGTCTCTGGGCCTGGGTCCATCCGGTCTGGCTGGTAGAAGCTGGCCGGTCCCCCGCGCGCTCGTGGGGGTGTTTGTAGCCGCGCAGCTTGCACCTGCGCGGCGGCCCTACAACCGCATAGGAGGAAC
>JAFASF010000115.1 GCA_019244745.1 Solirubrobacterales bacterium | reverse complement strand
GAGTTGCCCGATCCGTCGCCGGCGGCCATGGCTGGCGAGCCGGCGGCGCTCTCCGAGGTGTCCGCCGGCGTGGAGCGCGCGAACGCGCATCTGAGCCGGGTCGAGCAGATCAAGCGCTTCAAGGTGTTGCCGTGCGACTGGCCGCCCGCCGGCGACGAGCTCACGCCGACGATGAAGCTGAAGCGAAAGCCGATCGCGGAGAAGTACGCGGCCGAGATCGAGGAGTTGTACGCGACGTAGTAGCTCGGGGAACGCCGCGAGGAATGGACGATCGACGGCGACGCCGGCATTGATATGGTTTCTCACGGCATGGCGCTGCGTCTCGCACTTGCTCTTCTTCTCCTCCCCCTTCGGGGGGAATAGCGCGCCGGCGGCCGCACGTAGCCGCACCACCAGCACCGAGAAGAAGCCAAGTTCGAGAGTTAGAGGAGCGACATGACACAACCAGAAGATCCCAACCGCGTACTGATCTTCGACACGACGCTGCGCGACGGCGAACAGTCGCCGGGGATCTCGCTGAATGCCCACGAGAAGCTGGAGATCGCCCAGCAGCTCGCACGCCTGGGCGTCGACGTGATCGAGGCCGGGTTTCCGATCACCTCCCCGGGGGACTTCGACGCCGTGCAGGAGATCTCGCGGCGAGTCGAGGGTCCGGTGATCGCCGGGCTGGCGCGCACGCACGTGGCGGACATCGACGCGGCATGGAACGCGGTCAAGGATGCCGAGCGACCTCGGATCCACACCTTCATCTCGACCTCCGACATCCACATCCACCACCAGCTGCAGACCACACGTGACGACGTGAAGGGCCAGGCGCGGGCGGCGGTGGCGCACGCGAAGCAATACCTCGATGACGTCGAGTTCTCGCCCATGGACGCCACCCGCGCCGACGTCGAGTTCACCGGCGAGGTGTGCCAGGTCGCGATCGACGAGGGGGCGAACACGATCAACATCCCCGACACGGTCGGGTACACAATGCCGCACGAGTTCACCGAGTACCTGCTCCGGCTCTACGAGCTGGTACCGAAGCTGAAGGACGTGGTCCTCTCCGTCCATTGCCACGACGACCTCGGCCTCGCCGTCGCGAACTCGTTCGCCGGATTACGAGCCGGCGCTCGCCAGGTGGAATGCGCGGTCAACGGCATCGGCGAACGCGCCGGCAACGCCTCGCTCGAGGAGATCGTGATGCTCCTGCGCACCCGTCAACCGGACGTCGGTCTCGCTACCGGCGTGGTGACGCAGGAGCTGGCTCGGACCTCGAGGCTGGTCTCGCGCCTGACCGGGTATCCCGTTCAGCCCAACAAGGCGGTCGTGGGCCGCAACGCGTTCGCGCACGAGTCGGGCATCCACCAGGACGGCGTGCTCAAGGAGCGCACCACGTACGAGATCATGGACGCCACCACGGTCGGGCTTGCCGCCAACTCGATCGTGCTGGGCAAGCACTCAGGCCGCCACGCGCTCCAGCAGGCCCTGTCCGAGCTGGGATTCGAGCTATCGGGCCAGTCGCTGAACACGGCGTTCCGGCGGTTCAAGGAGATCGCCGACAAGAAGAAGCACGTGACCGCGCTGGACCTCGAGGCGCTGGTGACCGACGAGCTGCGTGAGGAGATCACGGGCTACCAACTCGAGTGGTTTGACGTCGAGGCCTCATCCCGCCGCCCCCCGCACGCAACCGTCGGAATCCGCATGCCGGACGGCGAGGAGGTCAGGGGATCGTTCACCGGCGACGGCCCGGTCGACGCGATCTTCCGCGCGATCAACGCCGCCACCGGCAGCGAGGCCAGGCTCCGGGAATTCCGCGTGGACGCTGTGACCGGAGGGCAGGACGCGCTGGGGGAGACCTCGGTGGTGCTCGAGATCGCGGGCGTCAGCGGCTCGGGCCAGGGAGTCTCGACGGACATCCTCGAGGCCGCCGGCCGGGCCTACGTGCGCGCGCTGTCCAACGCGACTCGGCGCCGGGGGATCATGGCGGAGGCCGAGGAGGCACTCGCGACTGAGGCTGAGGCGATCAGGACGCCGTAGTCGGCGTGAGAGCAACTGAAGCCATCAGGATGCTGCGGCCTTCGCCCGAGCCAGCCGCAGCCCCTGGCGGTAACCGGCAACGAGCACCCGCCCGCTCGGCTCGCGGTCCATGAAGTTGGTGCCCATGACGGCGGCGGATTCCACGCTCGGGGCCACCAACTGAACCGCCGCACCGCGACGCCTGAGCACGAGCGCCTCGACCGACACCGCCGACCTGGCGACCGTGCGCACGAGCGTCAGCACGCTGCTCGACCCCGTGACACTCGCGGTCGGGTTCAGGCACAGCACCTGGGTGTCCCGGCCGGCGGGCGCGGCATCGAGATTGGTGGGACTCCACACGCCGCCGTCGACGTACTCGCGCCCCCCGATTTCGACCGGTCCGAACAGCCACGGGACCGTGCAGGACGCGGTCACGGCCTCGGCGACGCTGGCGTGCGGCGCCCCGGGGCTGCCGAACATGACCCGGCGGCCGCTGCGCCGGTCAACGGCGGCGACGCGCAGCCGGCCGTCAAACCGGGCCCTGGAGCGCTCGACGTGCGCCCGCAGGCCGTTGAGCGTGCTCCGGGGCTCAGGGATCCTCTGGAGCATCGCCGCCCGCAGCAGCGCCCCTCCGGGTGTGGCCACGCCGAGAGCCAGGGGCGCGAAGGAGGCGCCGATCGCGCCGGCCCAGGCCCCGGTTCGTCGCGCGGCGGCCGCTGCTGCGGCCGCCAATCCGTCGGCGGGTGCCCTGCTTGCCTCGGGCACGTCGGCGTCGACCGATGGCGGGCGGCGGGGCGAGTCGCCGGCGACGAGGTGCGCGGCGACGATCGAGCCGGCCGAAGTCCCGACGAAGTTCTCGCACTCGCGCATGTCGATGCCGCCGGCGTCCTCGATCCCGGCGAGCACCCCCATCAGCCAGGCCTCGCCGAGCACGCCGCCACCACCGAGGACGAGGACGTCCGGACGCGTCAGCATAACCCCAGGCTAGCGGGCTCGGGCCGTGCCTCCCTCCGCCCTCATCCGTATGTGATAACGTACGGTTGTATGACAAGCCTCGCGCCGCCGGTGCCCTCCGCGGTCGAATCCCTCGGCGTTCGGATCCGGGCGCTGCGCGAGGGGATGGACTTGTCGCTGCGCGATCTGGCCGAGCGCTCGGGGGTGAGCGCACCGATGCTCTCCCAGGTCGAGCGGGGGGAGACGAGCCCTACGCTGGCCGTCGCGTCCCGGATCGCCGCCGGCCTCGAATTGCGCCTCTCGCAGCTGCTCCGGCTCGACGAGAGCGGCGCCGTGACCATCGTGCGCAGGACGGAGCGCCGGAAGGGACCTGCTCGGGTCAGGGGCCACAGCTATGAGATCCTGACGCCGCCGCTTCCGGGCCAGCGCGCCGAGCTCTCCCGGCACACGCTGGCGTCCGGGGCGGTCACCGGCGGCGCCGGCGACCCACCGATTCACGAGCCGGGCAGCCGCGAGACCGCGCTCGTGGAATCCGGAACGGTCGTGCTCGTTTGCGACGGCAGCCAGTGGGAGCTGTCCGCCGGCGACTGCGTCACGTTCGACGCTGATCTTCCCCATCACTTCGAGAACCCTGGAACCGACGAGGCCACGTTGCTGGCGGTGGTCAGCGCGGGCCTTCGCAGGAGTTAGGTCGCTGGTGGCCCCCGTCGCAGGTTCGCTTGCATTCGAGCCGTCCCATGCGGCGCCTGGCGGCGTCCTCGCTTGCTCGCGTACTTTTCAAGTACGCATCGCTCGCTGCGTTCTTGCCAGTCATCCGCCTGGGCCGACTCTCGGTGCAACCGAACCCACAACGAGGACCACCTGATGCCAAAGAGCCTGTTCGACAAGATCTGGGACGCCCACGAGGTCGCGCCCGGGCTGCTCTACGTAGACCTGCACCTCGTCCACGAGGTCACGAGCCCCCAGGCTTTCGACGGCCTGCGCCTCGCCGGCCGCAAGATCCGGCGACCCGATCGCACGCTGGCAACGGCCGATCACAACGTGCCCACCGATGGCACCCCGGTGGCGGCCAGGATTCGCGATTCCCTGTCGCGCGTGCAGGTGGAGACGCTCGAGCGCAACTGCCGGGAGTTCGGGATCCCGGTCTACTCGCTCGGATCCGACCGGCAAGGGATCGTCCACGTGATCGGGCCAGAGCTCGGGGTCACCCAGCCAGGAATGACGATCGTATGCGGCGACTCCCACACCGCCACGCACGGCGCGTTTGGCGCGCTCGCGATTGGGATCGGGACCAGCGAGGTCGAGCACGTGCTCGCCACGCAGTGCCTGGTCCAAGCAAAGCCGCGGTCGATGCGCATCCGCTACGAGGGATCGCTGGGCTTCGGGGTCACGGCCAAGGATCTGATCCTGGCGACGATCGGTCAGATGGGTGTCGACGGCGCGGTCGGGCACGTGGTCGAGTACGCGGGCGAGGCGATCGAGGGCCTGTCGATGGAAGGCCGAATGACCGTCTGCAACATGACGATCGAGGGCGGTGGACGGGCCGGGATGATCGCCCCCGATGAGACGACGTTCGAGTGGGTGATCGGGCGGCCAGGGGCTCCGGGGGAGATTCCCGAGGAGTGGGCGGAGCTCCGCACCGACCCGGACGCCGCGTTCGATCGCGAGATCGATGTCGACGCCTCGGCCATCAGCCCGATGGTGACCTGGGGAACCACGCCCGGGATGGTGGCGCCGGTCACGGCAGCGGTGCCCGAACCTGACTCCGAGCAGGACGAGCGCGCGCTCGACTACATGGGCCTCGAGGCCGGCACTCCGATCCAGGAGATCCGACTCGACCGGGTGTTCATCGGGTCGTGCACGAATTCGCGGATCGGCGATCTGCGTGCCGCGGCACAGATTGTGGGCGGGCACAAGGTCGCCGACGGGGTGTACGCGATGGTCGTCCCCGGGTCCCAGCAGGTCAAGCTGCAGGCCGAGCGCGAGGGACTCCACGAGGTCTTCACCCGGGCCGGGTTCGACTGGCGCGGAGCGGGGTGCTCGATGTGCCTCGGCATGAATCCGGACGTCGCCGCGCCGCGCGAGCGCGTGGCCTCGACGTCGAACCGCAATTTCGAAGGGCGCCAGGGGCGGGGCGCCCGCTCTCACCTGGTCTCGCCGCAGATGGCGGCGGCCGCGGCTCTGACCGGGCACTTCGTCGACATCAGAGAGTGGGAGGCCCCGCAGTGAGAGCCATAGAGACCATCACCGGCCCGGTCAGCGTGCTGGGCCGCGACGACGTCGACACGGACCAGATCATCCCCAAGCAGTTCCTCAAGCGGGTCGAGCGCACCGGCTTCGGGGAGTTCCTGTTCTTCGACTGGGCCAAGGAGCCCGGGTGGGAGCTGCCGCGCAACCCGATCCTGGTCACGGGCCGCAACTTCGGCTGCGGCTCGAGCCGCGAGCACGCCCCGTGGGCGCTCGAGGACTACGGCTTTCAAGCGATCATCGCCCCGAGCTTTGCGGACATCTTCCGCTCCAACTGTACGAAGATCGGCCTGCTGCCGGTGGAGCTGCCGGCGTCGGACTGCGCCGCGATCGCGGACGCGGGGGAGGCGCAGGTCGACCTGGCCGGCCAGGACGTGCGGTGGCCCGGTGGAAGTGCCCACTTCGAAATCGATCCCGAGATCAAGCACCGCCTGCTGAACGGCCTCGACGACATCGCGCTGACGCTCGCCGAGTCCGAGGCGATCGAGGCCTACGAGCGTACGCGCGAGCGCTCCGGGCCGGTCACCACGGCGTTGTGAGCACACGGCCGCGGACGTCTCGCGACTGGGACGCGGCCTCGTATGACCGGGTCAGCGACCCGCAACTGGCCTGGGCCCTCGAGCAGCTCGAGCGGTTGGAGCTGCGAGGCGATGAGGTGGTACTCGACGCGGGGTGCGGGTCGGGCCGGGTCACGGCGCTGCTGGCCGAACGGGTGCCGCGCGGGCGCGTGTACGCGGTAGACGCGGCCCCGTCGATGGTCGAGCACACGCGGACGGCGCTCGGTGATCGCGCGACCGTCCTCTGCCAGGACCTGATCGACCTCGAGCTTCCCGAGCCCGTCGACGCCGCGTTCTCCAACGCGACGTTTCACTGGATTCCCGACCACGAGCGGCTGTTCTCACGCCTATACGGCGCGATCGGGCCCGGCGGGAGGCTGGTGGCGCAGTGCGGCGGGCAGGGCAACATCGACACGTTCAGGCGGCTCGCCGAAGACATAGCGGGGGAACAGCCCTTCGCCCCGTACTTCCGCGGCTGGCGCAAACCCTGGAACTACGCTGACGCCCGGGAGACGAAGGAGCGTTTGGAGCGGGCCGGGTTTGTCGAGGTCAGGTGTTGGCTCGAGCCCAAGCCGGTGACGCTGGATCAGCCGCGGCCGTTCGTCGAGACGGTGTGCCTGGTCCGGCACCTCGATCCGCTTCCGACCGACCTGCGTGAGCTCTTCTTGGATCGCGTCCTCGAGCGTGCGGGACATCCGCTGGTCCTCGAGTACGTACGACTCAACATGACCGCGCGACGGCACTGAGCAGCGTGCGACGGACATCAGCGGACGAGCGACTCGAAGAGGTGCTCAAGGGTGGCGTCGGGATCCTCGGTCAGACCGGTGTGAACCTCCGAGGGCTGTATGACGGTCGAAGATCGGGCCGCCACCCAACCGAAGCGCTCTGAGGAGGTCATGGTGGCAAGAGGGCCAGCGGCGGGGTCACCGGCGACGACGGCGGCAATCGCGTCGAGATGGGGGCGCACCGTGTCGGGGTCTAGATCCCGGGCGAGGGCACGGAGCCGCCGATCGTCGAGCTCGATCCGGGCGCCGAGGAAGCGGCGCCGCGGGCAGAAGAGGACCACGCCGGCGTTCATGGACTCCCCGCGCTCGATTGAAGGCACCACTCGCAGGATCGTGTACTGAAAGTCGTCACGTGCGGGCAAGCTCGGCCTCCTCGACGAACGGGCGCGGTGGCTCCAGGCGCTCGCGAAGGAACGCCGCGAAGTCCGCGCGTCGCTGTCCGACGCGCTCGCCGAGCCACGCGTCGGGGATCAGGCTCAGGACACGGTCCACGCTGCGCCCGGCGGCTGCGGCCAACCGCTCGTCCGCCTCCTCGATCGACCCCGCGCGCGCGAGGAGGACGTGATTGTTGATGTGCGGAAACGGCGCGCGCGCGGACTCCGCCAGCAGCGGCTCGGCGTGCTGGCGATAGAAGCTCGCGCCGTGATCGATCAGCCAGATGCGCCCGTGCCACACGAGCAGGTTGGGGTTGCGGGGTGTGCGGTCCACGTTCATCACCAACGCGTCGAACCACACCACGTCGGCAGCGATGACCGGATCGAGCGCCCGTGAGGCGGCCGGGGTGAACGGCAGGGCCCCGGGCAAGAAGTCCACGCCGAGGTTCTCGCCGATGCTCGCCCGAGCGAGTTGCTGGATCTCCGCGTCGGGCTCGGCGCGCGCGAGCTCGGGCTCGAGCTCGGCCACGACCAGCTCGGGTACGAGCAGGCCGAGAGCGCGGCCCAGCTCGCCCGCGACGACCTCGGCCACAAGCGCCGCCTGGCCCTGCCCGGCGCCGCGGAACTTCATTACGTACATGCCGTCGTCGTCGGCCTCCACCAAAGCCGGCAATGAGCCTCCCTCGCGCAGGGGAGCCACGTAGCGCGTCGCGGTAACACATCGCAGGACGGCCGGCACCTCGAGCGCCGGCGCTACCGCCTGCTCGTCGTTATCCGCGCGCACCGTCGCAGAAAGCTACTCGGCGGGGTGGTTCACCCCGTGCTCGTACGCGTAAACAGGACGGGCCGGAAGGTATTGACACGGCGGCCCCGACCGGAATAGGCTCGGCCTAGCGAGATCGAGCGGCGTGTCCAGCCGCTCGAAGGGGGGACATATGCGAGGTATGGGTGGAAGCATCATCCGTGGGCGGATGGTGCAGTTGACGCTGGCTGTGGCGCTGCTCGGAGCCATCGGGGCTGCGACGAGTGGGAGTGCCGCCGGGGCCGGGCCGAGCCGGGTGACCACATCGAGCCTCGGCCAGCACTCGCCGACGTTCGTCGGCCCGGTCGCCACCGGGTGCGCAAGCGGCTGCTCGCTGCTGAGCGGCCCCATAACCACACCGTCGACCGCGTCTTCCGCGTCGTCGACCCAGACCACGGCGGCGAGCCCGCGGCCCGCGGCCGGATTGTCCGGCCCGCAGGCGATGCGGTCGCCCACGGCCCGGAGCGGCGCGCGACAGTCGCTGGGCGCGGCCGCGTCCCCGACCCCGGTGATCCCGAATGTGAGGTGCGAGCCGCTGGGCGCGGGCTGCGACAGCATCAGCACATCAGCAGGAGGCGCCACCGGCGTCAAGGGGCTGAACGCCGTCGACAGCGGCTCGCTGATAACGACCCCCTCGGGGACATCGAGCCTGCGGACCAGGGCCTGTGCGCCGGCAACGGAGACGTCGTCGAGACCAACAACACAGGCGAAATCCTGGTCTACAACACGGCACTCCAGCGCCAGTCCGCTCCGATCCCGCTCGACACTGTGATGGGGCTCACCAGCCGGGCGTGGAGCAGCGGCGGGGATCCGTCCTGCGAGTACGACTCGAGCAACGGAGGGCACTGGTTCTTCACCGAGATCGCGTCGGCCAACCCCGAGGCCAGCGGGGGTGCTTTCACCGGGTGCTTTGCGGCCGTGGCCAACGAGTGCTACGAGGGCATCGCCGTGAGCAAGGGCTCCAGCCCGTTCGGTCCCTACTACGTCTATTTCCTGAACGCCAACTACAACCCGAAAGAGCCCGGCTATCCCTACCTGCTCAACGACTTCGCGAAGATCGGCGTGACCCGGGACGCCTTCCTCATGTTCTACGACGAGTTCCCGCTCAAGGGGTCCGGGTTCGGCGGA
>JAFASF010000413.1 GCA_019244745.1 Solirubrobacterales bacterium | reverse complement strand
ACCGACAGCGCGACCAGGACCGTCGCGATCGTGTTCGCCCAGATGATCGTCGAAGCCCCGAAGTACGGCGCGAGCAGCCGCGCCGCGGCGATCTCGGCGCCGAGGCTCGCGGCCCCGACCACGAACGCGATCGCCCGAACCGCCGCGATCGGAGGGCCCGGCGGCGCAGGGCGAGGTCGCTCGAGCTCCGCGAGTTCACGGTCGGTCTGCGTGGCGCTCACCGTCTTACCTCGGGAGGAAGCGTAGTCTCCCGCGCCGTGCTGCTCTACGACTCGGGCGTCTCGGGCAACTGCTACAAGGTCCGGCTGCTGTTCGCGCACCTCGGCATCGGCTACGAGCGGCGCGAGGTCGACGTGGTCGATCGCTCCAACCGCGCGCAGCTGCTCGGCGCGATCAACCCCGCCCTGCGAATTCCCACGCTGATCCTCGACGACGGGCGCGCGCTCGCCGAATCCGGCGCGATCCTGTTCTACTTCGCCGACGGGACCGAATATCTGCCGGACGATCGGTTCGAGCGCGCGCAGGTGCTGCAGTGGCTGTTCTTCGAGCAATACAGCCACGAGCCGTACATCGCGGTGGCGCGGTTCTGGCGGCACGCCGGGATCGAGGTCCCGGACTCCGACCGCGAGGCCAAGCGGCGCGGCGGGCTGGCGGCACTCCAAGCGATGGAAGGTCACCTGACCGGCCGCGAGTTTCTTCTCGGCGAGCGCTACACGATCGCCGACATCGCCCTGTTCGCGTACACCCACGTGGCTCCGGAGGGCGGCTTTGAGCTCGAGCCATATCCCGCGATCCGGACCTGGCTAGGCCGAGTCGCCGCCCAGCCGGGCCACGTCCCAATCACCGCCTGAGCACGACCGGGTGCCGCGCCGGCGTGAGTCGGGGTGTCCCGGACACGCGGTCCGGGACACCCCGCATGCAGCCTCACCCGGACAACGTCACCTCACCGGCTCGCCCGTGCCCGGATCGAGGAACAGCGGTTCGTTGCCCCGATGGTCGAACGAGAACATGTTCTCGAGCGTCCCGGCATCGGAGTCGGCCGCGCCGCGTCCGAGCCGCGCGCCGCGTAGCCAGTTGTCCTCGATCAACCGGACCACCGAGGACTGATCGGTGAACGTGCCGTCGACGAAGTTGCGCTTGGCGAATGGGGAGATCACGAGCAGCGGCTGGCGCGGGCCGACGCCGCAGCGGGCCTGCTGACCGCTCGGCACCTTGGCCGGGCTCGTGCCGCACGAGCCCTTGCCGGTGAGCGCGTCGAGCGGGGTCTGCGACTGGTAGATGATCGGCCCCATCTGGTGGTCGTACCACCCGTCGCTGTCGTCGTAGAGCACGATGACCGCGGTGCTCTTCCACGAGGGCAGCCACTCCAGGTGGTTGATCGTCTCGGTCAGGAACGTCTGCTCGTCGAGCGGATCGGAGTAGCCCGCGTGGCCGTCCTGGTACCTCGCCGCTTTCAGGTACGACACCGCGGGGAGGTTGCCGTGGTCGGCCGCGGCCCAGAAGTCCTTCAGGTCGTACTGGTGGTTGGCCTGGTCCTGACGGCCGATCATCGAGATCGAGGTCGGGGGCAGGTGCTGCGGGTTGGCGGTCGAGGCGTAGTACTGGAACGGCTCGTGGTGCGGGCTGTAGTCGGCCTGCGAAGCGCCCCCGATGTTCTTGTGCGAGCCCGTGCACACCTTCGACAGATCATCCGTGCCTGGCTGCCCGGACACGTAGTCGGGGCTCGCGAAGCCGCCCTCGAACCAGCCCCAGGTGACGCCGGCCTGGTCGAGCCGGTCGCCGATGTTCTCGCCGCCCAGCTGAATCGTGTCCGCAGCCTTGGACCCATCCTGGGTGGCCGAGCAGATGTCGAAGTTCGGGTCGGCGTCGCTGTATACCGTGCCGGGCCACTGCGGGCTCGAGCTCCCCGAGGTGGCGCCCGCGGTCCCCGCAGCGGCGGTGCAGGCCGGCGCCCCGAACACCGCGCCGCTCGGGCCGCAGACCGCGCCGAACGTGTTGGCGCCGGTCACGTTGATCGCCCCGGGCGTCGAGGGACCGAAGCCGGTCGAGTAGGAGTTGGCGCTCATCGCGAAGTGCTGGGCGTAGTTCCACAACCCCGTGACCGTGTTCCCGTCGTAGTAATCCATCACCAGGTTCGGCGCCGTGGTGTCGGGCGGCGAGCAGCTCTCGTTGCCGGTGAACTGCACGAACTTGTCCATGAGGCCCATGTCATACGCCTGCTGCTCGGCCGTGTAGTCGTGGTTCTGGTCGCAGGTGAGCGCCTGCGAGCGATCGAGCCGCTGCGGGTTGCCGCTGTTCGGGTTGTTCGTGAGCAGCGCTCCCGAGAGCCCGTTGACCGACGGCGTGCGCCGCGAGGCGTAGAACGCGGGCTCCCCGGACGGGTTGGTCGCGTTGGGGTACGTGCCGAAGTAGTGATCGAACGACACGTTCTCCTGGAAGATCACGACGAGGTGCTTGATCGGGGTGGTGGTCCGGACCTCGTCGGACATTCGCCGCACGCGCCAGCGAACCGTTCCGCGAGCGCGATGCCCGCGGCCTGTGCTCGCCGCCTGCGCCACGGCCACGCTCATCCCCGCCGTACACAGGGCGGCCAACACCAACAGAAAAGTGCGCTTGCGCGCCATGCTCGAGTCTCCTCGGGTCGGTTTGACGGTCTGCTCGGCGTCCCACGCGCCGGCGCCATCAACTCTTTCGCCCTGCAGACAACGATGGGTTGCCCGTGTGTTACTCGGTTGTTGCCGATTTGTAACCGCGAGCTGACCGTCAGGTTCCGGTCACCAGCACCGTCCCGGCGATCACCAGCGCCACCCCGAGCGCCCGTCCCGGCCCGATGCTCACGTGATGGCCGAACCACCCCAGCTGATCCGCCACCACCGAGACGACCAGCTGCGAGCCCACGAGCAACGCGATCACCGCTCCGGTGCCGAGCGTCCGCACTGTGATCAGACCGATCGTGACCACGGCGGCGCCGCCGATGCCGCCCAGCGCGTACTCGGGGCGGAACGAACTCAGTCCCGAAAGGCGGGACGGATGGCCGATCGCGAGCAGCAGCGTGGCGATGATCGTGAGCGAGATCACGATGCTGACCAGGGCCGCGCCGAGGTCGGAGACGTGCTTGGACAGGGCCGCGTTGGCCGGAGGCTGGAGCGAGACCACCACGCCGGCGCCGAGAGTCAGTAGGACGGCAAC
>JAFASF010000340.1 GCA_019244745.1 Solirubrobacterales bacterium | reverse complement strand
CGGGTACACCGGCACCTTGTTGCCGAACCCGCCGCCGATGTCGTTGCAGCGGATGCGGATCATGTGCTCGGCCAGCCCTGCGACGTGCGCGTACACCGTGCGGTGGGCGTGCGGCGCCTGGTTGCCGTTGTAGATGTCGAGCTGACCCGTGTCCGGGTTGAAGTCCGCGATCAGGCCGCACGTCTCGAGCGGCGCCGGATGGCAGCGCGGGTAGATGATGTCCCGCTCGACGACCACGTCGGCCTCGGCGAATGCCCGGTCGGTGGCCTCCTCATCGCCGGCCTCCCAGAGCGGGCTGGCCAGGTTGTCGGCCTGGCCAGCCTTGTCGTCGCGAATCAACGGTGCGTCGGGATCGAGCGCCTTGCGGGCGTTGACGACCGCCGGGAGCGGGTCGTACTCGACGTCGATCAGGGTCAGGGCGTCGCGGGCGGTGTACTCGTCGTCGGCGATCACGAACGCCACCTCTTGCCCCTGGAAGCGGACCTTGTCCCCGGCGAGCACCGCCTGCGTGTCGTAGGAGATCGTCGGCATCCACGCGAGACCCAGCGTCTCGAGGTCCTTGGCGGTGATGACCGCGTGGACGCCGGGATGTTTGAGCGCGCGGGAGGTGTCGATCGAGAGGATCTTGGCGTGGGCGTAGGGACTGCGCAGGATCGCGCCGTGGAGCATCCCGGGCAGGCGTATGTCGTCGAGGTAGGTGCCCTTCCCGCGGATGAAGCGCGCGTCCTCCTTGCGCTTGAGGCGACCGAAGCCGATCGGGCGCTCGGCGCTCGGGCTGGGGAGGTTCTGGGTGACGGCCATGTTGGTTAGACCTCCTGCTTCGTGGCGGCTTCGTGCTCGGCGGCCCAGCGGATCGCCGCGACGATGTTCTTGTAGCCGGTGCACCGGCAGATCTGACCCGAGATCGCGGTCCGTATCTCCTGCTCGGTGGGGTTCGGATTCTCGTTGAGGAGGGCGCGGGCGATCATCAGCATGCCAGGGGTGCAGAAGCCGCAGTGAAGCGCGTGGGTCTCGTGAAAGCCCTGCTGGACCGGATCGAGGCGTCCGCTTGACTCGAGCGACTCGACCGTCTGAATCTCATGGCCCTCGCACATCGCCGCGAGCGCGGTGCACGACTTGAGCGGCCTGCCGTCCATCAGCACCACGCACGCACCGCAGTTGGAGGTGTCGCAGCCCCAGTGGGTACCGGTCAGGCCGGCGGTGTCGCGGATGAAATGGACGAGCAGCTGGCGCGGCTCCACCTCGCGCGTGATCGGCTTGCCGTTGATGTTGATCGTCAGTTGCATCTGCGGTTCAGGTCTCCTGTTTGAGGGCGCGCGCGGAGGCACGGCGCAGGGCTCGCTTGGTGAGGACGCCCGCGAGGTGGCGCTTGTAGTCGACCGGGCCACGGCTGTCGGCGAGCGGCGAGCAATCCTCGGAGGCCATCGTGCCCGCCTGCGCGAACAGCTCTTCGCTCGGCGAACTGGCGCGCAGCAGCTCCTCCGCATGGGTGGCTCTCATGGTCGTCGGGCCCAGCGCGCTCAGCCCGATCCCGGCATCGACGATCGTGCCGCCGTCGATCCACACGGCCGCCGCCACGGCGGCGATCGCGAAGTCGCCGGCGCGGCGTTCCACCTTCTCGTGCGCGCTGCCCGCCCCCGGGCGCAGCGGGATCCGGACCTCGGTGAGGATCTCGGCCTCGCCGACGGCGGTCATGAACGGCCCGACGTAGAACTCGTCGAGGCCGACGACGCGCTGTCCCTCGGGGCCGCGGATAACGACCGTGGCCTTGAGCGCCGAGCAGACCGCGCTGAGGTCCTCGGCCGCGTCGGCCTGGCACAGCGAGCCTCCGATCGTCCCGCGGTTGCGCACCGGCGGGTCGGCGATCAGCTCCTCGGCGTCTCTGAACACCGGGAGCCGCTCGGCCAGCAGGTCGGACTGGAGCAACTCGACGTGGCGGGTCAGCGCCCCGATCCTGATCTCGTCGCCCTGTTCCCGGATGTATGAGAGCTCGGCGAGATCGTTGATGTCGATGAGGAGCTCCGGCGTCGCCAGGCGCAGCTTCATCATCGGGATCAGGCTGTGTCCGCCGGCGATGATGCGCGCGCCGGGACCGCGTCCCTGGAGCGATGAGATCGCGTCCTCGAGGCTCGCGGCGCGTTCGTACTCGACGGGTGCGGGCGTCTGCATCAGCTCTCTCCTGTTTGCGGCTCCGCGAGCGCGGTTCGCCCGGGCATCCGCGGTCGAACCCCCGGTGTCTCGGTGGGCTCATAGCGGACGGGCGAGTCCGTGCCGATGATCGGCGAGCGGGGCATGTGCTCCGGCCGCGACTGGCGGATCTCGGGGTACAGGAGCCGCGCCGTCAGGCTCCCGCGCTCCACGTCTCGCAGCGCGGGCCCGTTGGGGCTCGCGCCCGCGACCGGCGCCTCTCGCCCGAGGCGGGCGAGCGTCAGGGTCCCCTTCGTGTACACCTCGGCGATACGCGGCGCGGTCACCTTGGTGCTCTCGGGGAAGTTCCGCAGCCCCTGTCTTGCGGCGCCCGGATAGAGGCCCTCGATCAGCCCCACCGCGTCCCTCAGCCCGGCCTTCTTGACCAGCAGGCCCTCGAGCAGATCGACACCTGCATCGAGGTTGCGGTTGATCGTGTTCACGACGTCATTCACAGGCCCGGTCTTCTCGATGATTCCCCTCACTCCCGCGATCGCCTGGTCGAGGCCCCTGGTGATCTTCATCAGGGCCATGATTGTCGCGACGAGGATGAACACGAGAGCCGCGACGATCAGCGCGACCACGATCATCATCACTACACCGGCTGCCGGCATCGCTTGGCTCCTTTCACGCGTCGTCGATGATCGTGTCGAGCGAGCCGCCGTAGCCTGCGACCACCTCGACCGTCTTTTGTACATGGTCCTGCGTGGTGAGCAGCAGCGCGGTCGCGTCGAGGTCCTTGGAGGCGGCCTGGGCGGTCGCAGCGATCTGCTGGACGCTCGGGAGGATGCGATTCGCCGCCCGCAGGACACCGATGAGGAGGTACACCACGACCGGGAGGACGCCCAGCAGCAGCACTGCGTCGCCGATCCACTCGAGGATCATTTCGGCCTCCTCTCCGCGACGACCGCCGCCTTGGCGGCGATCCCGGGCATCGCCCCCAGGATGATGTCGAACTGGGCGTTGATCGCCTCGACCGCCGGCTCGAGCGGTCGCAGGTGCTCGGATTCGACGCCCTGGAGCGCCTCGGCCAGCGTGGCGAGCTTTGTCGAGGTCGATTCGAGCCGGGTGCGGATGACGGTGAGCGCCGCCGCGAGCACCGCCAGGACAACGATCGTCAGCAGCACGCTGAGGATGATCAAAAGCGTCTGGCTCATGCCCTACCGTACCCGTCGGTTAGGGCGTTCATGTAGCCGTCTTGGACCACTGCCTCCTCCACGATCGACCCCAGCACGGGCGCGGTGGCCTCGAGCTGGGGGATGGCTTTGGTGTTAGCCGCCACTCTCGGGGCCACCTCGAGCAGAGCGCCCGCGGAACGGTCGATGTCGATCACGGCGCGAATCAGCGCGATCAACAGGCCGGCGACGATCAGGGCGGCGACGAGGCCGATCCCGAGCGCGATCCCCCAGGCGCCGTGATTGGTGAGCGCGAACACGAGCATCATTTTCCGACCGCAACCTTTCTGAGCGCGCGGGCGGAGTGCAGGATCCGCACGCCCGAGTCGTTGATACGGGCGATCCCGCTCAGCTCGGTGGTCTGGTGCCGGACCGTCTCCAGGCCGTCGACGGCGCTGCGCGCCTGTTTGGCGATCCTCGAGGCCAGAACGACGATCGTGATCACGATCGCCGCGGCCACCAGGACGATGACGATCCCAACCACGAGCCCTACATCCCAACCGGTCGAGGCGCCGATCAAGACGGGCATGTCACACCTCCCTCGTATGTTCAACGTTGTTCGACTGCTCGGCCGCCCAGCGGATCGAGCGCACGATCCTCGCGCGGCCGAGGCGACCATTCCTGGCCAATGCTCCTTGTGAGGATCGTATTTTGATGCCCCTCGTCAAGCCTCGAGTTCGGGGTGTTTACCATGCATCGGGTGGCGAGCTCCCACTCTGGTAGCGGCACGGTCTCGATCGACGACGCCATCGACAAGACCGTAGGCGAGGTGATGATCGCCCGGCCCAAGACCTGGCCGGGCGACGCTGCCGTGGGCGAGGTCCGGCGAGCCTTCGACCGGCCCAGTGTCCGAACCGTGCTGCTCGCCGACGGAGAGCGCTTCGTCGGCGCGATCGAGCGCGACGGGCTTCCGGACGATGCTCCCGAGGAAGACCTCGCTGTCGCCTACATCGAGCCGCAGCCCCTCACCGCGACCCCCGGCATGCCGGTGCCCGACGCGATCAGATTGCTCGAGGACCGCGGCGAGCCCAGGTTGGTCGTGCTGGACGAGGACGGGGTCCGGCTGCGCGGGCTGCTCTGCCTCAACAACACTGCGACCGGTTTCTGCGTCCGTTAGGCGGTTGAGGCGCCCGGCGGGGTGGCTGAGGTGTCCGGGGCCTCACCGCGACCGCCCAGCCGCTCGCGATCGAGCATGCCCTTGTCGAGCACGTTGTCGACGTCGAGCCGGACCGTACGCATCACGCCTCCGAGCATCGCGTAGTAGCCGACGACGAGCAGCAGCTCGATCAGCTGCGAGCGCCCGAGCTCGGCTTCGACCTCGTACACCAGCTCCTGCGCGGGTGTGCCGTCGTCAATGAGGTGGCCGACGAGCCGCAAGGAGAGCAGCTCGCGCCGGTCGTATACGTCCTCGGATAGCTCGCCCCGCCGCACGCCGCTGATCTTGCGCTCGTCGATCCCCACGAGGCGGGCGATCTCCTGGTGCTGCACCCACTCGTACTCGGTGCCGGTCAGGCGGGCGGTGTGGAGGATCGCCAGCTCCCGCAGGACCGGATCGAGATCCTCCTTGGTCAGGATCGCTTCACCGAGCCGCAGCGTGGGGCCGATCAGGACCGGCGCGTTGGCCAGCATCCTGAACAGGTTGATCCGCGGCTCCGGGAGGCGGGCGAGGACGGCGCGGACACGGTCGTCGGCCGGATTCTCATCGGCATAGGGAATCAGGGCCATGCGCGCGACCCTACAGTGTGGGTCCGTGTGGGGTCGGCGAACAGGGGAGTTACAGATGAGCGACGAGCAGGGGCTTCCGGCGACGGCGGCCGGGATTGCACCCGGAGCGAGCCGATTGTCGGGACGGCGGATACTGGTGGTCGGCGGGGGGAGCCAGGGGGTGGGCGACCCAGACGCGCCGCCCGGGAACGGCCAGGCGATCGCGGCGCTCGCCGCGAGGGAGGGCGCGGCCGTGGCCGTGGTGGATGTGGTCTCCGAGGCCGCCGATGAGACGATCCGTCTGATCGAGCAAAACGGCGGGACCGCGGCGAAGCTCATCGCCGATGTCGCCGAGCCGGCCGCGTGCGAGCGGCTGGTGGACGATGCCGCCGGTGCCCTGGGAGGACTCGACGCCGTGGTCCTGAACGTGGGCATCGGAGCCGGGCTGAAGCTCGAGAGCACGACCGTGGAGATGTGGGACCGTGTGTTCGCGGTCAACCTGCGCTCGCACTTCCTGGTGGCGCGACGCGCGTTGCCGGTGCTCCCGCGGGGCGGGAGCATCGTGTTCATCGGCTCGGTCGCGGGCCTACGTCCAGGGAGTCTGATGCCGTCGTATGACACGTCGAAGGCGGCGCTGCTCGGGCTCTGCCGGCACGTCGCGCTCGAAGGAGCGAGACGCGGCGTGCGCGCGAACGTGCTCGCGCCCGGCCTGATCGACACGCCGCTCGGACGCGTCGCTTCAAGGCTGCGTCCCGGCAGGGAGCGCGCGGCGATCCCGCTGGGCCGCCAGGGAACCGCCTGGGAAGTCGCTTACACGACGATCTTCCTGCTCTCCGACGAGGCCAGTTACGTCACCGGTCAGGTGTTCGTCGTCGACGGCGGGCTCTCGATGGGTGCGTTCTGAAGCGATGACGCTCCGGAACCGGGTCACCCCGCTCGGTGAGCTGGTCAGCGACCCCGCACGTGGCCTGGTGTACGGGAACCGAGGCTGCTTACACGATCGGGCCGGGTGCATCCGCCGGCGCTACAACGGCAAGCGGTGGATCGCCTGCCGGCTCAGGTTTCGGGGTTGGCGACGTCACCCCCTCATGCAGCCGGGTTGCTTCACGGAGCTCTTCTTCCTCGACGAGGCGACCGCGTTTGCCGCCGGGCATCGCCCGTGTGCGCTCTGCCGGCGCGAGGACTACGAGCGGTTCAGGGAGACCTGGCGCGAGCGTCACCCCGGTCAGCTCGGTGCCGACGCGATCGACGCCCAGCTCCACAGCGAACGGATCGATCCGGCCACCGGCGGCCAGCTGCACCATCGAGCCGCGCTCGACGACCTGCCCGACGGTGCGTTCATCCTGTGGGGAGGGGAACCCCGGCTCCTCTTGGGAGCGCAGCTGTTGCGGTGGACGGTTGCCGGGTACACCGCGCCCAGACCTCGACCGGTAGGAGCCGAGGCGGAGCTGATAACGCCGCCGTCGCTGGTCGCGATCCTCCGCTCGGGCTGGCGGTCGCTCGTGCCGCGCCTTCATCCTTCGGCGTTAGGCTGATCCTTCAGGGCGCGAGGCGTTCCAGCTGCCAGCGGGAGTCGCTCAGGCGCGTGTAGAGCAGCCGGTCGTGGAGGCGATCCTCGCGGTGCTGCCAGAACTCGAGCGAGCGCGGGGTCAAGCGGAAGCCCCCCCAGTTATCGGGCATCGGCAGCTCGCGGTCGCGATGTTCGGCCGCGAGCGCGGCCACGCGGCGCTCGAGCTCCGCGCGGCCGCTGACCGGGCGACTCTGCGGCGAGGCCAAGGCGCTCAGCTGGCTGCCGCGGGGGCGGGTCCGCACGTACGCCCACGATTCCTCGCGCCCGAGCCGCTCCACCGCGCCCTCGACCCTCACCTGCCGGCCCAGAACGTCCCAGTGAAACAGCAGCGCTCCGCGAGGATTGACCGCGAGTTCTCGGGCCTTACGGCCCTCGTAGTTGGAGTAGAACACGAACCCGTGCTCGTCTGAGCGCTTGACCAGGACCATGCGCACGGATGGCGCACCATCGGCGTCGGCGGTCGCGAGGGCCGCCGCCTCCGGTTCACGGACTTCCGCGTCGACGGCCTCCTGAAACCAGGCCCCGAATTGGCGAATGGGGTCGGCATCGACGTCGGCTTCCCGAAGCGGCCGCGCAAATCGGGGGACGGGCTGCGCTTCGTCGGCGCGCCGGCCTGTCATCCCTCGCTCCGATACACCCGAGCGATCATCCCAGCTTGTGTGCGGGCGGCGCGGTTTTCAGGCCGCGGCGAGAGCCGGCTCGAGCTCGCAGGCGATCCGCTGCACCGCTGTCCTGAGCGCGCCCGACGCGAGCAGAGCATCGGTCGCCTGCGCCAGCAGCCGACCCATGAGGCCGCGTCCCGATACCGTGACCGACGCACGCACCTCGCTGCCGCCCGGCCGAGGCGTGGCGAGATACTCGACGTCGAGCGTTATCGGGCCGGTGGCAGTCAAAACCAGGCGACCGTCGTCGGCTTCCGCGACCTCGACCTCGAACTCCAAGGACCGGCCCACGAGCGGGCCCTGCACGCGCACGCGGTCGCCGGCCACCAGGCGATCGCCCTCGAAGTTCAGGACCTCGAAGGGGATCGGGGCCCACCGAGCGATCGCGTGGGGTTCGGTGAGCAGCGTCAGCACATCGTCGGGAAGCCCGGCCACTCGAGCTTGGGCCGTCCAGGTCGCCATTGGAGCACTTTCGCGCACCAGCGCGGCCAGCAGCTGTGACATTAACCACTTCGGGATGGGCGATCGGGATCGGTTGGAGCCGTTGGCGTGCTCGTCGTCACGATCCCAAGCCGAGCCGCTCGACCAGGAATTCGCGCTGCTCTTCGTAGAGACCGGGCGGCAAGCGGCTGAACCACGCGCACCCGTCCGGCAGGTCCTCCGCCGCCGCCGGCCAGCCGATCAGGTTCGTCATGAACGCCAGGCCGACCGGGGAGTCCAAACCGTTGTCGTAGTGGCTCGGGTACTCGATGTACCCGAGCAGCGTGCCGACCTCGACCTCCCGCCTCAGCTCGTCCCTCGCCACTCGCTTGACGGCGTCTACCAGCCGCTCCGCGAACAGGACCGTGCCCCCGGGGATATGCCAAGCCCCGACGTTCGGAGGGATGTCCCGGCGCACCAGCAGTACCCCCCGCTCCCGCGTCACGACCACGACCTCCACGCATAGCCGCGGCACGCGACTGAAGATCGCGTCGAACTCCGGCTTCGGAAGCCAGCCTCGAGGGCGGGTGGTTTCAGGCACCGGAGACCACGCGCACATGTTCGCGCGCGCAGAGGTGCTACGTCACGGTACGCGCACTGCGGCTCGGTCCGAGCCCCCAACTGATGATCCGCTCCGGATGAATCCGAATGAGCGGTGTCGGCAGTTCGATCGCCTCGGCCCGTCCGCGTACCTCGATCGCACGAGGACGCCACGGGTCGGTGCTCTCCACATCGTCGATGACGATCGCGGCTCGTCTCGTGCGGGCCACGTCACGGAACTTCTTCGAGCGGTGCAGCTCGTTGCCCCCGACGTCGATCGTGTCGCGCGCGGCGTTGTAGATCCATCCCACCGGCACCACGTGCGGCGTGCCGTCCGCCCCGACGGTCGCGATCCTCCCCAGTTGCCGCCCGCCGGTCAGATACCGAAGCTCTGCGTCGGTGAAGACGCTCATCGCCACGTCCCCGGATCACCGTCGGCCACGATCCGGTCATCGTAAAGGTCGGCATCCCTCGGAGACGCGAGCACGTGCTCGCATGAGCTGTCAGCGGACATTGGCGGTGTCTTCGATGGGCAGGGGATGGGCGCGCTGTGCTCCGGCCTCGAAGGCGTGCAGGCAGTGATCGGAGCAGAAGTAGAGGGTCTCGTTCGCGAATTCCTTCGAGACCGCTTTTGCGCGGTCGACCTTCATCCGGCACACCGGGTCGGTCGCTCCGCGGCGGGAGGTGAGCCAGATCATCGCTGCGAAGATCACGATCCCGAGGACGTTCAGCGCCAGCTTGTAGTTCACCTGCAGGGAGCTGAAGATGTCCGCGCGAGTCGGACGCGGTCCGGTGGGGATCAGCCCGAGCGCGCTGAAGATGCCGTCGACGATCAGCGCCGCGACCACCATCGTCACGAACATCAGCGTGGTGATCCGGATCGTGAACGTGGTGCCGTAGTACTTGCGGTAGATCCAGAGGATGGGGATGACGATCAGGTCGGCGAACAAGAACGCGAGGACGCCGGCGAACGAGATCCCGCCCGACCAAAGCACCGCGGCGAGCGGGACGTTGCCGACCGAGCAGACGAAGCTCAGCACCGCGATGATCGGGCCGATGATCACGTTCTCGATGGTCGGCAGCGGCGCCGGCGCGTTGCGGATGAACAGCTGTTCGAAGAAGCCGTTGCCGAACTGGGCGATGAACCCGGCGAGCAGAAAGCCGATCGAGATCTCCTTCCAGAGCATCTTCCAGTCACCCCGGAAGTTGTGAGCGACGTCGGACCACGCCTGGATCGAGGCCAGGCGCTCGCGCCAGGACAGTTGCTCGCCCACTGCGCGGTGCCTGTGGCCGGTGTCGGCCTCGCGAGCGTGCTCGCGGGCCTCCTCTTCGAGTCGGCGGCTGACGAACACCCGCATCAGCGCCGTCATCAGGACGATCATCGCGATCCCGCCGACGTACTCCGCGAGCGTGAACTGCCAGCCGATCAGCACCCACAAGACCAGGCCGAGCTCCCATACGAGATTCGTCGAGGCGAACTGAAACGCGAGCGCCGACACGGCGCTGGCCCCCTTCTGAAACAGGGATTTGGCGATCGCGATCGCGGCGTAGGAGCACGAGGATGATGCCGCGCCGAGCCCGGTGGCCCAGCCGACGGAGCGGGGGCCGGAGCCGCTCATCAAGCCCTCGATCCGCCGGCGCGGCACCCATGCCTGCACGATCGCCGAGATCGTGAATCCCAGCACGAGCGCCCACCAGACCTCCCACGCCATCAGGAACGAGTCCCTCACGCCGTGCCAGAGGACATCCAAGACATCCATAACCACCATCACCACGACGATATCAGATACCCCTAGGGGGTAGGGGTAGTGATAAGCTACGGGTATGCCGCAGAGCCAGGCTCCGACCAGGGGCTACACCGCCACCAAGGACCAGCTGCTAGCCCGCTTACGTCGCATCGAGGGACAGATCCGGGGAATCGAGGGCATGGTCGAGGATGACCGTTACTGCATCGACATCCTGACGCAGATCAGCGCCGCCCAGGCCGCACTTGACAAGGTCGGGCTCGGTCTGCTCGACGGGCACGCGCACACGTGTGTGATTGGTGCCGAGCCCAATCAGCAGAGCGAGCGAACCGAAGAGATGATGGCCGCCGTCGGACGACTGCTGAGGCGCGGCTGAATCGCTTCCCCCGAGCCGGCGCGGTCGCGTGCGTCTCGAGTCCTCATTCGCCGGAGGTCGGGGAGGCCCCCGAGAAGGCACCGGCGCATGCAAGCGTCAGTCGTTGGTGGCGATGATGACGTCCGAGGCTTTGATGATCGCGGTCACGGAGGCGCCTTCGCTGAGCGCGAGGTCGTCGACCGACTCGACGGTGATCGACGCGACGAGGCGTTGGCCGCCGACGTCGACGACGACGTTGGCGATGGCCTCGCCCCTGGTAACGCTCTTGACGGTTCCGGGGAGTTTGTTGCGTGCGCTGATCTTCAAGTGAGCTCTCCTTGTCCCGGTCGCTGGACCCGGGCTGAGCGGTTGGTCGGCGGATTCCGTCCGGGTCGAGCCGGGTCGGGCAGTATTGTGACCTCTGCGCCCCTCCGGTGTCGTATCTGGCGAGCTTGGTGATCGCGTCGCGTGTGCCGATCGCCGGTTAGCCTCCGCTCTCGGCGTTCGTGCCGCAGCGCGGACTCATGCGACTCGCCCCTCGCGCCTCGCGTCCGACAGCACGGAGGACCGTGTCCACCAGGCCAGTGATGAAGTCGTAGACGTGCCCAGACACGGTGACGTGCGCAGGGATGACGGGCGCCGAGCGCAAACGCTCAACCCCGGGTCTCGAGCCGGGGGCGCTCCTCCGCATCCGGGGTGCTCGGCTACTCATCACGTCTGTCTCCTTTCGCTCGAGGGCCGTCAGCTGCTCGCCGCCACCGTGGCGGCCGAGGCAGGAGCTTGTGGCTTCGGCAAGTCGTCCGAGGCGGTCGTCGGCTGGGCGGGCAGCAGCCACAGCGCCATCACAGCGCCTGCCGCGGCGACGATCGCGGCCACGTAGTTGGCGGCGGTGAAGCCGTCGAAGAACGCGGAGCCGGCGGCGCTGTGGATCGCGCTCCCAAGCTCCGGATGGCCGCCGTGGGCCAGCTTGCCCGCTACGGTGAGCGCGGCACCGACGGATGCGTGGGCGGTGCGCGCGAAGGCGGCCGGCAACCCGGTGGGGAGCGCGCTCGTTAGACCATATGGGGGTGGTCTCTGGGCCTGGGTCCATCCGGTCTGGCTGGTAGAAGCTGGCCGGTCCCCCGCGCGCTCGTGGGGGTGTTTGTAGCCGCGCAGCTTGCACCTGCGCGGCGGCCCTACAACCGCATAGGAGGAAC
>JAFASF010000164.1 GCA_019244745.1 Solirubrobacterales bacterium | reverse complement strand
TAGTGCCAGGCCGCCTCGACCAGCAGCCGTCGAGCGTGCTGGGAACCGGACTTGGTGATCGCTCCCTGGCGGCGGCTCTGGCCTGAGCTGTGCTCGGATGGCACCAGCCCGACGTAGCTCATCAGTTGCTTGGGGTGCTCGAAGCGCTCAAACCCTCCGATCTCGGCGCACAGCCCGATCGCGCTGAGCGTGTCGATCCCGCGCATGCACCGCAGCCGGGCGACGTCCTGCGCCCACGGTGAGACCGGGACCAGCTCGGCGATCGTGGCCTCGAGCTGGTCGCGGCGGATGATCAGCGCGTCGATCGCGCCGAGGTAGTCAAGCAGCGTCGCCTGCGCGCCACGCTCGGGCAGCCTGACCATCGACAGCCACTGGCGGTGGCGGTGCGACCAGGTATCGCTCGTGCCGTCATAGCGCACGTCGTGGCGCAACAACAGCTTGCCCATCCGGTGCCGCGCGCGCATCAGATCGCCGCGCAGATCCTCGCGCGCGCGGACGAGGTCACGCAGCGCCTCCTCCTCGCCGGTCGGTACCCCGACAGCATGCAGGCCACCGATCATCAACAGACGCACCAGCCGCTCGGCGTCCCGGCGATCGGTCTTGACCTTGTCCTGTGCTGGCCGCTCGATCTTCCCCGGCGCCCCGATCACACACCCGATACCAACGGCATCAAACGCGCGCGCGAGCCCAAACCCAGTCGGGCCGGCCTCATACGCAGCGCGCGTCGGGCCAGGCAGCCCCGCCACGAACGACACCACCTTGCTCGTGTCGCCTGGCAGGCGCTGCACGCACATCTCCCCAGACTCAGCGTCGACCACGCACGCCACCACCTTCGCGGCGTGCACATCCAAGCCGACCCAGGTGCGAACCTTGGTCACGGTCGGTTCCTCCTATGCGGTTGTAGGGCCGCCGCGCAGGTGCAAGCTGCGCGGCTACAAACACCCCCACGAGCGCGCGGGGGACCGGCCAGCTTCTACCAGCCAGACCGGATGGACCCAGGCCCAGAGACCACCCCCATATGGTCTAACACCGGGTCGGTCACGGACTTGCGCTTGCTCGCCGAAGCACTCGCGTTTCGACCGCCTCGCGGACAGGGAAAGCGATCCCTGGCGAGATACGGGGTTTCGGCGCAAGGCGCTTCTTGACGGTGGCATCAATGGCTCGTCGTGGAATCGAAAGCAGGTCTTTGATGGGGGATGCGAGGCGCCGGGCATTGCCGCGAGCCTCAGGAAGTTCGCCATCTCAGTGGTGAACGGTCAACGGGCATGTTCTGTGACCGGGGGCGCGGGGAATCGAGAGCGTCGTGCTCTGCGATCGGTAACCACGGCGTGGTGTTGACTGGTTGGTAGGGGGTGGGGGTCGAGGAACCCGGAGCGGGCGCGAGGCTCTTAGTCCCGATCGTGTCCGGCCAGCGGTGCGGCGCGGGCGTACATGCGTTTTCGCTCGCCGCAGTAGGGTGGTGGTGAACCCTGGGACTGGGGCGCGGGGAGTGGTGAGGCGGGCGGTTCGCCGCGGGACTGGAAAGCGGCCGCGCGATCCGGCTCGCACGAATGCGTGCGTACTCGAGCTCGCGCGAGCACGCGCTGGCGGAGCTGCAGGCGGGACCGGGACGTCGGGCGCGAACCCAGCTGACCGGGCGCGGCGCGCTGACCGCCGCCGAGTCCGGGTCTGCCGGGAAGCGGCCGAAGGTCGCACCAGCCGCGAGACCCCGAAGGGGGTATGTGTGACCGAGAAGACGGTGCAGCGACACCTCAGTGGCGCCTACCAGAAGCTCGGGATCAGTTGTCACTTTCAGTTGACAATAGCGATGCCCGAGTGGCGCACCGGGGGCAGATAACCCCGCGAAAAGGGTAGGGTTAACACTGGGGTTCCCCCACTTGTGGGTGACTGCGGCCGTGCTCAGGATGTACGCCAGCCAACGCAAACGGCGGCTAAGCCGCCCACGGAGGGAAAGGACAGGTCATGACACTTGTGCGTTACGCGGTCGCGCGGTTCTGCACGCGGCCGCGCTACTTGGTGCTTACACTGTGGGTCCTGGGGGGGTCGAGGGCGCTCCCGAGAGATGCCGTGCAACTCCGAGGTCTGTCTCGCGTGCATCATGTTGCGGCCGGGTTCAGGCGCGAGCTGTTGCCCTGGCGAGCGCAGTGGGGGCGGAAGCTCGGCAGGGTGGTGGCCACGTCCGCGGCTGGGTTGGCGGCGCTATTCGCCCAACCGATCGCAGATGCTTCCGCGACCACAACAGGGTTGCGCGATCAGCGCTACTGCGAGGTCATCCCGTCGGTGACACAAGGGAGCACGGTCACGACCTACATCTACAACACCCAGGGCCTGAACCTATGTCCGGCCGCGCAATGGGACGCCCTGACCGAGGACGAGGTAAACCAGGAATACGGGTCGCAGTCGGCTCAGCTCAACGGGCCGCGCTTCTGGATGATGGACGACCTCGACGCTACCGGCGCCTCGAGTACCGGCCAGACGTACACGTTCGGCGGCATCGAGATGCTTCTGCGGGGGACGCTCGTCACCCCCGTCGGAACCGCGACCGTGGGCGAGCAGTTCTACGTCCCCAACACGGTGCAGCGCCAGACCGTCTATACGTTCAAGGCCGGACAGCCGATCTACGAGCTGGTCGATCCAGACAAGAACGTGTACGTCATGCAGTCCTATGCTCAAATTGTGGACAAAAATCTCACCATCAACCAGCTGCCGGCTCTGGGACACATACTGAGCCTTCCCACGGGTTGGCGATATCGGGAGAAGAGGCCGCGCCACTCGATTCAGCTCATCACGACCGGTATCGCATACGTGGTCAATGACAACCTCGCGGACTCCTATGAGCGCATGAACAAGCCCAGCCTTCAGCTCAGCGGGGTGCCTACCGGGTGCGTTCGGCGAGCTTTCAAGGTCAGTGTCCACGTCGGCGGCGATACCGCGAACACGCGCGTGAGCGTGGGCCCCCGGACCGTCAAGCGCACCACCAGCAACGACTTCATGGTCAGTGTTCCAGTCAGCCACAACTCGCGCAGCCGACGACTCTCCGTAGTGGCGAGTAACGACGCTGGAACCGCCCGCGCCCGCGCGTCGTTCCGGGTATGCGGCCGCGCATCGCGACCTTGACCGGGTTGGGCTAAACGGAGCAGTCTCGCGGGAGCTCCAGCGCGACCGCGAGACCTCCGCAAGATGACCTTTCGTACCGCGGACGCTCGGGGCGATGGGCTCCAGCTCGCCATCCCTCCTGCCGTCATGCTCCAC
>JAFASF010000362.1 GCA_019244745.1 Solirubrobacterales bacterium | reverse complement strand
GGATCCGCTCGAGCACCTCGACGGCGCCCGGCTGCGGCCGGCCGCGGCCGTCGGAGCCGCGGTGGACGAGCGTGCCGTCCACGTCGAACACGAAGCCGCGGGCGTCGCGCAGGTCAAGCACGTCGCCAGAGGATCTGGTCGTCGCCTTTGACGAGCTCGAGCTCGGTGATCGCCGGGCGGTCGGCCAGCTCTTGCAGGAGCGCTATCAGGGGTGTCCGGGCGCGCGCATGCGCGCGCCCGCGCCCGGGCGCATGCGCCCGGGCGGGCGGGGTCGCATGCGACCCCGCCTCCTTGATCTGATCGACCTGCTCCTCGGGCATCGTCAGCCTCAGGAGCAGCTCCTCCTCCGAGATGTTCCGCCCGAAGCGCTCGCGGGCTCCCTCGAGCGTAATCGGCCTGAGCTCGCTCAGCTTGCGCGCCTGTGGACGGGCCAGCACGCGCTCGGCGATGTTCGGATCGACCGGCGCCGCGGGCGGACCGTAATGTCCGAGGAAGTAGCGCACGGTCTCGTCTGAGACATTGACCCAGCGTTCGCCGTCGATCACGTTGCGCGCCGCCTGGCTGGCCACGAACTGCGACACGGGTGTGACGAGGATCGGATAGCCCATCTCGGCGCGTACCCGGCTCACCTCCTCGAGCACCCGGTCGAACAGCTCGGGCCGGCGCACCTCCTCGAGCATCCGCCGGGTGGTGGTCACCATCCCGCCCGGAAGCTGGTGGCGGTAGTAGGCGGCATCGAACTCCTGTGGCTCGCCCGCCGGCAACCCCTTGTTGCGGGCGAGGATGTGGAAGTGCTCGGAGACTGCGGCCTGCGCCTCGAGATCGAGGCGGTGTTCGTAGCCGGCGGCCTCGAGGTTGCGGACGGTGCTGAAGACCTCTGGCTGTGAGGTGCCGCGCGATAGCGGTCCGGACGCCGTGTGCACGACCTGGAAGCCCGCCTTGACGCCCTCGACGTACACGAGCGGGGCCAGGCCGATCGTGCAGTGGCTGTGCACCTCGATCGTTCGGTTGCCGGCCGCCGCCTTGAAGTGCGGCGCCAGCTCGCGCACGGCGTCGGGGGTGAGGAGCCCACCGGGATCCTTCAGGTACAGGCGATCCATGTCGGTGCAGCCGGCCAGGGCGGCGGCGCGCTGCGCGTAGTACTGATGGGTATGGACCTCGCTGATCGAGTAGGTGAGCCCGATCACGACCTGCTCGATGCCTTCGGCCTTGGCCATCGCGGCGAGTCGTTTGAGGCGGGGCGGGTCGTTGGAGGGGTCGGCGATCTGAAAGCGGCGGATCCCGTTGCGGGCCACGAGCCGGAGCGACAACCCGATGACGTCCTCGTCGGCCGGCACCCAGGAGATGAAGCGCATGCCGGTGCCGATCATCCCCAGCGGGGTGTTTGGCATCGCCTGGCTGACCAGGCGGATGCGCTCCCAGGGATCCTCGCGGTGGAAGCGCACGGACACCGCCATGTGGGTGCTCGAAGTGAAATCGAG
This sequence comes from Solirubrobacterales bacterium, assembly GCA_019244745.1. Classification (GTDB taxonomy): domain Bacteria; phylum Actinomycetota; class Thermoleophilia; order Solirubrobacterales; family Solirubrobacteraceae; genus Palsa-465. The sequence continues at coordinate 5,950 of JAFASF010000362.1, read as the reverse complement.
CGCTTCGTACCCGACTCGATCCATCGTCGGCGCGACCGCGAGCACGTCCGGGGTGGTCAGGCCGGTGGCGCTCCACAGGCTCTGGTTGCCATCGCGAGTCGTCGTGTCGACGAAGCCGATGATCCGGGTCACGCCATCACCCGCTCGAGCCAGTCCGTGGTGACGGCACCGGCCTTGAAGTCGGGATGGCCGAGCACGCTCACGAGCAGTGCCCGGTTCGTCTCGACCCCCTCGACGTCCAGGTCCTCGAGCGCTTCGAGCAGCACCTCGATCGCCTGCTCGCGATCGTGGCAGTGCGCGATCAGCTTGGCGAGCAGCGAGTCGTAATACGGCGGCACCGCGGCGCCCGGGTAGCAGTGCGTATCGACTCGCAAGTGCTCGAGGTCGGGGACCGAGAACAGGACGAGCGTGCCCGGACTCGGCCGGAACCCGCGCGAAACGTCCTCGGCGTTGAGCCGGCACTCGATCGCGTGTCCTTCGAGTTCGACCTCGTCCTGGGTGAACGGCAGCGCCTTGCCCCGCGCGATTTGAAGCTGCATGGCCACGAGGTCCCGGCCCGTGACCTCCTCGGTGACCGGGTGCTCGACCTGGATGCGGCAGTTGATCTCGAGGAAGTAGAAGTCGCCGGTCTCGGCGTCGACGACGAACTCGACCGTTCCGAGGTTGCGGTATGAGATCGCGCTCGCGAACGCGACCGCGGCGTCCCGGAGCGCCTGCCGGGTGGGGTCCGGCAGCGCCGGTGCCGGTGCCTCTTCGATCACCTTCTGGTAGCGACGCTGCACCGAGCAGTCGCGCTCGCCGAGGTGGACGACGTGGCCTTCGTCGTCGGCGGCGATCTGGACCTCGACGTGCCGGGCCGCGGCGATGAACCGCTCGACGTAGATCCGCTCATCGCCGAACGCCGCGCCGGCCTCGCCGCGGGCCACGCCCAGCTGCGCCTCGAGCTCCGTCGGATCGCGCGCGAGCTTGATGCCGCGCCCGCCTCCGCCGCCGGCGGCCTTGATCAGCACCGGATAGCCGATGTCGCCGGCTCCATCCGCGGAGTCGATCTCGTGGCCGGGCAGCACCGGGACACCCGCCTTCGCCGCCTCTTCCCGGGCCCGCACCTTGTCTCCGGCGAGCTTCATGACCTCGGGGGGAGGACCCACCCAGGTCAGGCCGCTGTCGCGCGCGCGGCTCGCCAGCCGTGAGCTCTCGGAAAGGAAGCCATAGCCGGGGTGGATCGCGTCACATTTCTTGGCCTGCGCCGCGTGCACGATCACGTCGTCCCTGAGGTAGCTCTGGGACGCCGGCCCCGGGCCGATCGTGACCACGTCGTCCGCGCTCCGCGCCGCGAGGCCGTCGCGGTCGATGTCGGAGCACCCGACCACGCTCTCGAGATCGAGCTCGCGACATGCGCGGACGATCCGCAGCGCGATCTCCCCCCGGTTCGGGATGAACACGCGCTTCATGGCTGCACGCGGAACAGCGGCGCCCCGAACTCGACCAGCTCAGCATTCTGGGGACAGATCTCGACGATCTCCCCGCTCACGCCGGCGGGCACCGAGTTCATCATCTTCATGACCTCGATGATGCACACGATCGTGTCGGGCTCGACCCGGCTGCCCACCTCGACGAACGGCTTCGCCCCGGGCGATTCGGCTCGGTAGAACGTCCCCAGCATCGGGGCTTCGATGGTTAGGACGCCATCGGCACTATCCCCGCCCCCACCCTTGACGACGTGTAGCTCGAATCCGTCTGTCTCGACGCGGAGCTCGTTCAGCGGCGTCTCGTCGATGATGCGCAGGATCTCGCGGACGTCGTCGTCAGTCAGAGGCATGCGGCGGGACTCCAAACTGGCTCATCACCAGCGATAACGCGCTGGCCGGCGCTTTGGGCGGGCGCTCAGGGAGGCTCGTCACCGGGCGGGACTGGAGCACGAACAGCTCGCGGTCGCTGCGCCTTTTAGCCCATTCGATGTCTTGATGACAGCCGAAGTGACGCTCAACCTGGCGGGCCAGTTCGACTAGGCGCGTGAGTGCCTGCTCATCGAGGCACCGAACGTTGGCGCGGTCCGGCGGGACCTCGGTGCGCTCGGTGCCGCGGCCGTCAGCGGCTGGTCGGTACTCGACGTCCTTGGTGCTGATGCGCTCGCGGACGACCTCCCGCGTGACCTTGCTGACCAGGTAGTCGTCGGGCGTCACCTCGCCGCCGACGACCGCGAGCCCGAGGCCCCAGCTGGCGTTGATCGCCACCATGCTCGGGTCGCCGCTCACCGGGTTGCAGGTGAACATGACGCCCGACACGGCGGCGTCGACCATCAGCTGGATGGTCACGCCCGTCGCCGCCTCATGCTCAGCGCCCAGGTGCTCGCGATACGCCTGCGCCCGCACGCTGTTGAGGCTCGCCCAGCAGTCGCGGACCGCGACACATATCTCGTCCACGCCCCGCACCCACAGGTAACTCTCGAGCTGCCCGGCGAAGGTGGCATCCGCGCTGTCCTCGCCGACCGCACTCGAGCGGACGGCAACGGCTGGCGATGGCTCGCGCACGCTTTCGGACAGCTCGGCGTATCGCGCTGCGATCTCGTCGTGCACCGGTGCGCGCATCGCGGACGTCGAAAGCGCGAAGCCCGGCGGGACCGGGATCCCCGCCGCGAGCAACTCGCCCAGTGACGCGCTCTTGCCGCCGAACCGTGCCTCGTCGGCGCGGCGCAGCTCGGCCAGCGGACGGGTGTACTGCACAGTCTCGCTACCCGTCCCGCCCGTCGAGCAGCGTGACCACCCCGGCCGTCCCGTCGACCCGGATCGTCTGACCGGTGCGGATCTGCGCGGTGGCCCGACCGGTTCCGACCACGGCCGGGAGCCCGTACTCGCGACAGACGATCGCCGCGTGTGACATCACGCCGCCGACGTCGGTGACGGTCGCCTTGATCTTCGAGAAGATCGGCGCCCATGCGGGCGAGGTGCTCCCGCAAACGAGTATCTCCCCTTCGCGGATGTCCGCGACCTCGTTTACCGACCGGACCACTCGGGCCACGCCCTCGATCACGCCGGGTGACGCGGCCGCGCCGGCCAACTCCTTGCCACCCTCTTGCTGGCGCGCCCACTCCTGGACGCGCTCTGTCGTCACGCCCCACAGCATGATCGTCATGGGGTCGGTGACCGCATCGGGCGTCACCCCCAGCGCGGGCGGCGGCGTCCATTCGCCCAGGCGCTCGAGGATGTGCTTGCGGCGCGCGACGATGTCCGGCCAGTGTTTGGGTCCGAGCGGCTGACCGCCCGTCGCCCACGTCAGCACGAGCTCATCCAGGGCACAGGACACCTCGTGCCGAGAGAGCTGGAAGACGTCCTCGCCGTCCTCGAGGAAGCCGTGGTCGGCGAGCAGCGCCCCGAACTCGCGGACCTTGTTCCACCACCTGGTCAAGAACCAGTAGTCGCAGAAGAACTTGTGCTCCTCCACGTAAGGAAACACCGAGCGTGACAGCCCGAGCAACTCGCCGAACGTCTGGCGGGAGTGCTCGTCGAGGAGCGCGCCGTACTCCTCGGCGAGGCGGTCGCGCTCGCGCTGGATCTCCTCGGTCGGACGCTCGATCTGCTCGCCCGCTCGGAGCGCGCCGATGTGCCCGATCAGCGCCGCGTACGGGATGCTCGGGTCGTCGAGCCAGCTGCGGTAGTAGTGGTAGAGGCCGTCGCCGGTGGCCATGTTGAACCACGGGTCCTTGACTTCCCCGAGCTCCCGAAGCCATCCGCGGCCGGGGTCGCTTTGCGAGAGCTCGGCCTCGATCTCCTCGGGCGAGCGCCCCTCGATGAACGCGGAGTCGACCCCGCTCTCGATCGCGAGCCGGGCGAGGCGGCGCAGCTCCGCGTCGGGTCTGAACAGGAGCACGTCGATGCCCGCGACCATCTGCGCGATGTGCTGGTCGGGTATGTCGGGCAGGTTGCCCTTGCAGAACTCGACGAACGTCGCGTACGCGCCGTAGCCGAGCAGCAGGAACTCGAAGTGGTGCTGCCACATCAGGTCACCGAGCCGAACCACCCGGCCGTAGGCGTCGAGCACCTCGTAGAACGCGGTGTTGCGCTCATCGCCGAAGGCCACCTCGTCCGGCTCGTACTCGGGCAGGTCGGGCACGCGGAGCTCCTCGAGCTCGGCGATCAGCGCCTCCATCTTGACCCGCCAATTGTCGTACAGCTCGCTCCAGTTCTCGAAGTAGTAGCCGGCGCGCTTCTGGAAGAAGCCAGCACGCTCGGCGATCTTCTCCGGATCGGTGACCGGGTTGCCCGATATGTAGACGTAGCCGTTGACGATCCGGTAATCGATGCCCATCGCGGGCGGCACCGCGAACACCCGGTTCTGCCAAGACCCGACGGCCTGATAGGGAGAGTCGATGCAGAGCACGTCGAAGGCCGGCATCGGCACGGGGAAGTGCATCGAGTTCCAGAACCAGAACCGGTTCTCGTCGGTCTGGCGCCGACGCTCGTCGAAGATCGCGTAGTAGGGGTACATCTCCTCCCAGCCCTCGCAACCCGGCGGGGTCTCGATCGAGTAGGGACTGGGAAAGGCGCCGATCGCGGGCGTCGCGCTGGCCATACAAAACCTCCCTGAACGTACGGGCCCGCCTCGCGCGGCCACGTGGCCCCGTCTTATACGCCGCGCGGAGCCGAAGTCAAGGTGCTTGTCGCTCCGCGCACCCCCGCTTGAGCGCTCGCGCTCGGTTGGCGCGCGGTCGCTGCGGGCGGTTTACGATCGCCGCGCCGTGACATCCACGATCCGCGTTTGCGAGGTCACCGACTTCGGCGGCCCCGAGGTGCTGCGCGCCGGCGAGCGGCCGCGTCCCCTCCCCGGTCGGGGCGAGGTGGTGGTGAGGATCGCGGCCGCGAACGTCAACCCCACCGACCTCAGCGCGCGCTCCGGTGCCGTCCGCCGGCGGGCACCGAACCTGCGGCCGCCGTTCGTGCCCGGCTGGGACCTGGCCGGCATGGTCAGCGACGTCGGCGAGGGGGTCTCCCGCTACGCGGTTGGCGATCGGGTCGTGGGCATGATTCCGTGGGTTCGCATCGGCGGCCGGGTCGGCGCCTACGCCGAGGCGGCGGCGGTGGATCCCGACTGGCTCGCGCCGCGCCCCGATGATCTCGACGAGGTGACCGGCGCCACGGTTCCGCTCAACACCTTGACCGCGCGACAGGCACTCGATCTGATCGCCGCGCCGCGTGGGGCGACGCTGCTGGTGACCGGAGCGAGCGGCGCGGTCGGCGGTTTCGCAACCCAGCTCGCGGTCGAGGACGGGCTTCGTGTGCTCGCCGTCGCCTCCGACGGCGACGAGGACTGGGTCGCGAGCCTGGGCGCGGCCGAGGTCGTCTCCCGCGCCTCTGACCTGGCGCGCCTTCACCCCGTGGATGCGGTGCTCGACGCGGTTCCGGTCGGTGGCGCGGCCGCGGCGGCCGCACGCGACGGCGGCGTCGTGGTGTTCACCAGACGCGTGGGCGATGTCGCCGGCGGCCGCGACCTCAAAGTCCACTCGCCGCTCGTGCACACCGATCCCGTCGCCCTGGCCTCGCTCACGCGCATGGCCGCGAGCGGTGCGCTCCGGACCCGCGTGAACCGGACGCTCGATCTCGTGGACGCCGCCGAGGCGCACCGGCTGGTCGAGCGCGGCGCCCTGCGCGGCAAGGTCGTGCTGACGATGAATTCATGAGGAGCTAGATGGCGAGGATCGTGCTGGTGCATGGAGCGTTCGGCGCCGCGTCCAACTGGAACCCGGTGCTGTCCGGCCTGCGCGAGGCGGCCACCCGGTTACGCGCTCGACCTGCCAACGGCGTAGAGACACACTAGCCGCGGCTCCGCGCCGGCGCGCTCATCGGCAAGAACGCCTGCGCGCGATGGCTGGACTGCCCCGAGGGGCGGCGGTAGCTTGCGGGTAGCGTCCGCGCGTTGCGACAGTGGATTCACGAGTACCTGCGGTCGAGAGGAG
>JAFASF010000390.1 GCA_019244745.1 Solirubrobacterales bacterium | reverse complement strand
CGCCTCGCGATCACGCGAAACGAATCTCCCGCAGCGATCCCAGCCCGAATCTCCTCACGCTCAACCAGCGACAACCGTAACCGCGAACGCGGCCGCCGCCGCGATCGCCGCGACGGCGCGCCGCCGGCCGCGACCAAAACCCGCCTGGCGGTCGTCGTCCCAAACCCCATCGCCCGCGCCACCCCCAACTGCCTCTCGCCCCCAGCGACCGCTCGAGAATCTCAAGCCGCTCCCCACGACCCAGCTTGACCCCTCTGCTCACAGATGACCTCCAATCCAATCGACCAACACCATCGTGTTGCGTCGACCGGCGGAAACCACCGGGCGTATATGCCACATTCGAGCGACCACGTCCCTGCGGGGCGGGTGTCTGCGTCGCGTCACCCGATCCCGAGGGGGCGGGCGCCGCGGTGCGGGCCCCAGGAGTGGCGGGCGCCGTCCTCGACCTCCCCCGACGCGTTCGGATCGTTCGGTGCCACCGGCTCGCTCGGCGCCCCCAACGGGCCGCGCGTTTTTCGCGAGCCGGTGGCGCGAGGCTATCGCGCCGGCAGCGGGTCCTGAGGGCTCTAGCGCCGGCGCCTGAACTTGGCGACGCGAACGAGGCTCACCGCCCCACCGGCCGCGGCGAGGACGATTCCGGCGACGATCGCGAGCGCGCGGCGAGGCTCGCCGCCGCCCAGATAGCGCACGATTGCCCGTGGCAACGTTCGCAACAGATACGAGCGCTCGTCGTCGAGATCGCGGTCCTGTCCAAGGTGCGCCGACAGCTCCACCTTTCCGGCACCCTCCCAGTAGCACCGGCGAAGGAAAAAGGCAAACGTCGAACGGGCGCGCGGAACCAGATGGTCAACCACGGCCGCCGGCACGTACGCCCACCACGACTCGGGCGCGCTCGCGCCGATGCGGATACAAAGGTCCGTGTCCTCGGGGCGCGAGGTGGATCCGACCTTGCCGAACCCGGCCCTGAACCCCCCCACGGCCTCGAACGCGTCTCGACGGACGGCCATGTTCTCGCTCCAGACGTTGCGCACCGGCGCAAATTCCGTCGGCAGCCCGGTATGGGACGCCCCCACCACCCAGCCGAACTCATCCGGGAACCAGCGCGGGCGCGGTCCCTGCCACGCCGGCATCGTCATTCCGCCCGTGCCGATCACGCGGGGGTCATCGAACGGCACCAGGAGGTGGCGCAGCCACTCCGGGTGCGCGCGCACGTCATCGTCGAGAAACACGAGATAAGGGTTGACCGCGCGCGCCGCGCCCGCGTTGCGCGCCCCCGACGCCCCCGGCTCGCCGCGATGATCGACGACCTCAATACCGTCCAGCTCCGAGCGCAGTCGGTGGCACAGATCCGCGTTGTGGTCGACGGCGACGATCACTTGGTCGGGTGCGGGCCTCTGCTGCCGGGCGGACTCGACCGCCTCCAGCAGATGCTCGAAGCGCTCCTCGGTGTGGCAGGCGATTACGATGCTGGCGGCTGCGGCCCTCATGCCCGCATCGACCCCTGTCCCCGCAACGCCCGAAGCGGCAATCTGCGCGAAATCATCCAGCGCGATGGCCGGCGAAAGGCGAGCGGCTTAGGCTCGCCGGCGATTTCGCGCCTATGCATCGAAGAGCAAAGATTCGGTTGGCCGGGCTCGCGCTCACCGCGGCGTCGCTGCTGTGCGGCGGGTGGGCGGTGGCTGCCGCCCGACTCTCCTCGCACCCCGTTCACCGTCACCCCGTTCATCGTCACCGCGCGGTCCATCGCCGGCGGCGATACGCGCCCCTGCAGCTCCGCAACGGGACCTCGCGCCCGGCCCCGACGCCCGACCCCTCCGGCGTGCCGATGCCCACCGGGAGCCCGCGTGGCTGGCGCGAGGTGTTCTCCGATGATTTCAGCGGTAGCAGCCTCGACTGGCAGTGGACCGCGTATCGGGGCAGACCGGGCGGCGATCCGGGCGGGTTCTTCGATCCAGCCCATGTCACGGTTTCCGGCGGGCAGCTCGTGATCTCGGCCTATCGAGACCCGGCCGACAACGGTTCGGACGCGGGCCCGAGCACGTATGTCACCGGCGGGATCAGCTCCTCGCCGTCGTTCGCCCAGACCTACGGTAAGTATCTGGTGCGCTTCCGGATGGACCCAGGTCGGGGGATCGCCCTGGCGGTCCTGCTCTGGCCGCAGACCAATACCTGGCCGCCGGAAATCGATTTCGCCGAGGACAACGGGAGCGATCGTCAGACCAACTACGCGACCCTCCATTTCGGAGCGGGCAACACTCAGGTGCAAAGAACCGAGGGCGTGAACCTGACTCAATGGCACACGCTCGGCGTGCAGTGGACGCCCGGAAAGCTGGTGTACACACTCGACGGCGGAGTCTGGGCGGATGTCACCAACACAAACGTCCCGTCGGTCCCGATGGTGCTCGACATTCAGACACAGGGCTGGGCCTGCGGTACGTCCACCTGGGAGCAGTGCCCCAACGCCGGGACGCCGTCGCGCGTCAACCTCGACGTGGCCTGGGTGGTCGCCTACGCCCCGTCCTAGTCCAACCCTCACCATCAGCTAGCCGCCCCCGCGCGCGCATAGGCGACGACCCAGTCGACATACATACGCACCACACTGGGGGTGCTCGAGTTCGGACACTGGCCCCACGTTCCGGAGCACGGCCACGCCTCGGTCTGCATGTCGAGCACCATCGGGATGGAGGGCACGACGTTGCCCCACATCGTCTCCCAGATGCGGCCGTCGATCGTGTACTGCAGCTTGCCGGGAGTCCACTCCACCCCGAGCGTGTGCCACTGGGTGGTGTTCACCGGTAGGCCCGCCGCCCAATGCGTGTCGTGCGTGCCGAAGTGGAGGGTCGCGAGGGTGCGACTGCGGCCACTTCCGTTGTCCTCGCTGAAGTCCACCTCCGGTGGCCAGGCGTTGTTCGCGGGCATCAGCAGCAACGCGTGACCCACGCCGATCCCGGGATCGAGACGGAAGCGAACCAGGTACTTGCCATACGTCTGCACGAGACCGACGCTGCTCGAAAGGCCGCCCGTCGCCCACCGGTTGTAATCGTGCGGGTCGCGGTAGGCGCTGATCACCAGCATGCCGTTGGACACCGTGATGTGGCCGCGGTCAAACCAGCCGGCCGGATCTCCACCGGGCTGTCCCGAGTAGAGGCGCCACTTCGAGTCGTCGAGGGTACGTCCGTTGAAATCGTCGGCGAAGACCTGCCGCCACCCGGGGATGTCGCCAACCGGCATGGGCATGCGCTTACCGGGGTTGATCCGCTCCGGGTGCTCCACCGTCGGCTGCGCCGTTTCCGGCTTTGACACCGTTGGTGTGGCGCCGCATCGGGACAGCCCGACCACCAGCCCCGCCATCATCAGGGCGTACGCGAGCCATCCGAGCAGCTTGGGCTGTCGGGTTCGAAGAAACATGATTGCGTGCAGCCGACGTCCCGACGAGCGTCCCCGGGCGCTATCGGCTTCAAGGTGTTCATCGGCATGAACGAGGCGGAGCAATAGGCCTTGAACGCCCCGACCGCCATGAACCTAACCTGCCACCTCAACCTGAACCGATTGGAGGCGAGAGATGCTCACCATGGCAGTGAACTGGGGAGAGGTCACGGCAATCTCCACATCGCTGCTGGCGCTGGGACTGCTGGGCGGCATCGGGGCGGCGGTGTTCGCCGCGCAGCAGGTACGGGAGGCCCGCCGCAGTAGGGAGGCGCAGATGGCGGCCGAGTTCTTTCGACGCTGGGACGAGGACTCGCTCGTGGAGGCGCGACGAATGGTCAACCGGTTCAACTGCCCGAGGAGCTCCGCGACGCCTACGTGGGTTACGTGTCCTCGGATGCTCACGAGGCTTACGTTCTCTTCCGCGAGCTCGACTTCTTCGAGCAGCTGGCCGCGCTCGAGAGCCAGGGTGCCTTCGACTTGGAGCTGATCAAGATGATGCTCGGACGCACCCTAATCGAGCGGTGGGAGATGTGGAAACCCGCCATCCATGAGGCCCACGGACGCGGCGTGTACCCGATGTTCGAAGACCTGGTGGACAAGCTGAGGGGCGAGCTGGACGGTTCTGGGGCGGCCGCTCGTAACCCACTCAGCGAAGGGCGCTAGACGCTCTCAGACTGCGGAGCGCGCGGCCGCCAGCGCGCGCGAGAAAGCGCCCACTGTCGCCATCGCGGTGCACAGACCGCGACGTCCACCAGCACGAACACAGCCATCGCGGCGAGGTACACGCCGTGGGGGTACTGGAACGAGTGGTACGAGAACGGCCACAGCAGCGAAACGCCGCTTCCTCCCTCGCCCATGTCGCGGAAGAAGTGAATCCCCAATCCCAGGGCCACCCCCAGAAGCACTTCGCGCCGGCGACGCCACGTCACCGCCGCCGCAACGACCACGACGATCATCAACAGCGAGTGGGTGTAGGGACGCGGGGTGCCCACCGTAAGCCAGTCGACGCCGAGCCGATCTGGGATGTGGTCGACGTCGATGGCCACAGACGCGATCAGGGCGGGGACCAGAAACCGCTCCCGGGCCCGCGAACTAAGGGCCCAGAACACGATCAAGGCGGTGAGCAGATGCGCGAGCTCATCGAGCGGCCCGCCTGGGATCACACTGTCGCCCGCGAGCCTGGTGCCCCAGTCGGCAGCGGCGAGGAGCACGACCGCGACCGCCAGCGTGGCCAGCGAGAGCGCAAAGGCACCGCGGTCCAGCGCACAGGCGGGTCGAGCTGTTGTTCGTCCGTGAGCCATCACCCACGAATCTATCGACGCGGCACGGCTGGAACTGAAGCTAAGCCAAAGAGTGGGGCCCCCACGCTCAAGGCGGATCGGCCGCAGACCGATGACAACGGCGATGGCCACCTTCACGCCCACTGCCGCCGGGCGGCGTCAGCGACGCGCCGTAGACGACCTGTTGGAGCGCGAGCGCGAGCTCGCGGCGGTGAGGCAACGCGTGAGGAACGCCGCCGGCGGCGCCGGCGGCGTCGTGTTCCTGGAAGCCCCGGCGGGCGGCGGAAAGTCGCGCCTCCTCGAAGCCTCCGGCGAGATCGCCCTCGAGCAGCGGATGCGTGTCCGGACGGTGCGCGGGATCGAGCTCGAGCGCGAGTTCCCCTTCGCCCTGGCGACGCGGCTGCTCGAGCCACCCTCGCCCGCGCCGGTAGGACGCGAGGGACCGCACTACCAGCTGATTCACGACCTCTTTGAGGCCATCAAGGAACTCGCCGGTCCGCGCGCGGCCGAACAGGAACTGCAGGGGCTGGCGCTCTTGATCGACGACGCGCACTGGGCCGATCCGGCTTCACTGCGCCTGCTCGTGTACCTCGCCGAGCGGATCGCGCACCTGCCGATTGCCGTTGTCGTGGCCGCCACGACGGGAGAGCCATCGCCCGATCCTCGAGCGCTCGCGGCGCTGAGACGTGCCGCGGGCGACGGCCTGCTCCCGCTGGCGCCGCTGAGCGCGGACGGGGTCGCGCGCGCCGTCCGGCGGCAGTTTCCGCGGACCCACGACGATGTCTGCTCGTCGTGTGCGCAGGCCAGCCGGGGGAACCCGTTTCTTCTCGCCGAGTTATTGCTGTCAATGAGCGCGGACGAGCACGCGCCGGATGCCGCGCGGGCCGACAACATCCGGGCGATCGTGCCCGAAGCCGTGCGCGATTGGGTCACGGCGCGCCTCGAATCGATGCCGCCGCCCGCGCGCGCCGTCGCCGAAGCCGTCGCCGTGCTCGACGAGGGCGCGTCGGTGGCGAGGATCTCCCGCCTGGCACGGCTCGACCCCGAGGTTGTCCTGGGCGCCGCCGACGAGCTGGCCATCGTCGGGTTACTTGCGGCCGGGAGCCCGCCCGCGTTGGCCCAGCCGATGCTCGGCCCCGCGATCAGAGCCACGCTTTCTCCTTTCGAGCGAGCGAAGGCACACCTGCGCGCGGCGCGGATTCTCTCCGAGCAGGACGCCGGAGCCGAGCTGATCGCAACACATCTTCTCGAGGCCCCCGCGGACGAGGATCCAGCGGCGGTCGCGAGCCTGCGCGAAGCGGCGGAGACCGCGTTGAGGCGCGGAGAACCTGAGCGCGCGACAGTGCTGCTGAATCGCGCTTTGGCCGAGCGCCCCAAGGAGGAGTTGCGCGCCGCGATCGAAGTCGAGGCGAACGCTGCCAGCGCCGCCGGGCTGCTCATCGCGGACAAGCTCGAACGAGCTCTCGAGATCTGCGACGTAATGTTGCCCTCCGGTCGCGACGAGATTGGAGGCCCGGCGCGGGAGCTGATCGACGGCGTTCGGGCCAGGGCGCTGTACGAGCAGGGTCGACTCGCCGATGCGGAGGCGGCGGCAAAGTCTGCACGCGATCGCTCGCCGGCCGACGGCGGCGGATACTCACAGGCCGCGCTGACGGTCCTCGCCCGCTGCCACGTCGAACGAGGTGAGCTCATGAAGGCGGAGTCGGTACTGGCCGCGATCGAGCGGCGCGGCAGTCGCGATTCCCTCCTTCGAGCGTCGGCGCTCGAGGTCCGCGCTCAGTTGAGGCTCGCCCAGCACCGTCCTCAGGAGGCGCTCCGTGACGCGATGCACGCCGGGGCCCTGCTTTCCGAACAGCTACCCGATGCCAGCCCGGGGTTGGTCGCCTGGCGCTCGAGCGCAGCGCTCGCGCACCTCGCGCTTGGCGAGCCCCGCCACGCCCGCCCGCTCGTCGAGCGGGAGCTCGAACGCGCGCGGAGGCTCGGCGTAACGAGGATCGTCATTCGCGACCTCCGGGTCCTCGGTCTGGCGCTGGGCCGGCAGCGTCATGGCCTCGAGCGCCTCGCCGAGTCTGTCGCGATTGGAGGTTCCCATCCCAAGCGACTCGAGTACGTGCGCGCGTTGATCGATTCCGGAGCCGCGCTGCGGCGATCGGGCCGGCGCGGCGACGCGCGCGAGCCGCTGCGCCTGGCCCTCGATCTCAGCCACCGAGCCGGGGCCAGCGTTCTCGAGTCACGCGCTCGGGCCGAGCTGATCGCGGCTGGAGCGCGTCCGCGGAGAGCGGTCCTGAGCGGCGTCGATTCCCTGACGAGCAGCCAGCGCCGCGTTGCCGAGCTGGCGGCCAGCGGGCTGACCACCCGCCAGATCGCCGGGGCGCTGTTCGTGACCCCAAAGACGGTGGAGTTCCACCTCCGGCACATCTATTCAAAGCTCGAGGTGAGCTCGCGCGAGGAGCTGACCGGCAGGCTGTCCCAGTCCTCTGCGATCGCGGCCTGATCGCCGACCGGTCGCACGCCCCGCGCTAGGACGGGCCGAGCCGCTCCAGGATCAGGCGAGTGACCTCTCCCCCGTCCGCGCGACCCTTCGTCTCGCGCATCACGTAGCCGACCAGCGGCCCCAGAGCCTTGCGGTTACCGGAACGCACCTGGGCCGCTGCCGCCGGATCGGACTCGATCGCCCGCTGCACGATCTCAGCCAGCCCGTCGCCTTCGCCGCTGAGTGCTCCCAAACCTTCGCGCTCCACGATCGTGCGGGGGTCTCCGCCCTCCCTGACCAGCAACGTCAACACCTCCCGCGCCGCGTCGCGGCTCACCTCCTTGGCGGCGACCATGGCCGCCAGCGTCGCGAGGCTCTCGGGAGCAACGCTCGACTCGGCCGGGTTGGCATCGGGCCCGATGCGCTCGACCAGCTGCGGGATCCAATTCGCGAGCCCCACCGGATCTTCCCCGTCGGCGGCCACGGCCCGCTCGTAGTAGTCGCCGAGCTCGCTGCGGAACGCCAGCAGCCGCGCGCGCTCGGCGCTCAGCCCGAGCTCCCGCTCGAAGCGGGCGGCGCGGTCGGCCGGTAGCTCCGGGATTGCCGCCCGCGCGGCGGCGATCATCTCCTCGGTCGCGAGAACCGGGACGAGGTCAGGCTCGGGGAAGTAGCGGTAGTCGTGCGCCTCCTCCTTGGAGCGAAGCGGCGTCAACCGATCGCTGCGCGGGTCGTAGTGAAGCGTCTCCTGGACGACCGGTTCACCGGCCTGCAGGAGATCGATCTGGCGGCGTATCTCGGCCCGCAGTCCGCGCTCCAGGAAACGGAACGAATTGAGGTTCTTGAGCTCGGTCTTCGTTCCAAGCTCGGTGGAGCCAACGGGCCTGACGGAAACGTTGGCGTCGCAGCGCAGCGATCCTTCGGCCATGTTGACGTCGGAGACGCCGAGCACCCTCAGGGTCGTGCGGAGCAGCGTCAGCCACTCGCGAGCGTGCTCGGGTGAACGGATGTCGGGCTCCGTGACGATCTCGACCAGCGGCGTTCCCCCGCGATTGAAGTCCACCCAGCTGCGACCCGAGCCGTGGATCCGCCCGCTCTCGCCGAGGTGGTTGAGCTTGGCCGCATCCTCCTCGAGGTGCACCCGGTGGATCCGGACGTCGCCCACCTCTCCGCCCCGGCACAGCGGCTGGTCGTACTGGGAGATCTGGTAGCCCTTCGGCAGGTCTGGATAGAAGTAGTTCTTGCGGTGAAACTCTGATCGCTCCGCGATATCGCAGCCGAACGCGAGCCCGATCATCAGGCCGAAGTGGATCGCTCGCTCGTTGACGACCGGCAGCGCGCCGGGGAGGCCCAGGCACACCGCGCAGGTATGCGTGTTGGGCTCATCGCCGAACGACAGCTCGCAACCGCAGAACATCTTCGTCCGAGTGCTCAGCTGGACGTGGATCTCCAGACCGATAACTGGTTCGTATTCGGTCCTCACGTCCTCGCGACTCTCCCATCAAAGCCGATTGCCCGCTCGAGCGCGTATGCCACATCGAGCAGACGACTCTCACTGAACGCCGGGCCGGCAAGGTGGAAACCCACGGGCAGACCCTCGCTGAGACCCGACGGGATCGAGATCGCGGGAATGCCCGCGAGCGACATCGGCACGGTGCAGAAGTCGTTGAAGTACATGGCGAGCGGATCGTCCGTCTTGGAGCCCAGCTCGAATGCCGTCCACGGACTGGTCGGGGTGGCGATGAAGTCGAACTGCTCGAACGCAACCCGGAAGTCCTCCGAGATCTTCGTGCGCACCTTCTGCGCCGTGCCGTAGTACGCATCGTAGTAGCCACTCGACAGCGCGTAGGTGCCGAGCATGATCCGCCGTTTCACCTCGGGGCCGAACCCACGCGCGCGCGTGCGGCTGTACATGGTGATCAGGTCGGCGTCCCCGTCGACGCGCAGCCCGTAGCGCACCCCGTCGTACCGCGCCAAGTTCGCCGATGCCTCGGCGGGAGCGATCAGGTAGTACGCGGACAGCGCGTGTGGGGCGTGCGGGAGCCGGCACGGCTCGACGGAGGCCCCCAACCCCTCGGCGAGGTTCAGCGTCGCCTCGAAGCTCTCGCGCACTCCGGACTGCACTCCACCGGCGTCCCCGGTGAGCTCCTCCGGGACGCCCAGGCGGATGCCGCGCAGATCCTCGGCCACCGGGAGCGCCACCTGTCCGGGGAACTCCACCGAGGTGGAGTCACATGGATCGTGCCCCACCATGTGCCTGAACAGCAGCGCGGCGTCGGTCACGTCCCGGGTCAGCGGACCGGCCTGATCCAGCGAGGAGGCGAACGCGATCATCCCGTAGCGCGAGCATGCGCCGTACGTCGGCTTGAGCCCCACGATCCCGCACAGCGCCGCGGGCTGGCGGATCGAGCCGCCGGTGTCGGTGCCGATGGCCCACGGCGCGAGGCCGGCGGCGACGGCGGCGGCGCTCCCACCCGACGAGCCGCCCGGCACCCGACCCCGATCCCAGGGGTTGAGCACCGCTCCGTAGCCCGAGTTCTCGTTGGAGGATCCCATCGCGAACTCGTCCTGGTTGGTCTTGCCCAGCAGGGGGGCGCCGGCCGCGGTGAGCTTGGCCACCACGGTGGCGGTGTACGGGGGGCGGTAGCCCTCGAGGATCCGGGAGCCGGCCTGGCTCGGCACCCCCTCGGTGCAGAACAGGTCCTTGACCGCCAGCGGCACGCCGCCCAGAGGCCGGTCCGCCGGCGAGCCGCCGGCCGCCGGCGAGTCGGCGACCCAGAGGAATGCATTGAGCTCCTCGCCCGCCGCGCGCCTCCTATACGCCTCGAACAACTCTGCGGCACCGATCTCACCGGTCTGCACCCCGCGCGCCGCCTGTGCGGCGGTCAAGTCGATCAGCTCAGTCACGGTGACTCGTCCGCGAGCGGGCTGGGGACGCCGAACCCCGTGCCCGCCGCGGTCCGCAGCGGCTCGGGGGCCGCCGCCAGCGCCACCTCGGGCGGGAAGCACGGCATCGGCTCATCGGCGCGGAGGCGGTTGACGATGTCGACCACGTGCGAGGTCGGCGCCACGCCGTCCAGATCGAGCTCGCGGATCTTCTCGATGTGGTCGAGGACGTGGGACAGCTCGGCGGCCATCCGCTGCACCTCGTCGTCATCCAACTCGAGGCGAGCCAGCCGCGCGACGTGGAGGACCTGCGCACGATCGAGCATCTCAGTGTGCCGTCCGGTAATTAGGGTGCATGGAGCGCGAGACCTGGGGGCCGGCAGGCAAGGACGCAGGAGCCGACGCGCAGTAGCACTGCGCGAGGCTCCGAGGACGAAGGCTGACGGCCATCCAGGGCCGCGATACATGCGCGCTGATTGCCGGACGGTGCACCAGGGAGATTCTAGGAAGCTATGCCCCGCCCCCGCCGCGCGAACGGACGGTCGGTATTTCGGCCGGCTCGTCTCCCGGGGCGATGCCCTCCTGGCGCAGAGACGCGTATCCCCCACCCGCGATCACGATCGCGCTGAGCAGCCCGACATACGCGCCGGCGCGGGTGCTCACGTTACCCACGAGGCCCGGCAGGTCGATCAGCACCCGGACGATCAGCACCAGCGCGGTGAGGGTCCCGAGGACGGTGACGATCAGGCTCATCGCCACCGGGATCGCGGGCGCGCGGCGGCTCGCCTGGAAGTAGACGAGCGCGAACGAGGCGACGATCGTCGCGAGCATCAGCCAGCGAATGGTGGTCAGGGCCTGCCAGCCGTCGACCGTGACCGGGTGCAAATACTGCGAGCCGGATGCTCCCGAGCCGCTCGTGACCCGGTACCACGGCAGGAGAAACGTCGTCGCCAGCAGCACCACAGCGCCCGCGCCGGCGATCCATTCTCCTCTACGAAGCCGCCCGAGCTCGAGCGCCACTGGGCTCCTCAGGTCTCAGACGGCCGGGGGCTTGGTGGACCCGGCGCGCCCTGACCCCGCCGTCGAACGTGGCCTCCCGGTCGGCGCGCGCGGCGCGCCGAGTTCGGCCTGGCGCGACTGCACCGCGACATACACGAGCGCCGCGACCAGCACGGCGCCAAGGTAGAAGCCCCACCCGAACCGGCTGAAGTGAACGTGGAGCAGGAACTTGAACGTCATGCATGCCGCCGCTCCGGCCGCGAGCGCCAAGCGAGTCGCCCTGCGGCTATCTCCGATCGCCGGAACGTGCGTCTGCGGCGAGAGCCGCTCGACTGCCAGGTCCACGACCACTGCGAGAGCGCAGAACATCGCGAGGACGCCGAGCCAGCCGGACGGCGATCCCGTGGCGGTGGACGTCAGGGAGAACGAGATGGCTCCGGCCCCGATCGTGAAATCGAACCACGGAAAGAACACCAGGTCGATCGCGAGGACGAGCGCAAGGCCGCCGAGAATCCAGTCGTCCCGCGTGACGTTTTCGAGGTTCACTGGCCCTCCGCTCCTCGCAACCTACCGCGCCGCCTGTCCTTTGGCTACGGACCGCCGCCTACGGGACCGGGCCACGAACCGCCCCCCGCGCAGCCGCTCTTCGCGCATCGACTCGAACCCGCCATAGGCGATCCCGACGGCGCTCAGGAGCCCAAGGTACGCGCCGAGCTTCTGGTCGACCACGGAGTTCGGCGAGGGGAGATCGATGAGCACCCGGTAGACGAGCAGCGCCGCGGTAGCCGAGCCGAGCAGCCACACGAGCAGTCCTGTGTCGGTCTTGACCCCATGGGAGCGCTGGGTGGCGTGCACCACGACCGAACCGAGCGAGACCGCGATCGCGGCCAGCATCACCCAGCGAACCACGGTCAACGCATGCCACGCGTTCTCCGCGTGCGAGAGCCCGCTCCGGGCCGTGTCGGGTCCGGGCATCTCGTCGACCCCGTACCACTCGAGCGCGAACATGATGATCAGCAGCAGGAGGGCGCTGCAGACGCTGATCAGCTCGCCGCGGTGCACTCCCGGCGTCCGCCGCGCCTCGGGAGGATCGTGGTCGGTCACGCTCACCGCCGGCCCGGCTCCCTCAGCGCCTTGTGATCGGTGCGAGGTCTGCGACCAGCTTTCGCTCGGAGCGATCCTGGCTGAAGCGGATCACGACGATGCCGCCCGGTTCGAGGCCGGTCACGACGCCCTCGCCGAAGGTCGGGTGGACGACGTCCTCGCCGAGCCGGAACGCGATCGGCGGATCGGGGGGCCCGCCTCCCCAGGACGCACCATCCGCGGCCGAGTGGCCGCTGTCCCAAGACGTCATGCGAGCGCGGATCCCGCCGAACCGCCCGCGTTGCTGTTCCTCACGGTCGGTCAGCTCCGCGGGTATTTCAGCGATGAACCGGCTGGGGGCGCCGAACGTGCGCGAGCCGAACACGTTGCGGGTGCGGGCGTAGGTCATGTAGAGGTCGCGCTCGGCGCGGGTGATTCCCACGTAGCACAGCCGCCGCTCCTCCTCGAGGCTCCCTTCGTCCATCGCCCGGGAGTGCGGGAACACGCCCTCCTCGCAGCCGATCATGAACACGATCGGGTACTCGAGGCCCTTGGCGTTGTGCAGGGTCATCAAGGTCACCAGTCCCTCGTCGTCGGTGCGGACGTCGGCGTCGGCGATCAACGCGATCTGCTGCAGGAACTCGGGCAGCGAGTGGCTCTCGGCGTCGGTCATGTCGTACTCCGCCGCCACGTTGATGAGCTCGTCGAGGTTCTCGAGCCGGCCCTGCGCCTCGATCGTCCGCTCGGCCTCGAGCGCCTCCCGATAGCCGGTCTCCCGGAGCGTGTCCTTTAGCAGCGTGGCGATCGTGGCGCCTGACTGCACCCGCTCGCGCAGCAGGAGCATGGTGGCCATGAACCTCCTCAGCGCCCTGATCGCGGGCGCGCCGAGCCCCGGGACGCGCTCGGGCTCTGCGGCCGCATCCCACACCGAGATGCCCATGGTGTTTGCGAACGCGAGCACGCGCGAGACCGAGGTGGTGCCGATGCCACGCCGCGGGGAGTTGACGATTCGCGTGAACGCGCCCACGTCCTGGGGGTTGACCAGCACGTTCAGGTAGGCGATCGCATCCTTGATCTCGGCTCGTTCGTAGAACTTCGTGCCCCCGATCACCTGATAGGCGATGTCCGTGCGCACGAGCGTGTCCTCGAGCACGCGCGACTGCGCATTCGTACGGTAGAAGACCGCGAGCTCCGAGCGCGAAACCCCTTCGTCGACGAGCCGCATGATCTCGCCGGTCACGAACCGGGCCTCCGCGTGCTCGTCCTCGAGCTCCCGCACCTTGATCAGATCGCCCCGCCCGACGTCGGTCCAAAGCGATTTGGGCTTCTGACCGCGGTTGTTTCGGATCACCGCGTTGGCGGCGTCCAGGATCGTCTGCGTCGAGCGGTAGTTCTGCTCGAGCTTGACCACGTGGGCATCGGGGAAGTCGTCCTCGAACTCGAGGATGTTTCTGATCTCGGCGCCCCGGAAGCCATAGATCGAGTTGTGCGTGACCACGCCGTTGGCAACGAAGTTGTGAGTGTTCTCGACGTCGAGGTCGTAGACCGGGCGCTCGAGCCCGACCCTCTCGACCGATTCGACGATGTCGTGGTTCCCGCAATAGTCGAACAGCGACATCCCCGGGCGCACGTCTGCCGCGAGCGTGAACGGCAACGCCTGGGCGTGCGCTCCCAAGCTGGCGGTCCGCGTCAGCACGCCGAGCGGCGGGGCAGCCGAGGGAGGGTGGGAGATATCTGTCGCATAGCGACAGTTATCTCCCACCCTCCCGGCGAAGTGCGTGTGCTCAGCCGTGCTGACAACCGCCCGCCCGGAGACCGTCCGGATCGCGACGCCGTCGACCGCATACGACCGGTGCGTTCGCTCCACCCGCGCGCCGTCAAAGCAACCACCCCCGTAGCCCGACAGCACGAGATCCCCGGCCCGCACCTCCTCGATCGGACGCTCGCTCCCATCGGCCATCGTGACGAGCGTCCCCTCGAGGAGGCACTGCGCGTCGTCCCCGACCACCATCAGGTTGCGATGCTCCTCGGCAAGCAGCTGCAGCCAGCGGTACTGAGCCCGGTTGGTGTCCTGATATTCGTCCACGAGCACGTGGCGGAAGCCCTCGGAGTAGCGATCGCGCACCTCGGGGAACATCTCGAGCACGTTGACCGCGCGAACGAGGAGGTCGTCGAAGTCCATCGCGTTCATGCGATGCAGCTCGCGCTCGTAGAGCCGGTAGACGTCGGCCACGGTCTGCTCGAAGAACGAGCCGACCATCCGCGCGTAGCTCTCGGCGTCGCGGAGCTTGTTCTTGGCGTCGGAGATCTGTGACTGGATCGCGGCCGGCGTGAACCGCTTGGGGTCGATGCTCAGCTCCTCGAGACAACGCTTCACGAGCCGGCGGGAGTCGGCCTGATCGTAGATCGTGAACTGGCGCGTGTAGCCGAGACGGTCGGCGTGGGCGCGCAGCATCCGGGCACAGGCGGCGTGGAACGTCATCACCCACATCGCGCGGACACGACGGCCCACGAGCAGCTCAGCGCGCTCGCGCATCTCGCCCGCCGCCTTGTTGGTGAACGTGATCGCCAGGATCTCGTTTGGCTTGGCGGCGTCGGTGGCCACCAGGTAGGCGATCCGATGGGTGAGGACGCGGGTCTTGCCCGAGCCGGCGCCGGCCAGGATCAGCAGCGGCCCCTCGCCGTACGTCGTAGCCTCCCGCTGGGGCTCGTTGAGCCCCGCGAGGAGCTGTTCGATGTCGATCGCGGCTTGGGGCATGCTGGTCGTTCCTACCCTAGCGTGGCGGGTGGTCATTGGACCGCGCTCGCGGCGGCGGCCCGTCATCCTCTCCGGGCGTGACCGAGGTCGTGGATCAGCTCAGGGAGGCGTGCGCCGAGATCGCCGCGCGGGCGCGGCAGGTGCGGATCGTCCACGACGCGATTGCGGCCTACGCCGCGGCGTTGCCGATCGACAACCGGGCGCTCGAGCCCGACCCCGAGGTTCACCTCGTGGCCGGTGGACGCGAGGAGCTGGCGGCGTTCTGGCTGACGCTCGACGCGATCAACTTTGGATCCGGTTGGTACCCGACGTTACGCAAGCGTCAGGGACGCTCCGGCTACTCCACGATCGCGATCGGGATTCGGGAGCGGTTTGCGACGCGGGGGCCGTGGAGTGCCGGCCAGCTCGAGGTGATAGACGCCGCCGACATTGCGGCGGCGCTCGGCCAGGACCCGGGCCACGAGCTCATGGAGCTGTTCCGCTGGTCACTGAGCGACCTCGGCCGGCATCTCCTCCAGGGCGCCGCGGGGCGCTTCAGCGCGCTCGTGGATGGGGCCGGCGGCTCCGCGGTCGCGCTCGCCGAGAGGCTCGGCCGCTGGGACTGTTTCGCCGACATCTCCAGATATGAGGAGCTGGCGGTGCCGTTCCTCAAGCGCGCCCAGATCGCCGCCGCCGACCTGATGCGCGCCGGCGTGGCGCAGTTCCACGACCCTCACCGCCTGACGATGTTCGCCGACAATCTCGTCCCGCACGTGCTGCGGCTCGACCGAGTGCTCGAGTTCGATCCAGAGCTCGTGGGGCGCATCGACAGGGGCGAGCTGATCGAGCACGGGTCGCCCGAGGAGGTGGAGATCCGGGCGTGCGCGCTTCACGCCGTCGAGCTGATCGTCGCCGCGCGCCCGGGCAGCTGCGCCGCGGATGTCGATCAGCTGCTGTGGCTCCGGGGTGCCGAGCCGCGATACAAGGCGTCGCCCCGCCACCGCTCACGGTGCACCGCATACTGAGGGCGAGCCGCCGCACGACGAGCCGACCCCTAGACCCAGGGGGCCCCGGCGCGAACGCGGTTCGCGGCGGCGGTGCGAGAGGAAACTCCGAGCTTGGCGTAGATGTTGTCGAGGTGCTTCTTGACCGTTGTCGGGCTCACCACCAGCGCTTCCGCGACCGCTCCGTTGGTTGCGCCGGCGGCGACCAAATCGATCACCTCGCGCTCCCGGGGGGTCAGCGTGGCGCGGGCGGCGGCCCGGGTCACCGCCACCTCGGCGGCTCGCAGCCGGGGGCGCAGCAGCTCGGCCAAGAGCAACTCGTCCTCGGAGAAATCGCGGCGAGCGCGGTTCATCCACACGCCCACCAAGCGCCCGGGCGGCTCCGCCAGCCCGAGCGTCAGCTGGTGCTCGATCGACACCGGGCGCAGGAACTCGCCATACACGGAAAAGCGCCGGAAGCTGCGCATGCTGGTGGTGTCCGATAGCCGATGAGCTCCGGAGTCGCCGGCGGCGTGCCGGCGGATCAGCGGGTGCTCGCGCATGTGGCGCACAAACGCGGCGCACTCCCCTGGCGAGACGGCGCCCGCCGGCTCGAGGAGGGGCGATAGCGCGCAACTCGCGGACGGTCCCGCTGCCGTGGCATTGAAATCGGACATCGGGCTGTGCGCCCCGAGCCCGACCTCTGGGGCGGCAAACTGAAACTGGTTGAAGACCGCCACGTCGCAGGGAAACACGACCACCAGGGCGGCCAGTAGGTCGACATGGTAGGCCTCGACCGACGCGGCTGATTCAGCGTCGGCGATCAGTCCCAGGATCGCTTTGACGGCCCTCGTATTCATTGCCCCGGTGGAACCAAAGATACGCCGAACGGCGTATGGATGGCTATGCGCGTTTGCGATGTGATTTCGGGCAAACCACCAGAAACGGGGGCCACCATGGCGACGGTAGAGCAGACCACGAGTTCCGCACAGCTACAGGGGCTGTTGCGCGGGGACTACTTGGATCCGAGTGCACCTGGGTACGACGATGCGCGCGCGGTGTACAACGCGATGATCGACAAGCACCCGGCGGCGATCGTGCGCTGCGCCGATGTGGCGGACGTGATCGCGTCGCTCGCGCACGCTCGTGAGCACGAGCTGCGGGTCGCGGTGCGCGGCGGCGGGCACAACGGCGGTGGCTTGGGCAGCGTCGACGACGGCCTGGTGATCGATCTCTCGCCGATGCACGGAGTGATCGTCGATCCATCGGACAAGCTGGTGCGGGTGCAGGGCGGGGCGACGCTCGCCGCGGTCGATCACGCCACGCACGCCATCGGGCTCGCGGTCCCGGGGGGCATCATCTCGCCAACCGGGATCGGCGGGCTGACGCTCGGCGGCTACCTCGGTCACATCACGCGCCGATGCGGGCGGACGCTCGACAACCTCGTGT
>JAFASF010000380.1 GCA_019244745.1 Solirubrobacterales bacterium | reverse complement strand
GGCGTCACATAGCAGGACACGAGCTCGCCCTGGTCGAGCGGCAGCAGGTGCGGGGTGAAAGTGACGGTGACGGGTGCGCCGAGCGCTTCGAGTTCCTGCTCGATCTCCGGCGTGTGCCGGTGGCGCGGCACACCATAGGCGTTGACGTTCTCGTCGACGGCCACGAAGTGGGTCTTGTCGGTCGCGGCGCGACCGGCGCCTGACACGCCCGATTTGGCATCGATTACGAGATCACCGATTGCGCCGGCCCGGGCTAGCGGCGCCAGCGCGAGGACCGCTGCCGTGGGGTAGCAGCCGGGGTTGGCGACCAGGTCGGCGCGTGCGATCTGGTCGCGGTAGCGCTCCGGGAGGCCGTAGACGGCCTGATCGAGCAGCTGCGGGGCCTGGTGCTCGCGGTACCAGTCGGCATAGACGGCGGGATCTCGCAGGCGAAAGTCGGCGCTAAGGTCGACGACCCGGACCCCGCGCCCGCGCAGCTCCGCGACGAGCGGGGCCGCGGCGCCGTGAGGATATGCCACCACCGCCGCGTCGACGGCGGCGTGGCGGTCGACGTCGAGTTCCTCCATGGTGATCGGAACGCGGTGGTATGGGTACAGCTCGTCGAGTCTCGATCCGACGTCGCTTCTCGCGGTCACCGCGCGAAGGTCGAACGACGGGTGGCCGTATAGGAGCTTTGCGGTCAACGCGCCCGTGTAGCCGGCGCCCCCGAATACGGCGACGCTATGCGGCACGGACCCTCCCGCCCAGCTCATCGGCCAGCGCCGCCGCGATCCCCTCGCGCCGCGACGCCACCTCCTCGTCGGTTAGCGTCCGGTCCGGCGCCCGGTAGATGAGCCGCAGCGCCAGCGAGACCTTGCCCTCGCCGAGGAGCTCGGGGTTGCGGTAGACATCGAACACCTCCGCGCCGGCAAGCAGCGGCGCGCCGGCGCGGCGCACGACGTCCACAACCCGTGCCGCGGACACGTCCTCGCCGACGACGACCGCGAGATCCTCGCGCACCTCGGGGAAGCTCGTGACGTCCTCGTAGATCGCGACCGGCGGCTCCGGAACCGCGTCGAGGTCGAGCTCGAAGCCCGCGACCACGGCCTCGATGTCCCAGCTCGCCGCGACCTCCGGGTGTATTTCGCCGAGCCAACCGGCCGGACGGCCGTCGATCAGGACCCTTGCTGCCCGCCCCGGATGCAGGAACCGCAGTGCATCGGCCGCCGCCTCGACGCTCCACCGCGCGTGCAGGGCGTCGAGCACACCCTGGAGGACGCCCTTGGCGGCGAAGAAGTCTGCCCGCGGCGGTTGCGGATCGCGCCAGGTCGAGGGTCGCAGCGAGCCGATCAGCAGCGCGCCGATGTGGTGCGGCTCATCCGGCAGGGACCGATCGTTGCGCGGCAGATACACCGCACCCGCTTCGAACAGGCGCAGCGTGGTGGCGCCGTGCGCGCGGTTGTGGCGCGCCACGTCGAGGAGCGAACCGAGCAGCGTCGTTCGCAGTCGCGATTGCTCGAGCGACATAGGGTTCTCTAGCTCCACCATCCGGGCCTCGGGCAGCCCCAGGCGCTCCGCCAGATCCGGCCCCACGAAGCTCCAGCCCACGATCTCGTCCAGTCCCTGAGCGGCGAGCGCGTCGGCCGCGCGCCGCCGGAGCCTCTGTCGTCCGGTCAGGCGTCCGTATGCGCCGTGGCGCGAGGGAAGCGTGGCGGGCAACTTCTCGAGGCCGTCGATCCGGGCTACCTCCTCGATCAGGTCGGCCTCGCGGGTTACGTCCGCGCGGCGGAACGTGGGCACCGTGACGTCGAGGCCGTCGTCGGCGTCGGCGACCGTGAACTCGAGGGCCTCGAGGATTTCTCGACAGCGCTTGCGTGAAATTGGCCCGCCGAGGAGGCTGGTGACGCGGGCGTCCCTGAGACGGATCGTGCGCGGCGGTGGGCCCGGTCCGCCGATGTCGATCGTTCCCGGAACGAGCCGGGCGCCGCACAGCTCGATCATGAGCTCCGCGGCGACGGCCTGGGCCTCCAGGGTCTGTTCGGGCTGGAGCTGCTTCTCGAACCGGGTGGAGGCCTCGCTTCGCAGCCCGAGCTTTAGCGAAGTGCGGTGGATGTTGGCGCCGTTCCAGTTCGCCACCTCCATCACGACTCGGGTCGTGTCGCCGCCTACCTCGGAGCGGGCGCCGCCCATGATGCCCGCGATCGAGGTGGGACCGGCGGCATCGGCGATCAGCACCATGTCGGCGTCCAGCGTGCGGATCTGGCCGTCGAGAGTCTCGACCGTCTCCCCCTGGCGGGCGGTGCGCACCGTCAGGGTGGCTCCGGCAACGCGGTCGAGATCGAACGCGTGCAGCGGCTGACCGGTCAGCAGCATGGCGTAGTTGGTGATGTCGACGACGTTCGAGATCGGGCGCTGCCCGGCCGCCATCAGCCGCGCCTTGAGCCACGGCGGGCTCGGCTTGATCTCGACGTTCTCGAACGCGCGGGCGGTGAACCTCGGGCAGAGCTCCTTCGGGGCCTCGACCGTGATCGTCACCTGACCCGGCGTCTCCTCGAAGCTGCCCGGATCCTCGTCCCATGGCGGCGGCTGTAGTTCGGCGCCGGTCGCCGCGTGCACCTCTCGCGCGACGCCGTAGATCCCGAGGCAGTCGGGACGGTTTGGGGTGATCTCGAGCACGAGCACGTCGGTCGCGATCGGCAGCACGTCGGACAGCGGCATGCCTGGGACCAGATGATCGTCGTCGAGCACGAGGATCGTGGCGTGATCGACCCCGAT
>JAFASF010000098.1 GCA_019244745.1 Solirubrobacterales bacterium | reverse complement strand
GTCCCCGGACCGACCACGCAGAGGAAACCGAGCGGCCCATCGCCGAGCGCCTCGAAGCAATGCAGCTCGTCGCCGGCGACGTACACGGCGTCCCCCTCGGCAAGTTCGTGCGTCTGCGCCCCCAGGGTGACCCGCGCGCGCCCGGAGAGGATCACGACGCCGTGGTCGTGCGGGTGGCGCTCGCGCGCGGTTCGGCCGTGCGGCGGGACTTCGAAGAAGCGGATGCGGTACTGCGAAGCGCCGTCCGCCTCGCCGATCAGCTCGTGCTTTCGCACCCCGGCCAGTGCGACGTCGGCGTAGGCCTGGGGAACCACGCCCTCCCAGCCTTCCTCGGAGCGGCGATGGATGGCGCCCATCGCGCGCGCTCTGCTAGCCGCCGCCCGGCGTCACGCGATAGGCGTCGAACACCGAGTCGATGTTCCGCAAACGGGTGATCGTCTGGTCGAGCGCTCGCGTATCCCCCACCTCCACCACGAACCGGTTCTTGACCATCGGATGGTTGACCGTGCAGCGCGCCTCCACGATGTTGATGCCGGACTCGGCGAACGTGCGGGACATGTCCTCGAGCAGGCGGTGCCGGTCCCAGCCGTCGACCTGGATCTCGACGCGGAACGAGGTTTCGGCGTCGCCCTCCCAGGAGACCGGCGTGAAGCGATCGGGGTCGCGTTTGAGGACGGCCACGTTCGGACAATCCTCCCGGTGGATGGTGATCCCGCGGCCCAGCGAGATGTATCCGACGATCGGGTCGCCCGGCACCGGACGGCAGCACTTGGCCAAGCGGAGCATGACCTCGTCGATCCCCTCCACCATGATTCCGTAGCGCGACGAGGACGTCGTCGGGCGGGCCCGGCGGCGGCGTGTCTGCAGGAGGTCATCGGCCGCCGTCGGCTCGGCGTCAGCCGCCTCGCCCTGTTTGAGGTGCTGCATGATCTTGTTGACGACGACCTTGGGGGAGATCTTGGCTCCGCCCAGGGCGATGTAGAAGTCGTCGGCCTTGCGGAACCCCATCTCGCGGATCACGTCGGCAAGCAGCGCCGAGCCGACGACCTTCTGCGCCGGCAGGCCCTGCTTTCGCAGGTGGTCCTGGAGCAGCTCGCGGCCGCTGTGCTCGCTGTCGCGGCGCGACTCGGCCTTGAACCAGGCCTTGATCTTGTTCCGGGCTCGGGTCGTCTTGACCAAGGCGAGCCAGTCGCGCGAGGGCCCCCGCTCGCGCTTTGAGGTCAGGACCTCGACGATGTCGCCCGAGCGCAGCTGGTAGGACAGCGGGACGATCTTGCCGTTGACCTTCGCCCCCACGCAGCGATGGCCGACGTCGGTGTGGATCTCGTACGCGAAGTCCAGCGGGGTGGCGCCGGCGGCCAGCGACTTGACCTCACCCTTGGGCGTGAACACGAAGACTTCGTCCTCGAACAGGTCAACCTTGAGCGTCTCGATGAACTCCCGGGAATCGGCCATGTCCTGCTGCCAATCCAGCAGCGACCGGAGCCATTTGAGCTTGCCATCGGAATCCGTGGCATCACGGGCGGCGGACTCCTTGTACATCCAGTGCGCGGCGATCCCGAACTCGGCCAGGTCGTGCATCTCGCGGGTGCGAATCTGGATCTCGAGCGGCCGCCCCTCGGGTCCGATCACCGTCGTGTGCAGCGACTGGTACATGTTGAACTTCGGCATCGCGATGAAGTCCTTGAAGCGGCCGGGCAGCGGCTTCCACAGCGAGTGGATGACGCCCACCGCGCCGTAACAGTCCTTGACCGACCCCACGATCACGCGCATCGCGGTCAAGTCGTAGATCTCGTTGAACTCCCGGCTCTTCTTGGTCATCTTCGAGTAGATGGAGTAGAAGTGCTTGGCGCGGCCGGAGATCTCGGCGTCAATCCCGAGCTCGTCGAGCTCCTTGGCCAGGTATTCGCCTGCCTGGTTGACGTAGCGTTCGCGTTCGGCGCGCTGCTGGGCCACGAGAGCCTTGATCTCGGCGTACTTGCGCGGGTGCAGGGTCTGGAAGGCGAGGTCCTCGAGCTCCCACTTGATCGCGTGGATGCCAAGGCGGTGTGCGATCGGGGCGTAGATGTCGATCGTCTCGCGCGCCTTGTCGATCTGCTTCTGCTTCGGCATCGCGCCGATCGTGCGCATGTTGTGCAGGCGGTCGGCGAGCTTGATCAGGATGACCCGGATGTCCGTGGCCATCGCCACCATCATCTTGCGGTAGTTCTCCGCCTGGGCCTCGTCGCGCGACTGGAACGTCAGCCCCGTCAGCTTCGTGACCCCGTCCACGAGACCGGCGATCTCCTCGCCGAATGCCTCGTTCACCTCCTCGAGCGACGCGGACGTGTCCTCGACCGTGTCGTGCAGCAACGAGGCGCACAGCGTCTCGGTATCGAGTCGCATGCCGGCGCAGATCTTGGCCACGCCGACCGGGTGGATGATGAAGTCCTCTCCTGACTTGCGCCGCTGGTCGGCGTGATGCGCGCACGCGTACACGAACGCCTCTTCGACCCGTTGGCGGTCGACCGCGACTGCGGCCTCGTGGGAGTGCTCCTCGACGATCGCGAACAGGTCGCCGAGCAGGCGCCGCTCCGCCGCGGTCAGCTCGGCGCGCTCAACCGCCATGCCGGCGTCGGCATGCGCGACCTGGTCGACCGGTGGGCGGGGTCTGACCAGAGCGGGGCCGATACGGCCGGCCTCGCCCGCGCCTTCGCTCGAACCGCCATCCGCGCCGGCGCGGGCCGCGTCCTTGACGCGGGAGCGGGTCAGGCGCTTGGTGGATTGTTTGCCCTGCTCAGGTATCGTCGTCCGTCCTCGTATCGCTGTGCGTAGGCTCTGTACGCCGGCGAGCGCTCCAACGCGGTGGGCGCGGCGCCCTCGATCGCCAGGGCCGGCAGATCCCGGTCGAGGCTGACGAGTTCAAGCTCCGCGAGGACTCTGATCAGCCTTCCCGCCAGGCGTGCCGGGCGGCCGTGCGGACCGTCTCCGCGAAGCAGGCGCTCGAGCTCCTGGCCGGTCACCCTCCCCCGCTGCCTGAGGCCTCGGTAGAGGGCCACGAGCGAAGCGCGGAGACCGTACTCCAGCTCGTGCATCTGCTGAGCAAAGCGTAGCTCAGGCTCGCCCCAGGCAAAGTGCGTGAAGCCGGTTCCGATCTTCAGCAGCGCCGTGTCGGCCGCGGAGGCGGGCGGATCCAGGGCCACCACGTGCGCGAACGTGCCCGGCAGAGCCGGGACGCGCTCCACGGCGTGATAGGAGATGAGCGAGAAGCCCCCGATGCGCGCGATCAGCCCCGCCAGCCTTCGCGCCACGTCCGCGCAGACCGCGAGCACCCCTCCCCCGGCTGCCAGGGCATCCGCGAGGACCGCGAGCGGGCTATCGCCGCGACGGTCGAGCACCGTCCGGCACCCTTCGGCCAGATTGGCCTGGCTCACGGGCTCGCAGCGTGCGTCGACCTCTGCAACCACGCCGGCGAGGTAGTCGTCGGGCTCTCCGAGGACCTCGATCCCCGTCGGTGTGCACGGCCACCAGTGCCCCAGGACCAGCTGAGCCTCGACCGCGCCGTTCCACACGTTTCGCTTCAGGCGGAACGTGGCGTCCACCGGCGTTCCCGGCGGCGTCGCTAGACCGCCTTCGCAGCCGAAGGCAACGGCGCGGGCCCGAGTACCGCCAGAGCCCACAGAGAAGCGAGCGTGGCGCCCCTCCCCCATCGGTCTCACGTCCTCGAAGCGAGCTCCGGGCACCAACAGCCGTGCGGCAGGGTTGCCGGCCCCACATGGCTCGAGAGACCCTAGCTCCTCGGCCAAAGCCAGGCCGAGCTCACCCCCGGAAACGATGGCGTCCACGCGCTCCACCGGCCGGAGCAGTTCAGGGGTGAGAACCTCGCGGGCGTGCGCCTCGACCGCGGCTCGGAACGCATCGATGCGGTCTCGAGCAATCGTTAGCCCTGCCGCGGCCCGGTGACCGCCGTAGCGCTGAAGGTGCTCCGCACTCGCGTTCAACGCGCCGAGCAGGTCGAACCCCGGGATGCTCCGGCCAGACCCCGAGCCCAGCTGTCCGTCGAGCGCGACGAGGATCGTCGGGCGGTGATATCGCTCCACGACCCGCGAGGCGACGATCCCGATCACCCCCGGATGCCAGTCCTCTCCCGCGAGGACGAACGCGTTGCGGTCGCCGGCGTGCGCGACCTGGGATTCGGCGTCCCAAAGGATCCTCTGCTCCACCGCCCGGCGCTCCAGGTTCACGCCGTCGAGCTCGGCCGCCACCTCGGCGGCCCGCTGCAGATCGTCGGTCAGGAGGAGCTCGAGGCCGGCGTCCGCGCGCCGCAGCCTTCCGGCGGCATTGATCCGGGGCCCGAGGCGGAAGCCGATCGCCTGGGTGTCGAGCGCGCTCGGATCGACCCTTGCGACCTTCATCAGGGCTCGCAACCCGGGTTTCGCCGTGTTCGCCAGCGCGCGCAGCCCATCGCGCACGAGCGTGCGGTTCTCGCCCCGCAGAGGCATCAGGTCCGTGACCGTCGCGAGCGCGACGAGCTCGATGTCATCAGCCGCCGTCGGTGCCCCGAGCGCGCCGGCGAGCTTGAACGCGACCCCGGTACCGCAGAGGTCCGGGTACGGGTAGCCGCAGATAGCCGGATGCACGATCGGGCAGTCCGGGAGCGCGCCATCGGGACGAGGCGCGTGGTGATCGGTGACGACGACGTCGAGGCCCGCCGCCCGCGCTGCGGCAACCTCATCCACGGCGGTGATCCCGCAGTCGACGGTGATCAGGAGACCGGTGCCCCGGCCCACAAGCCGGCGCACCGTCTCGACCGATACGCCATAGCCGTCGCCGATCCGGTCCGGCAGGAACCAACCCACATTCGCACCCAGGGAATGAAGCGCCCTGACCAGGATCGCGGTCGCGCAGACGCCGTCGACGTCATAGTCGCCGTGGACGGTGATGCGGCTGCCGGCGCGGATGTGGCGAACGACCACCTCGAGAGCGCGGTCGATCCCGGCGAACGAGCTCGGCTCGTGGGCCTCCCGCGGATTCAGGAACTCGCGGGCCGCGGCCAGGTCACCGAGGCCGCGCCGCACCATTAGCTGGGCGAGCGCGTGGCTGACTCCGAGTTCGCGCTCGAGGGCGAGGGCTCGTGCGAGGTCATACTCCGCCACCTCGAGCCGTGGGGCCGGCGGATCGGGCACCGCATGGAGGACGACGCCGGTCTCGGGCGGTTCGTCGGATGCCGTTAGGAGGGCGGGCTCGGCCATCGCGGGCAGGGTATGTGCCGCCCCCGACGGATCCTCGGGGTGAGGCCGGGAACCGCGCGCGCCGCGTTACACGGCGTTACAGATTTGTCTCAGGTGAGGCCGAGCCCGGCCGACCCGGCGGCACGCTCGCGCCGCATGCCCTCGAGGTAGACGAGCCCCATCGCGATCAGCGCGCCCGGGATCGCCTCGAGCGCCGTGCCGATGTGCGTGGCGTGGCGGCCGGGAATGCTGAAGCCGTTGATCACCAGCCCGAAGATGACGGCGCCGGCGAGCGCGCCGATGAAGGCTCCGACGATCCCGCCCCAGAAGCGGTCGGGCAGCCAGATCGTGAAATGCCACAGCGCGAGGCCCATCATCACCCAAGCGAGCATGCCCATGGCTTACCTGCGCCTCCCGTGCCTTCGGTTGCGCGGCCGCGACTTCGACGGGCGCTTGGGCTTTGACACCGGGGCGACGCCCTCGTTCTCGGGGATGTCCGGAGCTGGGACGTGCTCCATGGCCTCCTCGGGCTGCGGGGTCGGCTGGGCGGGCGGACCGACGTCGGCAGCGGGCTTCCGGGCCGCTTCGGCGGGCATCCGGGCACCGTCGGCAGGCTTGCGGCCGCCACCGTCCGCGGGCTTACGGTCACCAGTGTCGGCAGGCTTGCGGCCACCACCGCCGGCAGGCGTGCGGGCGCCACCGCCGGCAGGCTTACGGTCGCCGCCGTCGGCCGGCGTACGGGCACCGTCCGTTCCCTTTCGAGCAGGCTTGGGCCGAACATCGGTCTCGGCCGTCTGAGACATCCTCTTGGTCAGCGTCGAGGTGTGCCGGCTCGGCTCCCGTTCTTCTTCCGCGATGTCGCGCTTCATCTCCTCGAACTCGGCCGCCGAGACCGTCTCCGGCTGGGGCTCGGTCAGCCGGCCGACGCGGCGCGGGCGCTTCGTGACCGGCTCGATATCCGCGCCTGCCTCGGCGTACGCCGGGACGTACCCCAGCTCGCCGTCGATGCGCCGCCGGCGGGCGCGATATTGCGGCTCGCGCTCCTTCCAGTGGGTGAGCACGGGCGAGGCTATGAAGATCGACGAGTACGCCCCCGAGGCGACGCCGATCAGGAGTGCGAACGCGAAGTCCTTCAGCGTCGCTCCGCCGAACAGCAGCAGCGCGATGATCGGCATGAGCGTGCAGGAGGTGGTCGCCACCGACCGCGTCAGCACCTCGGACATCGAGCGGTTGACGATCTGGGAGAAGGCCGCGCGCGGCATTCGGGGCACGTTTTCCCGTACCCGGTCGAACACGATGATCGTGTCGTAGAGCGAGTAGCCCAAGATGGTCAGCAGCGCGGCCACGGTCGCTGTCGTCACCTCCCGGCCGGTCAGTGAGTACACGCCGCTCGTGATCAGCAGGTCGTGCATCAGGGCTATCAGTACGGGCACGGCGAACTTCCACTCGAAGCGCAACGCGACGTAGGCCGAGATCACCAGCAGCGAGGCGATGATCGCGATCACGGCGCTGTTGGCGACAGTTCGGCCGAACGTGGGGCCGACGGAGGTCGAGTCAAACGACTTCACCCCGAAGTCCGAATTGAGCGCGTCGCGGACGACGGTGACCTTTCCGGGCTGGATCTGCTTGGAGGAGATCTGGAAGACGTTGTTGCCCAGGGCCTGGTTGGAGACCTTCTGGACCTCTGGATTGGCGACGCCCTCGGCGCTCATCACCGATCGCACCTGCGATTCACTGGCCGACTTCACGAGGCTCGCGGTGATCCGCGTGCCGGAGGTGAAGTCGATGCCGAGGTTGAGCCCCCTGCCGCCGATCGCCAGCGCGCCGATGAGCAGGATCACGCCCGACATCGAGAAGAAGTAGCGCGAGGCGCCCATGAAGTCGAACCGCCAAACCCGCCTCTTGCCGCCCGCGCCGAGCGCGGACGGGCTCGCGATCAGACGCGAGCTGCCCATCGTCATGAGGATCGCCTGAGTGGCCAGTACCGCGGTGAACAACGACACGAACGTGCCGATCCCCAGCGTGAAAGCGAATCCCTTCACGTCCGCCGTGGCGAGCACGAACAGGATGAACGCGGTCATGATCGTGACCACGTTCGCGTCGATGATCGCCGTCAAGCCCTTGCGGTAACCGGTCACGATCCCTTGGCGGATCGATCGCCCGCCGCGGATCTCCTCCTTCACGCGTTCGAAGATCACGATGTTCGCGTCCGCGGCGACGCCGATCGTGAGGATCAAGCCGGCGATGCCAGGCAGCGTCAGCGTGATCGGGATCAGCTTGATCAGCGCGTAGAAGTAGAGCCCGTAGACGATCAGGCCCCCGACCGCGATCACGCCGAGCACGCGGTAGAAACTCAGCAGGAAGATCGCCACCACGATCAGCCCGGCGAGGCCCGCGATCAGCCCCTGGTGCAGCGCCTGCTTGCCGAGCGTCGCGGACACCTGGGACTCGGAGATCAGCTTGAGCTTGATCGGCAGCGCCCCGAGCCGCAGCTGCGTGGCCAGGTCCTGCGCGGAGGAGATCGTGAAGCCGCCGGTGATGTCGGCGCCGTTGTCGCCTGGAATTCCGTCGGGATAGGTCTTGAAGTCGATCGAGGGAACCGTGATCAGCTGCGTATCGAGCGCCACCGCGAAGTGCTGGTTGAACGTCTGCCCCAGTCCGCTGACCAGGTCGCCGCGCCTGGCGATCTGGGCGGTCACGCTCTGGAACGCCTTGGCACCGTGGGACGTGAATCCGAAGGCCACGTCCGGGGCGCCGCTCTGGTCGGTGCTCTGCTGCGGGTTCGTGATGTCGTTCCCAAACAGCGAGACGTGGTCCTTGAGCACGAAGAACTGCGCCGTGGGTTCGCTGATGCTCGGGGGGTGCGCAAAGCTGGCGGGCACGGCCTGGAGCACGACGATGCCGCGCGGCACGACGAGCGTCTGGCCCTGTGAGGCGCTCACGCCCACAGGGAGGCCCGCGAGCAGCTCAGACTGGGTGTCGGCGGGTCCGGAGAGCAGACAGTGGGTCCCGGCGACGGGCGTGGTCCCCTGGGCGCGGGCGGCGGCGGCGCACGCAGCGCTCCCGGGAGCGCCGAACATGTAGTACTGGGGCCCGTCGCGGGCGTTGTCGCTGCTGGGCTCGGGCGCCTGCTTGGAGGCGAGGGTGACCGCGCTGTAGAGGGTCATGCTGCCGGCGCCGGGTATGCCGGGTTGAGCCCCACCGGTTGGACAGGGATACGCGCCGCAGCTGATCTGGAGCGCTGCCTGGTCCTGGGTCTGTAGCTGGCTGGCGACGGTCTTGCCGTTCGGTGTGAGGGCGTTGGCCTCCCAGTCGTAGAACGCCAGACGCGCGGTGGTACCCACGAGCTTCTCGGCTCGCGCCGTGTTCTGGACATCCGGCAGGGCGGCGGAGATCAGGCCTCCCCCCAGCGTCTGGATCTGGGGCTCGGCGACCCCGAGCTGGTCCACGCGCTGGCGCATGATGTCCACCGCCCGCGACAGGGCGTCCTGAGTGACCACCGGAGTCTGCGCCGTCGGCTGTCCCTGGTAGACGAGCTCGACGCCGCCCTTCAAGTCGAGTCCGAGCAGCGTTTTGCGCTGCGTGATCACGACCACCGATGCTGCGATCAGCCCGACGACCAGAAGCAGGATGAAGCCGTTGCGCTGGCGGTCAGTCATGCACTGTGTCCGGATGCTACCGGTGGTTGCTCGGCGTCAGAACCACCAGCAGCCCACCCTCGTCATCATCGTACGCCGGGAAGATGTCCGCCACGGCCTTGGCGGCGAAATCATGCTCGGCGTTCACTTCGACGGGCTTGCCCTGGACACGAACCTCCCACTCGAGCGCCGTGCCGATGTGGTCCGTTCCATCCTCGAAATTAAGGCCCAGCACGTCTTTGACGGGGCGCCCGATCACCTGCTCGGTTTTGAGTCCCGTGAGCTCGAAGGATCCCTTGCCGCAATCGACGATCCGCCCATCCCGATCGCAGGCGAAAAACGCCGCGTTGGGGGCCGGGTAGTAGTCGTCGAGCAGCTCGAACAGATACGCAAATCCGCACTTCTCGCAGCCGCGGGCTTCGCGCCGGAAACCGGAATTTCGATCCGTGCCCATCGAGCGAGCCCCACAGTGCGGACAGATGAAATAGTGCTCGCGGGCCATTGCCGAGACGAGGATAGCTAGGCCTTTCTTACAATCTCGTAAGAGCTGGTTAGGGTCCGTAGCGGGGGCGCCGCCGCCCGCGAGGGTGCAAGATCTGGGGGTTGCGAGAGAAAGCGAAGGCATAGTTCGCTAAAACGCGCAACCTCTCGGCGGGCGTCAGAGGAGCGCCAGGGGCCCCGGCGGATGGAGCCCCAGGTGCTGGAACGCGCGTCGAGTGGCCGCCCGGCCGCGGGGCGTTCGCTCGATCAGGCCCCGCTGGAGCAGGTAGGGCTCGTACACGTCCTCGATCGTGTCCTGCTCCTCGCCGACGGCCACGGCCAGGGTGGAGAGCCCGACCGGGCCGCCGCTGAACTTCTCGCATATAGCGCGAAGGATCTCGCGATCGAGTCGGTCGAGCCCCTCGTGGTCGACCTCGAGGAGATCGAGCGCGGCGGCCGCCACCACCCCCGTGACCACGCCGCCGCCGCGCACCTCCGCGTAGTCGCGCACACGCTTGAGTAGCCGGTTCGCGACCCGAGGAGTGCCGCGACTGCGCTGCGCGATCGCCTCGGCCCCGCCGTCCTCGATCGCTACGTCCAGCAGCCGCGCGGAGCGGCGGACGATCCGAGCGAGGTGCTCGGGGTCGTAGTGCTCGAGGCGGTGCTGGATACCGAAGCGGTCTCGCAGCGGAGTGGTCAGCAAACCCGAGCGGGTGGTGGCACCGATCAGGGTGAAGGGCGGCAGGTCGAGGGTCACGATCCGGGCGCCCGCGCCCTGTCCGACGGTGATCGGCAGGGCCCCGTCCTCCATGGCGGGATAGAACGTCTCCTCCAGCGCCCTCGGCAGGCGGTGGATCTCGTCGACGAAGAACACCGCTCGCGGCTCAAGCGCGGTGAGGAACGCGGCCACGTCGCCCTTGCGCTCGAGCGCGGGTCCGGCGGTCTGGACGAACGGGACGCCGAGCTCGGCGGCAATGATCTGCGCCAGCGACGTCTTTCCCAGTCCGGGCGGGCCGGCGAGCAGAACGTGGTCGAGCGCTTCGCCGCGGCTGGCGGCGGCCGCGATCGAGACCGCCAGCTGATCCTTGATCGAGTCCTGGCCGACGAAGTCCTCGAGGCGGCGGGGTCGGAGCGAACGGTCGAGCTCGTCGTCGGGCAGCAGTTCCGGGTCCTGGATGCGCGCGGTGCTCACTGGCGCGCCGTCCTCAACGCGTGGGCGATCAGATCCTCGGGCCGCTCACCATGGGCGCCGTCGAGAAGCTCGTCGGCCTCGAGCACGGTGTAGCCGAGACCGAGCAGCCCCTCACGCGCCAGGGCGCGCGGATCGTCCGTGCGAGCGACCCTGATCGGCGGCTCGGGGAGCGAGATCTCCACCTTCTCCCGCAGCTCGACGACGATCCGCTCGGCCGTTCGCTTGCCGATTCCGGGGACGCACTGGAGCCGCGCCGTGTCTCCGGCGGCAACCGCGGCCAGCAGGTCCCGCGGCGGCCCGCCCGAGAGCACCGCGAGCGCCACCTTCGGACCGACCGACTGCACGCCGAGGAGCATCAGGAACAACTCGCGCTCCTCCTCGGTGGCAAACCCGAACAGCTGCAGCGCATCGTCGCGCACCACCAGGTGGCTGTGCAGCACGACCTCGCGACCGACGGCGGGCACGTGCCGGAGGGTCTCGCCCGACACCGCCAGACGGTAGCCCACGCCCCCGCAGTCGACGACCACATGGTCGCTGCGCCTGACCGCGACCGTTCCCGAGACCAGCGCGATCATGCCCGCGCTCCGGCGCGCGCGCCGGTTGCGGCGAGCGCTCGCGTGAGGGGCGCGCGATTGAGGTGGCAGATCGCGACGGCGAGGGCGTCGGCGGCGTGGTCGGGCGCCGGCGGGTGAGGCAGCCCGAGCAGGCGCGCGACCATCCTGCCCACCTGCTCTTTGCCGGCGCGGCCCTGACCGCACACCGCCCCCTTTACCTGCTGAGGCGTGTACGACCGGGAGGGCACGCCGCGCTGCCCGGCGGCCAGCAGAACCACTCCGCGCGCCTGCCCCACGGCGAACGCGGTTCGGGCGTTGGCGCCGAAGTACAGCTCCTCGATCGCCACGGCGTCGGGCTTGTGGACCTCGAGCAGGTGATCCACGCGCGCGTGGATGTCCGCCAGCCGGCGCTCGAGAGACACGCCGGCCTGAGTGTGGATCACGCCGTCCTCGAGCGCGCGCAGCTTCGAGCCGGCGCTTTCCACCACGCCGTAGCCGGTGCTGGCGGTGCCCGGGTCGATTCCGAGGACGATCATGCGTTGTGGATTCTGCGTCGGGCACCGGACGCCTCCTGCGGGTAGCACCGGGAAGTCCTCGGTTCGCGACTCACGAGGCCGGCGGCCACGCGGGCCGCCGGCCTGAGATCAAGGGTGTCCGAGAAAAGCAGTCATATGCGCGGCAAATCTCGGACACCCCCGGCGTCGGGGCGGAATGGCTCCTGCCGCGGGCGCGGCGGAATGGACCCCGGCCGCGCGCCGGCCCCGAACACCCCTAC
>JAFASF010000035.1 GCA_019244745.1 Solirubrobacterales bacterium | reverse complement strand
TGGGTCCCACGCTATACTTTTTGAAGCAACCCGATCGCCAAGGAGCCCACATGGCCAACAACATCGCCGAAGTCACCGACAACAACTTCCAGGCCGAGGTCCTCGAGAGCGAGGTGCCGGTGCTGGTCGACTTCTGGGCGCCGTGGTGCGGACCCTGCCGGATGGTCGCGCCGGTGGTCGAGGAGATCGCGCAGGAGCGTGAGGGGCAGCTGAAGGTTGTCAAGCTCAACACCGACGAGAACCAGAACACCGCGATCACCTACAACGTGATGTCGATCCCCACGCTGATCCTGTTCCGCAACGGTCAGCCGGCCAAGACCGTCATCGGCGCTTATCCGAAGCGCAAGCTCGAGGCCGAGCTGGAGCCCGCGCTGACCTAGCGATCAGCGGGCAGGACGCGCTCAGCGTTTGCGTCCGGGACCCGGAAAACGCTCGGCGACGCGCCCCATGCGCTCGGTCGCGGTCTGCAACGGCTCCATGACCTCACGAACCTCGTCGAGGTCCCGAACGACCGGTTTCAAGGTGTCGATCAGTCCGCCAATTCCTCGATCGAGGAGCGCTCCCACCTGTCCGACGGTTGACTCGAGCTTGTCGATCAACTCCCGCTGGCGGCGGACCTCCTCGTGAAGGCCGTCGGCCGCCAAGCGCACGCCGGCGAGCTCGGGCACGAATGTTGCTCTCAGCTCCTGGAGCTCATCGGTGGTGGCGGCGAACGCCGCTCGTAGGGCATCGAGATCATTGCTCATGGGCTCGAATCCGGCCCGCAGCGCCGCGAGCTCGTCGGCGATCGACTCGGCGGCGTCGGCCATCCGTCGAAAGTCGTCCATCGCCCGTGCCACGAGGCGTTGTGGAACGAGCAGTTGATCAAGTACGGGGGGCAAAAGAAGGATCGGTCGCCGCAATCGTTCAGACCTACTATTCCCGTTCTGCGCCTATTCGATAGCCATGACGACGACCGTCGCGTCGTCCTCGAGGGGCTCGCGCCAGCAGTCGGTGACCGAGTGCTGGATGGCCAGGGCGGTCGACGCAGCGGTGGGGTTCTCCGCGCGCTCGAGTGACAGCTTCAGGCCGTCGACGCCAAAGGTTGTGCCGTTTTCCATCCGCCGATCGATGATCCCGTCGGTCACCAGGATCAGCCGCTCGCCTGGGTGGAGCTGGCGGCGGGTTAGCTTGAAGTTCTCCTGGGGGTCGCCGGTGCCAAGCGGCGAGTGGTCGGGCGCCTCGAGTTCGGTGAGAGCCCCCTCGCCGTCGACCAGGTACGCGTTGGGGTGGCCGCAGTTCACCCACGTGAGCGTCGCGGTCGCCGCGCGCCAGCGGGCCAGCAGCGCGGTGATGTAGAAGTCCGGGTGATCTAGGCGGCGGACCGTTTCATCGATCGCGGTGAGCGCGCTCTCTAGGTCCTGGCCGCTGCGCCGGGCGGCACGCAGCGCGCCCAACGCGGCCGCGCCGAGACCGGCGGCGGTCGGGCCAGTGCCGAGGGCGTCGGCGATCGCCAGCCAGGCGCCGTCTCGGTTCTCGACGAAGTCAAACCAGTCGCCTCCCACGTCGTAGCTGGGAAGGAGCACGCCGGCTAGTTGCGCGCCCGCGATGCGTGCTATGCGAGGTGGGAACAGGTGCTGTTGCACCTCAGCCGCGGGAGTCGTGGGCCGGGCCCGTTTGGCGGCTTCGATCGAGTCGGTGTAGTCCCCCGCGAGCTCGAGCGCGGCCGCGCCCTGCTTGGCGATGTCCGCCAGTGAGGCGAGAGGCGCGCCGAGGCACAGCAGCAGGCCGGTGACTCGACCTCTGAGCCAGAGCGGTTCGGCGAAGCAGCCCGGGAGCTCCTGCTCCAGACGGTCGTAGAACTCCGGCAAGCCCTCCGGCACGATCTCTGGACCAAGAGCGGGCGGGGCGGCCAGGCGATTGGGGAACTCCTCCGAACCCGCCAACCGGAGCAGATGAGAGCCGTCGATCTCGACGACGTACAACGCCACGGCCACTCCCGCGACGCGCCGTGCCTCGGCCACGAGCTGATCGGGAACCAGGTGGGAGGGGACTTCGTCGAGGATCCGAGTCACCTCTAGCGCGAGCGGCGCCTCCCGCCCCAACCCGCCCGGCGCGCGGAACGGCAATGTGCTCACCTCGCCGCCCACCGCCTGCGGCCCACTTGTGCCGGCGGCTGGTGGCTCGAAATCTTCGAGCGCCCGCTCGAGCGCGCGGCGCGTGGGGAAGTGGCGGTAGAGCGTGGAGCGGCCAACCTTCGCGGCCGAGGCCAGCTGGGTCATGGTGACGTGACGATCGCCCAGCAAGGCACGAGCGGCCGCGAGGATCCGCTCACGGCTCGCGAGCGCATCGGCACGCGTAAACCCCGCCTCGCCGCCGCCGGCGGGGACGTCTCGCGCTTCCGCAGAATCGGCCACAGTCCACTTTTACCACGTGGCCACCCGCTCCAAGCCGGGTCGAATGCCAAATGGGTCGGTTTGCCCCGGCTGACGGGAAGAGTGTCCCAAATTCCACCGGAATTAGGGATTGAGGTTCCTTAAACTGGGTAGCACGTCCGCGAGCGTCTCGCGTATATGGGACGGATTGGGATTACCCACTTGTTGCGGAGGTTGCCATGGCAGAGCCTGTTCCAGCGGGCAGCGACGTATCGGCGGGAACCTACCGATGCACGGCGTGCGGCTACGAGCTCGACGTGCAGTCCATCGAGCACCTGCCTCCCTGCCCGGAGTGTTCGAACGGCTCCTGGGAGACAGAGAGCGGAGGAGACAGCGTCAATGACCCGTATCCCGATCGCTGACCCGGACGGACTCGGCGCGACTGTCACTCAGGTGCGGCCAGTCCAGCGGGAGGCACCGTGGCGATAAGCGACAGAGCAAAAATGGTGGCGCCATACGCCCAGCAACTGCTCTACGACGAGCAGGTTCGAGATGCGGCGTGGCGCGCGCTTGAGGCGGGTCGCGACTCCTACCAGCGAGCCCGCAAGCAAAGCGCTGGCGAAGCGCTGAGCGACAAGAAGCTCCAGCGGCGACTACAGGAAGCGATCGGCGCTTTGGGGGACTTTGGGGCGGCACTCTCTGCTCCCCCGCGGCGGCGCAAGCCCCGGCGCTGGCGCACGTTGGCGACCTTGGCCGTTGGCGGCGCAGCGCTGTTCGTGGTCGTCAATCCTGACGCGCGCGAAGCGGTGCTGAATTGGGTCGGGAGCGCCACGAACAGCAGCTCGGCTGACTAGCGATCGAAGGGAGGCCGCAATGGCGAAGATTGAGGACCCGAGCACACAACCCAGCGTGACAGAACGTGACACCGCCACTAGCGATCAGCCGGTAGCGGAGCTCGTAAAGCAGCTCTCGGAGCAGACCAGCCGGCTCGCGCGCCAGGAGGTTGAGCTCGCCAAGGCCGAGCTCGCGATCAAGGGCAAACGTGTTGGGATCGGCGCCGGGATGTTCGGCGGCGCCGGCATCTTCGGCCTCTATGCCGCGGGCGCTCTTGTCGCAGCGGCTGTGCTGGCGCTGGCCACTGCGGTGGCGGCGTGGCTCTCGGCGCTGATCGTCGGCGTCGTCCTGGCGGCAGCGGCCGGCGCGCTGGCGCTGCAGGGCAAGACCAAGGTGCAGCAGGCGACGCCGCCGGTGCCCGAACAGGCCACCGAGAGCGTGAAGGAGGACGTGCAATG
Source organism: Solirubrobacterales bacterium (assembly GCA_019244745.1). Classification (GTDB taxonomy): domain Bacteria; phylum Actinomycetota; class Thermoleophilia; order Solirubrobacterales; family Solirubrobacteraceae; genus Palsa-465. The sequence continues at coordinate 2,668 of JAFASF010000035.1, read as the reverse complement.
GGCAAAGCAACGCGCGCAGGAGGGCCGGCAATGACCGAGAGCTCAGACGTTCAAGCCAAGCAAGCGGACTCCACCGAGCCCAGATCTCCGGAGGAGATCCGGGCGGATGTCGAGCAGACCCGCGAGGAGCTCGGCGACACGGTTGAAGCCCTTGCGGCCAAGACCGACGTCAAGGCTCAGGCGCGGGAGCGGATCGCCACGGCCAAGCAGGGGATTGTCGACAACGTGGCGCAGGTCAAGGAGACGGTCGCCGGCAAGAAGGACGAGTTCACCGCGAAGGCGAAGGAGGCGTCCCCGGAATCGGCGAGCGCAGGTGCACAGCAGTTGAGCTCAACCGTGCAAGAGCACCCGATGCCGTTCGCGACGGCGGGCGCGTTTTTTCTCGGCCTGATGATCGGCTGGCTGCTGGGGCGCTGATACTCCATGGCCAAGACGGCAAGCCAACACCGTGAAGTCGACCGGGCGGCGCCGGATCAGCCGACGGATCTGCCCAAGCCGGCATGGGGAGGGGTGCTCAAACGGACGGTCAAGGAGTTCAACGCGGATAACCTGAGGGATGTCGCGGCGGCGCTGACGTATTACGGGGTGCTGGCGATCTTCCCGATGCTGATCGTTATCGTTTCGGTGCTGGGGCTGATCGGCCATTCCGTCACGCAGCCGTTGATCTCGAACCTCGGATCGGTCGCGCCCGGGCCGGCGCGGCAGATCTTCACCAGCGCGATCCACAACATCGAAAGCCGTCAGGGAACGGCAGGCGCGTTGTTCGTCGTCGGGTTGTTCGCCGCGCTGTGGTCGGCGTCGGGTTATATCGCGGCGTTCATGCGGGCCTCCAACGTCGTCTGGGATGTGGAGGAGGGCCGGCCGTTCTACAAGACGATCCCGATTCGGCTGGTCGTGACCCTGGCCACGGTCATCCTGTTGACGCTCAGCGCGCTGGCAGTGGTGTTCACCGGCTCGCTCGCGGGCAAGGTCGGCAACGCGATCGGAGTGGGTTCCGCGGCGGTGCAGATCTGGGACATCGCCAAATGGCCGGTGATGCTCGTCGCGGTCGCCGTGATTCTGGCGATCCTCTACTACGCCGGCCCCAACGTCCGCCAGCCCGGGTTCCGCTGGGTCACGCCCGGCGGTGTGTTCGCGGTCGTGATGTGGATCGCGGTCTCCGCCCTGTTCGCTCTCTACGTGGCCAACTTCTCCTCCTACAACAAGACCTACGGAGCGCTGGCGTCGGTGATCGTGTTCCTGGTCTGGCTGTGGCTGACCAACATCGCGATCCTGTTCGGAGCCGAGCTGAACGCGGAGGTCGAACGTGGCCGTCAGATCGTCGGCGGCCACCCGCCGGATCACGAGCCCTACCTCCCGTTGCGCGACCAACCCAAGGACTGAGCGTGCCAGAGTCCGCCGCTCGGCGTCGTCCAAACAAGCAAGGCGAGGTGAAAGATGGAAAAGATCTTCTTCCTCCCGATCAGCATCGTCAGCGGCCTGCTCGCGGGTCAGATCGGCAAGCGGCTGTTCACAATGATCTGGGGCATCGTCGACGACCAGGAGGCTCCGAAGGCCCAGCACCGACAGGTTGACTACCGCAAGCTGGTGGCGGCTCTGCTGATCGAAGGCGCCCTGTTCGCGCTCATCAGGGGGCTGGTCGATCATGGAGCGCGGCAGGGGTACGCGCGGCTGACCGGTAACTGGCCAGGCGAGGAGGAACCCGAAGAAGAAAAGTGACCGGGTCGCGACGCTGGGCCAATGGCTAGGCCAGCGCCACCGCGACCCGCAACTCGCGCCCGTCGATCGACACCGGCTCGCCGGCGCCGTCGAGCGAGTCGTAGCTCACCTGCACGGCGAGCGTCTCGTCGGCGATGTAGTCCTCATGTTCGCGCGCCGCGGAGACGAGCGCATCGTCGCCGTCGAGCGTCAAGACGATCCGGTCGGTGACCTCGAGTCCCGCGGCCTGGCGGGCGGTCTGGACCGCGCGGACGATGTCCCGCGCCCAACCCTCGATCCGCAGCTCGGCGTCGATCTCGAGCTCGAGCGCGACCGCGTGCGAGCCCTGGCGCTCTACCTGGTAGCCGGCGAGCGGCTTCATCGACACGACCAGGTCTTCCTCGGAGAGCTCGTGGTCCTGGCCGCCGACCGCGATCGCCACGATGCCGCCCTCGCGCAGGGTGCCCGCCGCCCGAGCCGGGTCGAGGCCGGCGATGGCCGCGGCCACGAGCGGCATGTGCTTGCCGAACCGCGGCCCCAGGGTGCGGTAGTTCGGCTTGACCTCGACCTGGCCGAGCTCATCCGCCTCGGAGACGAAGCGCAGCTCGCGCACGTTCAGCTCCTCGCGGACGATCTCGGCGGTCCGCTCGATGGCCTCGCGCTCGAACCCGGTCGCGACCACGACCGCGGCGCGCAGCGGCTGACGCACCTTAAGCTTGGCCTGGCCACGCGCGGCCAGGCCAAGCGCGACTGTCTGTCGGGCCACCGCCATCACCGCCTCGAGCTCGCGGTCGCGAGCGCCGGCCTCCGGGAAGTCGCACAGGTGCACGCTCGGCTCGGCGCCGTCGAGGTTGTCGTAGATCTCGTCGGCCAGGAAGGGACAGAACGGAGCCAGCAGCTTCGCGACGGTCACCAGACACTCCCGCAGGGTCGCGAACGCCGGCGGGTCGCCGTCCCAGAAGCGCCGGCG
>JAFASF010000022.1 GCA_019244745.1 Solirubrobacterales bacterium | reverse complement strand
CAGCGCGAGGAGGCCGTTGTGATGAGCGGGGTCCTGCTTGTCTGCTATCTGGCGCTGATCGCGATCGCGAGCAGCGGCTCACACGGTGCAGGCTTCTACTGGTCGCTTTTCCTGAACGGAACCCTGATCGCGCTTGCCGCCGTCTGGGCCGGGCGCTGCGCGTTCCACAAGCGCTGGCGTGAGGTCGCGCTCAGCGTTCCGGTCGCGCTGATCGCTGCCCTCGCCGCAATTGCCGGCCCTCGTGGCATGTGGCTCGTCAACGGTGTGGGGCTCTGCGTGCTGCTGCTGGCGACCGCGGCGATCGGCACGTGGCAGCGGCGCGGGACTCGGGCCCACACGGTGCGGACGGGCGCATGACCGCCGAGGCGCTCGACCCGCTGATTCACGTCCCGGCGCGGCTGCAGATCATGGCGGCGCTGGCCACCCTGCCAGAGGGCGACCGGCTGTCGTTCAAACGCCTACAGGACATGCTCGAGCTAACGCCGGGCAACCTGATAACACATCTGCGCAAGCTGGAAGAGGCCGGCTACCTCGGGACCAGCAAGACAGGCAGCGGACCGGCCTCGCGGACCTCGGTCGCGCTGACCCACGACGGCCGCCACGCCCTCGATATCTACGCCACGACGCTGCGGGGACTGCTAAACGGAGTGTGAGCAGGTCCCGCAGCCTCAGGCTCGCATCTCGACCGCCACAGTGATCGTCCGGGCTCATCCCCTGCGGGGCGGTGGCGGTCACCGCGACGGCCCGGCGTGAGAGTGGCGGCATCACGAAGCCGGAGCCACCTGGTCGATGGGTTCTGGCCTCTCCAAGACTTCTCCAATGGATCTCGAGCCGGTTGGAGCGGCAGCGACCAGCCAGGTGCCGGTGGCGACAAAGCAGGTGCGGGCTCGCCATGCACGGGCGGCTTCTGCTCTCCGCCCGCAAGGCAGGTGCGTCCCCGGGTGGGCGTGAGGCGCGGCGCAGCACGAAAGCGGGTCCTCGTCACCTGTCGGGGCGGCGCCTCGCCTGCCACAGGTTTCCTGCGTCGTCCCGAAAGAGGCGTGCCAATGCATGGCCGGGTTTCGTCGTTCAGGACGGCCGACGAAGTGGTGATGGCGACCGTGCAGTAAGCGAGGCTCGCCGCCGCGCCGGCACGGCATGATTCTTGTCGGCGTAGGCTGGAGGATGGTGGAGGTTCGCGCGCTCACGTTTGACATCTTCGGGACGCTGCTCGACTGGCGGTCCACGATCACGAGCGCGTTCCGGGAGCAGGCGTTAGACGCCGTCCCCGAGGAGCTGGCCGATGATTGGCGAGCCCGCGCCCTGGCTGCCACGCAGGAGGTCAACCAGAAGCGGCGGCCGTGGGAAACCTTTGATCGGCTTCACCAGGTCACGCTCGGCGAGCTCCTCGACGAGCGGGGCCTTGAGCTTGCGACGGCGGGCCGCACCATGTTGGTGAGAGCGTGGCACCAGCTTGAACCTTGGTCCGGCGTGCCAGCGGGCCTCGAAACCCTGCGTCGAGGCCGAGTCGTGGCCGCGCTCTCGAACGGGAACCTCGCGCTCCTTGTCGATCTCGTCCGGCACGCCGACCTGCGTTTCGACTGCCTTTTTTCAGCGGAGCTCGCTCAGGTCTACAAGCCCGAAGCGGAGGTGTACCTGACGGGCGTCCGGCTGCTCGGTCTTGAGCCCAGCGAGGTGATGATGGTGGCGGCGCACCCATTCGATCTCGAAGGCGCCCGCGGAGCCGGACTGCGGACCGCGTTCATTGACCGGCCGCTCGAGTACGGGCCGGACTCGCCGTGGCGTGAGGATCCCGAGGCCGACGCCTCGGTGCATGGCCTGGACGAGCTCGACGCGCACCTTGAGCGAGGACGATGAGCGTACAGCGCCATGGTGGCGATGCGGGTGCGCCGCCTCCGGCGACGGAGTGGCCGAAGGAGCTCGCGTCGATCGGCGCGATCCGTTTTGCTCGGACCTACTACCACTATAAGGAGGCGGTCCGCTTCTTCCGCGACCTGGTCGGTTTGCCGCTGTACGAGCAGTTCGACGGCAGCTACGGCGAGAACGGGTCGATCTTCGGGCTTCCAACGCCCGAGTTCACGTTCGAGGTGGTGGAGGGCACCAGGCCAACACCAGGCTCACACTACGAGGCGATCTGTCTCTACTTCCCGGATGAAGAGGCCAAGCTGGCGGCCATGGCTCGACTGAGGGACGCGGGGGTGGAGCCCTCGGAGTCTCACCCGTACTGGGCCGCGACCGGCGGCGTTACGTATCGCGACCCCGACGGACGGCAGGTCATCTTTGCGCCCTTCGTCTACGGGAAGAACGAGCCGGACGCGGGCTCAACCGGCGAGCACCGCTTCCCGAGTCACTAGGGCAGCTTGCGCTGCGGCTTGTCGCCGAGCTGGGCCGGGCGGATCGCCTCGCGACGAAACTCCTCCGCATACGGCGGCCTCGTTCTGGACACCTGAGCCTCACTTTCCCCGGCTTACGACCGGAAGCGATCAAGTGTCGTCGAAGAGGGGGCAAGTCCAGGCTGAGCCACCCGCCTCCAACGAACGACAAGCTGCTCGTCCTGCGCCGTGGCCCCGGGATGGAACTTCTCCTTCGGGTCCGCCGCCCCCGAAAGCGGAAGCTGATGCACCGCGTCCCCAAGGGCGACGATGCAGGAGCGAGCGTCAGGCCCCGACCACGAAACGGCCGACCGTCCGGGTGGCCCGATCGTCCGGGAGCTCGGGCTGCTGCTCGACGCCT
>JAFASF010000018.1 GCA_019244745.1 Solirubrobacterales bacterium | reverse complement strand
GCGATCTGCTCCGCGTGGTGCTCGAATCGGAGCCGAGTGATCACCTCGAAGGCTTCCTCGAGCGCTTCGGCACTTCCACGGTCGAGCTCACCCACGTTCGCGACCGCCTCGATCCGGTCGAGTGTCCCGGAGACCGTCACTCCGGCGGCCAGCGCGTGGAACCGCACCAGGTTGACGGTCGGGATGATCGCCCCGCGTTTGAGGTCGAGCCGGTGCGGGGGATCGCCGTCGCGCCCGGTGACGAGATGGCCGCGAAAGCCGATCGCCAGCGGATAGCCGACTGCCGTGCGCGCCATCAGCCGCATGAACTGCGGATGGCGCCGGGCGCCGCGGATCCGCTCGGTCAACTCGGAGGCGAGCTGCAGCCCGCCGGCGGCCGGGCGGAAGTCGAACGCGACCGTCGCGCGGATGAGATGCGACTCGTCGGGCTCCGCCATGCTCTCGTCGAACGTCTTGAGCCAGTCACCCTTGGACATACGCCACAGCCGCCTGCCGGCGAGGACACCGTTGTTGTCGATGCCGATGTCACAACGACTCAGCCCCTCGTTGACGCTCGAGCCGAGGCGCTCGAAGTAAGCGTCGACCTCCGCCTCGGTGCCCGGGTCCGGCGTTCCGTAGGCCAGCGCGTTGTCTTGATCGGAGGCGAGCGTGAACTCGCGGCGCGCGGCGCTCCCGAGATCGAGCCAGGCCCACGGGACGGGCGCCGGCTCGCCCTGCCAGATCGCGAAGTCGATGAGCCGCGCGACGACGGCGTCGTGCTGGAGGCTGAGTACTCGGCCGAGGTCGCGCGGAGGCACTCCGGCGCGCATCAGCAGCATGAACAGCTGCGGAAGACGCGCGGCGGCACGAACGAGCGCGTCTTGGTCGGGGGCGTCGAGGATGGTGTGGCGCAGCGCGATCGGGCTGCGGGCGTCGAGCGCCAACAGATCGGAGGCTGAGAGGATGCCGGACACGCGCCCGGCGTCCAGCACGACTACGTGATCGACGCCGGCGGAGAGCATGTCGATCGTGGCCTCGATCGCGAGCTGGGCGGCCGGAATGGTGGGCACTGGGTTTTGAGCGATCCCGCGTACGGGCCCGTCGAGCGCGCCCTCCGAGCGGCGCCCCGCCACCGCGGCGCGCACCTCCGCGTCGGTGACGAGGCCGACGGTGTCCTGATCGAGCCTCACCAGCAGCGCCTGCGTGGCCGGGTCGCCGAGCCTCTGGGCGACGTCGCGAACCGATTCGTCGGGCTCGCAGAACGTCGGCGCTCTCATGATCGCCGACACCGGCGTGGTGCCGACCTCGTGCAGGCCGTGAACGGTGTGCCCCGTTCGCGTCATGCGCTTGCGCATGGTGGACGCGACGTACATTGCCCCGGCGACCGTCCCCAAGACGCGCCGCGAGGTCTCGGCGTTCAACAGCAGGCAGCGGGAGGGCTCGCGCGCGCGTACGGTGAACGCGGGCGCCATCCCGGTCAGCAGGGAGGGATGCCCGAAGCACTCCCCGGGCTCGAGGATCTGGACCACCTCGCCCTCGTGCAGGAGCTCCATCGAGCCGGTGAGGATCACCGCCACCCCGGGAGCTGGACGGCCGTCCTCGACCAGCGCCACTTCGCCCGTCTCATACGAGCGCTCAGGCGCGCGCGCGGTCAGCTCGCGGAGCTCTGCGGGGTCGATCGCGTCAAATGGCGGATAATGCGCGAGAACTGTGTCCAGGTTCTCCATGTCAAGCGGTGCAATTGTGTGCGCATCGCGTCTGGGACGCGTCCGGGGTACGTGTCAGCCTAACCGTCGGCAACCCGAGAATTTGGAGGGCGCATGACGGACGTCTCCGTGACGGAACTTGACGAGCTTAGCTACGAGGGCGGTGGCCTTCCGAAGACGGGAAACTGGTGGAGCGCCTTCGTAATCGGCCTGGCGGGAACGATCCTGGTCACCGGGATCGCCCCGGTCATGGTCACCTCGCTCGGCGCGGCGGCGATTCCGATCACCTTCCTCGTGACGATCACGGGCTGGCTGCTGTGCATGTTCCTGGCCGAGCTCGCGGCGATGATGCCGGACCGCTCCGGAGGCTCGCCGACGTACGCATATGTGGCGTTCAAGGGACGCTGGCCGCGGTTCGCCGAGCACGTCAACGGGATCACGGCGTGGGGCTATTGGCTGGGCTGGTTCCCCGTCGCGCCACTCAACATGATCCTGGCCTCGTTCTACATCGCGAGCCTGTTCAAGCTCAACACCAGCGCGGGGATCTCGCCGCTGGGTACGAACATCGCGTGGTGGACGGTCGGGATCTCGGTCGTCGGCATCCTGGTTCTGTGGGTCCCTTCCTACCGTGGGCTGCGGTTCGGGACCGTGTTCGCGACCGTGCTCGCGATGCTGTCGATGATCCCGCTGACCTTCCTCGCGATCTCGTGGATCTTCCACCCGTCGGTCGTCGACTTCGGGCAGCTGACCCACTTCCGGCACGTGAACGGCAGCGGCTTCTTCTCCCCCAGCTACGGCCACGGGTGGTTGACGATCTCGATCGCCTTCTCGTTCCTGCTGACCTGGAACGTGATCGCGATGGAGGCCGCCGCGTGCTACATCGGCGAGACGCGCGACCCCGACCGCGACGCCAAGATCGCGATGAACCTCGAGGGCGGCTACGGCGTGTTCATCTACACCCTGATCCCGGTCGCGTTCGTGATCGTCCTCGGCCTCCACGCGCTCGGCAACGCGTCGCTCGCCGACCCCAAGACGATGTTCATCACCTTCGGCGCGAAGGTATTCGGTGCTAGCTCGGCGTCGACCGCGCTCGACGACCTGATCGCGATCATGCTGATCCTCGCGCTGATCCTCTCGGCGCTGAACGCGATCACCGGCACCGCGCGCTCCCTGCACCAGATGTCCTACGACGGCCACTTCCCGAAGTTCTTCTCGCGCGTCAACTCGCACGGCGTCCCCGGGCACTCGATGGCGTTCAACGTGGTGTGCTCGATCATCGTGGTGTTCATGGGCGGGGCGGTGCAGATCTACACGTTCTCGAACGTCGGCTACCTGTTCTCGTTCATCCCGGTGCTCATCGGTTACTTCCTGCTGCGCCAGATGCGCCCCAACGTCCGGCGGCCGTACAGGCTGCCCGAGTGGATGAAGTACCTGGCCCTCGTGATCGCAGGCATCTATGCGGTGGTCTACGTCTGGGGTGGTCCGGTGTACGCGAACTGCGCGTGCAACGCGGCCGGCAAGAAGACCCTCCCCTACTACTTCATCGGCATCGGCACGCTGCTGTCCTACGCGATCTTCTGGTGGTATCGCAAGTACGTCGAGGACAAGCGCGCCGCGCCCCCGTCGGCCGAAGAGCGCGGTGAGCGCGGGGCCGCTGTCTCGGCCGCGGGCGGCGGCGGGCCTTGAGTAGCCTCCGGGCGGTGGTAGAGGACCGCCCATCATTCGAACGGATCCTGCTGGCCTCGGAAGGTCGCCCGATCCCGGATGCCGCGATCGAGCGAGTGATCGAGCTCGCGTCGGGCCGCGGGGCGAGTGTGCGCGTGCTCTCGATCGCACGCGTGCACGGGGTCGCGTTCGGGCTCCAGACCCCCGGCTTGCTGCCCACCAAAGCGGAGTGGGATGAGCAGCGGGCGAGCGTCCGCAGAGCGATCAAACGGCTCAAGCGCAAGGGGATCGACGCCGACGGCCACGTGATCGGCACGCGAAAGGCGACCAAGCGGATCTGCGAAGAGGCCTACCTCCAGGAATGCGAGGCCATCGTGATGGCCGCCGACGAGGATCGAAACCGGCTCGTGGCCGACGCGATGTGGTCTCAGGAGCCCCAGCGCGTGCGCCGAAAGGCGAGGGTGCCGGTGTTCCTGGTCGTGGACGGAGACTGAAGCGCGCCGAGCGCTTGGGCCGCCGGCGCCGGCCTGCGGTGCCGGCGCCGGCGCGAGTGGCGCCGCGAGCTGGCGAGTCGGCCTATGTGGCCGAGTAGGTGACGGTCAACGTGGTCGTCACCGACGGCGGTACGAAGCAGCGATGCACGCGCTTGGTGCCGACGATCTTGCGCTTCCCCCGCACCACCTTGAACACGGGCTGCGGCGCGATCCCGCAGTACTGGTTGGGCCCGAATGAGCCGTAGAACCCCACACCGTAGGGGCCGTAGAACCCATTGGTCTGGCCCGAGGCGTCCGACACGTCGATCACCGAGCCAAGCTTCAACCCCGCGGCCCGCGCGTACAAGAGCGCGTACTCGTGAGCCTCATCGAGCGCCTGGGGGATCGCGGCCTTCCGCGCGGCGTCGACCGCCTTCTCGATGGAGGACTCGCTGTGGCGGTTCTTCGCTACCACCTTCGCCGTCCCGGTTCCGGTCGCCGTCACGCTCTTGGATTGATCGGCCACGGCCGGCGCGGCCATGGCCAGCACCGCCGCCGCCGGCGCGAGCACCCTCGCGCTCAGTGACGTCCGTGACATCGCTAACCCCCTCCTGTTGTCGCCTCCCAACCCACGGCGGGCGGGGACAGCGGAGCCGGAGGATGGCAGATCGAGACAATCCGCACAAGCGCCTGGAAGGCCCGCCCCGGGCTCCGAGAGCCGTCCCGGTCAGCCGCCCCCCGGTCGCCCGTGCAAGCGCGCCAGCTTGATCGCCAGCTCGAGTGAGAGCAGGTCGTCCTGGTCGAGGTTGAGGCCGGTGAGCTCCTCTATCCGGCCGAGGCGCTGGCGCAGCGTGTTCGGGTGGATGAACAGGGCGCGCGCGCTTTCGATCACGCTGCGGCGCTCGGCCAGGTAGCGCTCGAGGGTGTTCAGGAGCTCGGTCCGCCGCTTGCGGTCATAAGCGATCAGCCCGTCGACGGCCGCGCGCATCCGATCGTGTGGAGCCTCGTCGGCGCCGATGTGCACGAGATAGCGGTAGGCGCCGACCTCGGGGTAGGCGATCGCCCCGCCGTCACCCAGCAGCGCCCTCCCGATCGTGGCGGCGTCGAGTGCCTCGCGATAGGCGCGAGTGGCGTCCGCCGGGCGGTCGTGGACTTCGCTCACCCCGATCGTGGCGCCGGCGCTTGCACCTAGCTCGCGGCAGGCTCGCAGCACCTCCTCGGCCCGCTGCTTCCGAGAGGCGCCGAGCGCGAGCACGGCCCGCACGGGGCCCGGGCCGGCGTCGATCGCAGTGTGCGGCGCGAGCGCGCCGAGGCCCCGGCCAACGACTTCCGCCGCCGCACGCCATTCGCCCGACGCCTGCTCGCGCTTGCCCGCCGGTTCGGCGCACACCATCAGGTAGGGATTTGACATGTCGCAGCGCACCTCGGCCGCCTTAGCCACCGCGAACGTGGTCGCACCCGCCGCCAGCGCCTCGAACAGGTCCTTCACGATGTTGGCGTTCGTCAGGCCCTCGATCAGCTCGGCGCGCTTGATCCCGATCGCCGCCA
>JAFASF010000308.1 GCA_019244745.1 Solirubrobacterales bacterium | reverse complement strand
CGACGCGCCCGAGTGCATGCCCACCGAGCCGCACTGGAACACCCACGCGGGAGCCAGGTGATGGACATTCCTCGAGGTGATCTGGTCGAGCGGGCTGAAGCGCTGCCCGTCGTAGGCGCCGTAGTAGGTGAGCCAGTTGTGCGGCTCCGCCTCGCGAGCCTTGAGGATCCGGTTGTAATTGACGCCTCTCGCCACCGACGGGGCAGTGCCGATGTAGCCGGGGCTCAGATTCCTGAAGTCGACGGCCTCGCCGGCGTCGACGTACTCAGTCTCAGTTGCCATCAACTGCTCCTTTCTACGGTCGCGGCTGGGGTGGGCGGTCGAGCTTGGCTTCGTCGGGGACCTCTCCCCCGACGACGATCGTGCCGGTCAGGCCGCCACCCTCGTCGTTTCCGGTCCGGGAGCCGTACCAGTAGTAGCCCGGACCGTCGAGCTCAAGGCTCGCCCTGCCTTTCGAGAAGTTCACCAGCCAGATGAACTTGGAGTCGCCGTTGCACGGCAGGACCGCGCAGTGGGAATTGTTGTCGTCGTTGATGATCTCGAGCTCGAGGTGGCCCCCGTGAGGGAGGACGAGGACCCCGGGATCGAACACCAGTTCGTCCAGCGGGATCCGGACCGTGGCGTGCATCTTGCCGTCGGGTCCCTCCTCGGCCTGGCCGACGTTTCCGCGGCCGAGCACCCGACCCAGCGTCACCCCATTCTGTTTTGCCAACCCATCGATAACACCCTTATCGGCAGTGGCGGTCACGGCTCTCTCCTTCCGGTCCGAACAAACGGGAAAAAGGAACCTAACACCGGGGCGACCGCGATACAACCGAAAAACTGTCAGTTTTACGACCCGTCGCACATCTCGGCAACAAAGCCTGCGCTGATGGACTCGATCAGCCCAGCGAGATCGCCTCGGCGCCGGCGACGCGCAGATGATCGAGCGCGGTGCCACGAGACTCGCGCAGCCTCAGCACCTCCGCCAGGAGGGCATTCCGGCCTCCCGCCAGCGCGTCCGCCAGCAGCGCGCCACCATGCGCAGCCGCGCTCGCCCGCCCGGGAACGAGCGCGATCACCGGAGCGACGTCGCCCAAGCTCGAGTCCAGCGCCGCGACGAGCTCGGGGACCCGCGCGAGGCGGCCGGACACGACGATCTCATGCGGCGCCGGCACGCTGACCAGCAGAGCCCGCGCCGCCTTGGCCGCAGCCTCCAGCAGCGCCGTCCAGCCCTCGGCATGCTTTGGCGCGGACCACAGCGCCGCCAGGTCGGAGAGCTGGACGGCGCCCGTCGGATCCAGGGCACCGCCGGTGAACAGCGTCTGCTTGCGCAGGGTCGGCCCGAGTAGGTAGGCGAGCTCGCCGTCGAGCGCGCCGGCCCCCCGCACCCCGAGCGGCCCAGACGATCCGCCCAGGCCGTCGACGATCTGGCCGCCGGCGATCGCCAGCGCCGCCGTGAAGGCACCCCCCAGCTCGAGCAGCACCATTGCCGTCTCGCTCGGTGGGATCGCTCGCCGGACGGACTGGTCGACGATCGCGTACGCCGCCGCGCACACCTTATCGGCGGTCCCGAGGTCGATCCGGTTGTACTTGCGGTGGCGCGGAACCGACGGCAGGTGGATGACGCCGGGACCGAACACGACCGGAAGGCCGCTTCGCGCCAGCGCTCGCAGGAGCGAGCGCATGCCGACCACCCCGGCTTCGGCGCGCGCCTCGTCCGGTCGCACGAGCACCATCTCGGCCAGCTCCCGCTCACCGACGTCGGCGGCCGCCACCAGCGGAAGCCCGTAGCCGCTCGGCCCGTAGACCAGGTCATACGGCCCGTGGCGCTGGAGCCCCTCGAGCACCGGCTCGCTGTCCTCGCTCAGCGAGCCGGTCTCGAACACCTGCTCGACGACCGGCTCGCCGTCCTGCAGCACGCACAGGTCGAACGAGACCGTCCCCGGGTCCACACCGGCTACCCGAGGCATATCATTCGGCCATGGCCACCAAACTCCCGACCTACTCTGACGAGGAGATCCCCGCCAAGCTGTCCGAGCTCGGCCTCGACGAGTGGTACCTCGAGGGCGAGTGGATCCGGCGCAAGTACAACACCGACGGCTGGCCGTCCACCCTGATGGCGGTCAACGCGGTGGGCTACCTGTGCGAGGCCGCCGGCCATCACGCCGACCTGAACGTCACCTGGGGGAAGCTCTGGGTCAAGCTCGCCACGCACTCCGCCGGCGGGATCACCGACAAGGACTTCGCCATGGCGCGCAAGATCGAAGACACGGTGCTGTGGCGGCCCGAGTCCGACAGCCCGCTCGACGGGCCGATGGGGAAGTTCGTGTTCTCCAAGTCGACCGCGGGCACCCGCGGCTGACGGCGCGTGCGCTACGACGGCGCCGAGCGACGGCACGTTCGTCGCGGCGCACGCGTCTCATAGCACGTCCAGGGCGACGTCGTAGACCCCGGTGAGATCCATCACCGTGCCCTTCTCTTCGAACATCCGCTCCACGCAGCGCTTCTGCACCTTCATCTTCGGACCGCCTACGGCCAACGCCCCCAGCTTGAGTACGCCGTCTTCTTCGGCGAGGTTGTCGGTGCGGTCGACGCCCTCCACCCCCACCGGCTCGGCGGCCGAGTAGTCGACCACCACCCGGAGGTCCTCGGCCTGCGCCCAGCCGCTGCGCCGCAGGATCTGGACGCCCGCCGGACCGGCGGCGAACGCGACCACGTGGCCGGCCAGAGCGCCATCGAGTTCGTCGCTCGAGCCCGGCTCGACGACCTCGAAACCCGCCTCCCGAGCAACGTCGATCCCGGACGCTCGGCGGTGGCCGCCCTTCATGACATCGGGCGGGAAGGTCATCAGCGTGACCTCGGCTCCCTCGCGTCGCAGCAGCTCTGCCGTGCGCAGACCGACGGGGCCCACCCCGATCACCGCCGCCCGGCTGCCCTTCAGCCCCACGGCGCCGCGAACGCGGGCTACGGCCGCGGCCGCGGTCGTATTGGAGCCGTCGGAATCGAGCATGATCGACGGCTGAAAGGGTTTGAAGAACAGCTTTCGCGCCGCCTCGAACACCGCTTCGCCGTCGCGCACCTTGGATCCTCCCACCCAGAAAGCGGTGTTGACCAGTCCCTCGGGTCCGCGCGGGAAGATCGCCCCCTGGACGACACCCTCCAGGTTCTCCGCGGTGATCTGGCCGAAGCCCAGCACGGCGTCCACGCCCGCGTCGTAGGCGGCGATCGCGTCGAAGGAGCTCGGGTGCTGGTCGGTGTCCAGCTGGATCAGGATCTTCTTCATTAAGTGGCACCTTTCGGAAATGCATTGACATTCGAGGCGCCCC
>JAFASF010000292.1 GCA_019244745.1 Solirubrobacterales bacterium | reverse complement strand
TCCTTGAGCCCGAGGTTCTGGAGCAGCTGCCCGAGCTTGCGCGCCGTGAACCTGTTGATGTGCTGCGAGGTGTAATTCAGCTCGCCGAAGCGGTTGACGAGCATCTCCACGAGCGGCCACGCGCCGCGGAAGTTGGGAGTTGTCACGATGAGCTTGCCCCCCGGGCGCAGGCGATCGATCGTCGCGCGGAGCGTGTCGTCCAGTTCGCCGGGCGCGAGGTGCTCGACCACCTCGACGACGGTCGCCACGTCATAGTCGCGGCAGTCGTCCGGCAGCGCGCTGGCACAGACGGCGAGGAAGCGCTTGGAGTCGCTCTGGTACTCGCTGCGCGCGTAGTCGATCTCGGGGTGCGAGATGTCGATCCCCGTCGAGGTGAAGCGGTCGTCGAGCAACCCGATCAGCGTCCCCGGCCCGCAGCCGATGTCGAGGTGCCGCCGGTGGCCCTCCATCTCCTCGACGACACGCCTGAACTTCAGGTGGTGCCACTTGCTCTGGATGCCCCGGTGGCGTCGGTAGACCGTGTCGTAGTACCCGCCCGGGATCGTCTCGTAGTCGAACCCACCATTGCCGCTAGCGTCAATCACTTCCGGGCTCACTTTCCCGCGCGACCGGCCCATCAGCGCACGTACACGGCGAAGAAGTCGCGGTCGTCCGGCGTCAGGTACCGCTGCGGCGAGCGGACCATCGAGGCCAGCAGGTTGGCGGGGTCTCGCGCGCCCGGGAAGCGATAGGTGATGAAGCTGGTCCAGTAGGTGTTGATGTCGAGCTCCATCGCCCGGACTGCGCCGGCGTGGATCATCGTGGATGCCAGCGAGGCCAGACCCTGGTCAGGCCCGGCGGCGTAGATCAGGTTTCCGTGACGATCGACACCCATAGCCGAGCGCCACACCAGAGCCTGGTTGCCGAGCGTCGCTCCCCATTCCGGGCCGTCTGACAGGTTGGGGTTCGGCTTTCCGTCGTTCACGATCAGTGGCAGATTCTGGCGCGCGAACAGGACGTCGGGTCCTACGTCGCCGCCGCCGTGCCACGCGATGACGTCGACGCGCCCGCTGCGGTAGCGAACGATCGTCGCGATGTCAGGCTGCAGCGGCGCGTAGGTGTGGCCGCCGGTTGCGAATCCGCCGCCTGAGTCCGACAGCTTGAAACCGCTGTTGAACGTCGCCACCAGACGCGAGCGCAGCCGCATGGGCACCTCCATCGGCCCGCGCGACGGCAGCGCTACGGCGGGCTCCGACAGGCCCGGGTACAGCCAGGTCGAGGTGCGCGTGTGGTCGATCCAGGCCACGCCGACCACGGCCTCGGGATAGTCGACCGGCTCGGGACGGAAGCTTGTGATCAGCACCGGCGGCCGCGAGCCGCCGCCGACAAAGGTGGGGTGCCACACGCCCTCGCCGGGAAGCCCGGCGCGAACCAGCGGCTTGATGTTCGGCGGGCGGTAGTGGTGGACGACGACGTGGTGGCGAGTGGGAGCGGCAGCCAGGGCTCCGGCCTGTCCCGGCAGCTTTCGCAGCGCCGGTCCGCCCTTGGCCGGAGCGGTCAGCGAGTAATAGATGTTCTCGACCTTGTTGACGAGCCCGCGCGCCCCGTTGTCGCGCATCCACTCGACAGTCCGAATGCCGAGGCTCGAGTTAGACGGCTTGGTCATCGCGCTCACGTAGGAGACGAGCGCCGGGAGCAGACACAGAACCGCGGATGCGAATACGATCCGTCGCACGCGACGCCATCCCGCCCCGTGTCTCCCAGGGGGAGGCGACACGGGGAGGCGAGGCTGCGGGAACTCGGTCGGTGCGCTCGTTTCTGACAGCACGGCTGCGGAAGTTTGCAGGGTAGTGACGATCCCCGCCGTAAAGAGAAGCTGAGAGCTCCCTCATATTCCTCAAACGTTGTCTTCAGAAACCGCACATACGGTCTCCGAGATGCCAGGTGCTGCCGGAGGAGCGCCGGTGCGCAAGCTGACCGGCGAGCCGGCAGCGGCTGCCGCCTACTCGGGCGCGTCCGACGCGCGCGCCGGCGTCGGCGTGCTCGTGGTGCCCGCGCGCAGGGGCCGGGTCGCGTCGCTGGTCGCCACCGCTCGCCCGCGCCAGTGGCTCAAGAACGTTCTGGTGATCGCCGCCGCCGGGGCCGCCGGCGCGCTGGGCAGGGACGACGTGCCCGTGCGTCTCGGCCTCGCGTTCGTGGCCTTCTGCCTGCTCGCCTCAGGGATCTACGCCATCAACGACGTCCGGGACGCCGCCGA
Source organism: Solirubrobacterales bacterium (assembly GCA_019244745.1). GTDB lineage: Bacteria > Actinomycetota > Thermoleophilia > Solirubrobacterales > Solirubrobacteraceae > Palsa-465. Next base: position 7,535 of record JAFASF010000292.1, on the reverse strand, counting down.
GGATCGCCTCCATCCCCGCAAACGCTTCCGTCCGGTGGCGGCCGGCGAGCTCGACCCGCGCTTCGCCAGCACGTTCGGGATCGTGCTGATCGGCTGTGGGCTCGTGCTGTGCGCCGCGATCCGCCCCCTGCTCGGGGTCGTGGGGGCCGCCTACGTGGCGCTGACTCTGAGCTACACGCTGCTGTGGCGCCACATCGTGGTCCTCGACGTGATCGCGATCGCCGGGGGGTTCGTCCTGCGTGCGGTGGCGGGCGGCGTCGCGGCACCCGTGACCTTGTCTCGGTGGTTTGTGCTGGTTGTCACGTGCATGGCGGTGTTCATCGCGGCCGGCAAACGCCTGGCCGAGCTGTGGCGAGCCTCGGGCGCGAGCGAAGGCGCTCGGCGAACGCTCGACGGTTACACGCCTCCGCTGCTCAACCTGATCATCGCCGGCAGTGCCGCGGTGGGGCTGTTCGCCTACTGCGTGTGGGCGTTCCAGCATCCCGATGTCGACGGGGTCCCGTGGCGCCCGCTGACGATCGTCCCGTTCGCCGCGTGCCTGTCCTACTACTTCATCCGCGTGCGGCGCGGCGACGGTGAGGCGCCCGAAGATCTCGTGCTGGGCGACCGCCTGTTGCTGCTGGCGGGCATCGTCTGGGTCGTCCTGTTTGCTTTCAGCGTGCATGCCTCCGGCTGACGCGACGCTCACGGGTACGATCGTCCGCACCGCTCCGCTGCATCCCGTCCAGGCGCGCGTCCGGGGTTGGGGAGGGGGCCCCGGTGCGCGGGTGTCGCTGCTCCGTCCCCAGGACACCGAGGGGGTGCGTCGCGCCGTCGAAGATTGGCGAGCTTCCGCCGGCGCCGGCTGGCGGGCCGGCGCCGGCGGCGAAGGCGGTGGTGGTGTGCGGCCGGGCGCGATCGCCCGCGGCATGGGCCGCAGCTACGGCGATGCAGCGCAGCTGAACGATGGCCTGGTGCTGGACACCACCCGGCTGAAGGACTTCTCCCTGGACCGCGCGCACGGCACGGTTACCGCTGGGGCCGGGGTCACTCTTGGCGAGCTCCTGAACGCGCTCGTCCCGGAGGGTTGGATGGTCCCGGTGGTCCCGGGCACGCAGCACGTGACCGTCGGAGGGGCGATCGCCAGCGACATCCACGGAAAGAATCACGGCGTGGCCGGGACGTTCGGCAGTCATGTCGAGACGCTCGACTTGGTGACGGCCGAGGGCGAGGTGCTCGATCTCTTCCCCGAGAAGGAGCTGTTTGCGGCGACGCTCGGCGGCATGGGGCTCACGGGCGTGATCACGCGGGCCACCGTGCGGCTGAGCGCGGTCAGCGGCCCCTGGCTGTCGGTCGACTCGGACCGGGTGCGCGGGCTCGACGACGCGCTCGCGGCGCTTCTGGCGTCCGGCGGCCCGCACCGGGTGGCATGGCTCGACCTCCTCGGCTCCCCCGCGGGTCGCGGGATCGTCACGCGCGCCGAGCACGTCGACGCCCCCCGGCCCGGTCGGCCCACGGTGCGGGCGCGGGCCACGGTTCCCCGGCGATGGCCGAGCGGCGTTCTGCGCCCCAGCGCCGTGCGGGCCTTCAACGAGCTTCGCTTCCGTCGGGCCCCGGTGCGGCAGCGGGGGCACCTCGAATCGATCGGGTCTCACCTGTTCCCGCTCGACGGGCTCGACGCGTGGCCGCGGCTGTACGGCGCCGCCGGCTTCGTTCAGTACCAGCTCGTGGTCCCCTTCGCTCAGGAGGGCGTGCTGCACACGGTGATCGAGCGCCTCCGAAGAACTCGGGTGCCGTGCTACCTCGCGGTGCTGAAAGACTTCGGCGAGTCGGGCGACGCTCCGCTCTCGTTCCCGATCGCCGGCTGGACGCTCGCGCTCGACTTCCCGCGGATCGCGCCCGGACTCGACGCTCTCCTCGACGGCTTCGACGAGCTGGTCGCGGGAGCCGGAGGACGCGTGTACCTGAGCAAGGACGCCCGGATGGGCCGCGCGACGCTGGAGGCCATGTACCCGCGCCTGGACGAGTGGCGGCGGGTGCGCGAGAAGGCGGACCCCGAGCGGCTGTGGCGCTCGGACCTGGCCCAGCGGACGGGGCTGCTCGGATGAACGAGGCCGCCGGCATGCGCGTACTGCTCCTCGGCGGCAGCTCCGAGATCGGGATAGCGATCGTGCGGCGCCTGGCGCTCGAGAGCCCCGTGCGCGCGGTGCTGCTCGGGCGCGACCAGGAGCGGCTTGCCGCCGCCGGCGCGAGCCTCGAACCTGGCGGCTCCGTGGCCACCGAGGTCGATCTGATCGACGCCGAGGACCTCGCCGGTCATCAGGCGGCGCTCGAGCGCGCGTTCGAGCGGACGGGCGGGTTCGACGTGGTCGTGCTCGCGGTCGGGATTCTCGGTGCCAAGGCCGGTCTCGACGCCCCCCGAGACGAGGCCGCCGAGGTGATGAGGGTGAATTTCGTCGGCTCTGGGTCGCTCCTGCTGGAGTCGCTGCGCTGCCTGCGGCGGCAGGGGACGGGGACGCTCGTGGTGTTGTCGACCGTAGCCGGCGAGCGGGTGCGGGCGAGCAACGCGATCTACGGCGCCGCGAAAGCCGGACTCGACGGACTGGCCCAGGGGCTCGCCGACGCCATCGCCGGAAGCGGCGTCCGGGTGCTGGTGGTGAGGCCCGGGTTCGTCAAGTCCCGGATGACCGCGGGTCTCGATCCGCCGCCGATGTCGACCACCCCGGACGTGGTCGCTGAGGCCACCGTACGCGCGCTCTCGGGCCGCGCCCATACGATCTGGGTTCCCGGCCGGCTGCGCCTGGTCTTTGCCCTACTGCGGCACCTGCCGCGAGCTCTGTTCAGGAGGTTGCCGCTGTGAGACGCAACACGCTGCTCGTCGACGCCGTGATCGCGGCGCTGCTCGCGATCCTCGTGCTGATCCTCGCCCCGGGTCTGGCCGTGGTCGCTATCATCGCGCTGTTCGTGATGGTCGTGTGTGCGGTGAGCCTTGTGCTCGACCTGCGGCGGGGAAGGTCGCGGAGATCCAGTCGGCGTCGGGCCCCGAGTCCTCGGGAGCGTCCTCGCAGGGTGCGGTGACGGAAGCGCTCACTCGCCGCACCGTACTCGGCGGCGTGGCCGCCGCCGGCGCCGTCTCGCTCGCAGGTCCGGCCGATGGGCTCGCGGCCGCGTTGAGCAGCTCGGGCTCGGGCTCGGTGTCGAGCCGCTGGGTGGGCTCCCTCGATGGCCAGTCGCAGCCGCTCGCGGCCCCGCGTCGGTTCGCTCTCGTCGGCGTCCAGTGGTCCGGTCCGGCCAAGGCGCGAATCGAGCTGCGAACCCGGGTGGGCGGGGGGGCGTGGAGCGGCTGGGTCCTGGCCTCGCTCCTCGGCCACGACCCCGACCCGCACGAGGCCGGGGGCGGGTCATCTCTCTTCGGAGAGGGCATCTGGGTCCGACGCGCGGACTGGGTGCAGGTGCGTTGTTCTGAGCCGGTGCGTGGTCTACGCGTGCACTTCGTCAGCACGCCGGACGAACTGGCCCGTAGCGCCTCGGCTGCACTCCCGCTCGCGCAGCCGGTCCTCGACGCGGGTGCCGGCCAACCGCCGATCATCGCCCGCGCGGCGTGGGCCCGGGGCGTGGCCAAGCCGAAGGTCGTGCCGGTATACGGAACCGTGAAGCTCATGTTCGTGCACCACACGGTCAACCCCAATGGGTATGGGCCGGCCGAGGTACCCCAAATGCTCCTGGGGATCTTCGACTATCACCGCTTCGTCCGCGGCTACAACGACATCGCCTACAACTTCATCATCGACCTGTTCGGAGGGATCTGGGAGGCGCGGGCGGGCGGCATCGACGAGGCCGTCGTGGGTGCGCACGCCGGCGCCTACAACTCCGAATCGAGTGGGGTCGCGGTGCTCGGGACGTTCAGCGATGTCACTCCGTCGGCGGCCGCGATCAACGCACTCCAGCACCTGGTGGCGTGGAAGATGGCCCTGCACGGTCGGCCCACGCTCGGCAGGGTCATGGTCGAGGTCAATCCCTCCGACGCCTTCTACACGCCGTTCGCCCCCGGGGCGCACGTCTCTCTGCCGCGGGTCGCTGGACACCGCGACGGCGACCAGACCGATTGCCCGGGCGACGCGTTCTATTTTGAGCTGCCCTCGATCCGGCCCCGGATCGGACGGCTCGCGGCCGGAGCCGCGACGCTCGCCATGGGCGCCGTGAAGCCGGTGGTCGCGGCGGGAACGGCGTTCGCGGTCTCCGGAAGGCTCGCGCTGCTAGGGGGCGGCGCGCTGGCGGGCGCGCCGATCGAGGTCCAACGGATCGCCCCGTTCGGCGCGGCCACCACGATCGCCACCGCGACCACCGGATCCGACGGATCCTGGAGCGCCGCGCTGACGCTGAGGACGAACGCGCTCCTGCGCGCGCTTCATCGGCCGGCGCCGGCGGCCACGTCGGATGTGATCGTGGCCGGCATCGCGCCTCTGGTGACTCTCGCCGTCGAGTCGGTCTCGCCGCTGACGGTCAGCGGCACGGTGTCCCCGGCGAAGCCCGCCGTCACGATCTCGCTCTACGCGTTGGCCGGCGGCCGCCTGCGCAGGATCAGCAGCAAACGCGTGGCCGTCAAACGGGGGCAGTTTGCCGCTCGGATACGGGCACATGGCCATGGGCGATTCGTTCTGATCGCCCAGACTGCGGCCGATGCTCGTAACTCGGCGGGGACGGCGAGGGCGCCGGTGTCCCTCTGAACGCGTCCGCCAGACGGACGATGACCGCGACGGCCATGACGAGCGCGCAACCGATCAAGATCGCGACCATCCAGGTCTTTCCGGCGTCGCTGCCGGTGCCCACGGTGTGCAGCACCGCCACCGGCCAGGAGGCATAGGCGAGCCAGTGGGTGGCGCGCCAGGCGCGGTAGCCCAGCCGGCGACGCAGCAGGCTGGTCACCACCACGGCGATCACCAGGTCGCACGCGACCGCGCCGAGTCCCAGCCACAGCGGGCGGTACGCCGCACCGAACGGGACGATCGCGTCGATCCAGCGGATCGAGACGAAGCCGTCCAGCACCGAGGTGGCGACGTGGACGAACAGGAACGCGACCGCCAGCAGCGAGACGCTGCGGTGAAGCGACTGCAGGGCGAAGCGCGGCAATGCCCCGGTCCGTACCCGCTCGACGTTGGCGATCCCGAGCGCCACGGTCAGCGTCAGCAGGATCAGGGTTATCGCGCCTGATCCGCGCGTGAGATACCAGTACGCGGTGGGCCCGGTGGCGGCGATCGCGGTCATCGGCGTTCTCGGCTGCGGCCCCTGATCACGATCCGCCGGAAACCACGGATCCCGAGGAGGAGTTCGACGAAGAGGAGGACGAGGAAGCGGATGGGGTCGTCGACGGCTGCTGCAAGGAGCTGCCGCTGCTGTCGGAGCTCGACGAGTTGCTGCCGCTGCTGTCGGAGCTCGCCGAAGTGCTGCCGCTCGAGGTCCCGCTCGACGATGTCTGGGAGGCCTGTGTGCTCGTCCCGGTGCCCGACGCGGTGCTGCTCGGAGTTTTGGTGTGCCCGGGGAAGGCGTTCGCGGCCAGGAACGCGAACGCGCCCGTCAGCGCCACCGAGCCGGCGATCAGCCAGCGGTTGGTGCGCGAGACCAGAGCCATGGCTCGGTTGCGTGAGGTGGTGTTTCGGTTTCGATCGGTCATCGTGCTCGCGAGTGTGGAGCCCGATGACAAGAAACCGGTAAGGAGAGTGTGAGACCCCGGTCGGAGCGGCGTTAGCGATCTCTTACGCGAAGAGCCGAGGTGCGCGGGTCAGCATCCGCAGCTTCCCGCTCGGACGCACCCTGCCGGTGAGCAGCGCGCGCCACGGCGTGGTCCGCCCGGCGGCGATATCGAGCCAATCCCGAAAGCGGCAGCGGAAGATCAGATCGGGGTTCGGCGCTCGGCCCGACGCCACCGCGGCATCCCCGTTCTGGATCTGCAGGTGCCACGGCTCGGCATCGGTGAAGCTCCACTGGATCGTCGCGTCGGGCGCGATCGAGGCATCGACCTGGCGCCGCAAGGAGTCGAACAGCAGCGCGGTGGCGTCCGCGTTTGGGGTCACGGGGCCATCGGGCTCGCCGAGATAGCCCGCCCGCAGCAGCGCAAGCCCGCGCCGGGCACGCTCGCGGGCGTCGAGATCGAACGGCATGCCGAGCCGCATCGTGCCTGGGTCGAGCCCCGCCGCCCGGAGCCTGCCCTCGAGCGCCTGCGCGCCATTGGTGAAGACGTCCTCGAGCGTGAAGCCGAACAGCGTCACATACCGCTCCTCCCACCCGGGCGGGACGAACACGGCCGCGGTATACGGAAGGACCTCGCGTAGCAGCTCCGCGACCGCGGGCTCGCAATCGGGGTCCTGGCGGACGAGGTCCGCGATCAGCTTGACCCCGAAGGCGATGTGGCGCTGCTCGTCTCGGGAGACGTGGCCCATCCCCTCCCGCAGGCCGGGGAGGAGGTCGCGCCTGGTCAGCGATTCTTCGATGAAGTGCTGGCCCGGTTGGGCGAGCGAGGCCTCCACGACGATGTGGTACAGCGTGATCGCCTGGGCGAGCTTGGGCTTCGAGCGGTCGCGACGCAGCTCGTCGGCCATCCGGTCCAGGCGGCCGAACACCTTGCTAAAGCCCCAGGTGAGCTCCGGCTTGGTGGCTTCGAGCGAGGACGCGGTGTCTGCGCCGGCGTCCACGACCTCGCACATGAAACGACCGAACAGCACCGCGTGCCGCGCTTCGTCGGCCTGCTGCGTGGCCAGGAAGTACTTCTGCTCCTCGGTCGGCGCGGCATCGATGTACGGCGAGAGGTTGTCGGCGACGGAGTCCTCGCCGTGGAAGAACATGGAGTAGGTCCACAGCGCGCCGCGCCGCTCGAGCTCCGAGAACGTGCCGCGCCACTGCTCCCGATCGGTCGAGAAATCGATCTCGCTGGCGCGCCAGTGGCCCTGCTCCCAGCGGGCATAGAGATCGTCATAAGAAACCTGATCAGCAGCGAGCATCCTTCAGTACTGTAGTTTTGCACCTTCCGCCGGCTCGCCGTACCTAACCGATGCGTTCTTCCCGCGCTATACAGCGGAAAAACGCATCACTTCGCTAGGAGCTCAGCCGTCGAGCTTGGGTGAGCGCCAGGGCTCTCTGAGACGGCGCTCGAGCTCCTCGGCGAGCGCGTCGATCGCGAGGCGGTCCTGGGCCAGGCTGTCGCGGTCGCGCAGCGTGACCGTCCGGTCCTCGAGCGACTGGTGGTCGATCGTGACCGCCCAGGGAGTGCCGATCTCGTCCTGGCGGCGGTAGCGCCGGCCGATCGCGCCACCCTCGTCGTACTCGGCCTGCACGCGGTCGCGCAGTGCGCGATAGACCTCGCGGGCGAGCTCGGGCTGCCCGTCTCGCTTGACCAAGGGCAGGACCGCGACCTTGACCGGCGCGAGCAGCGGGTGCAGCCGGAGCACGGTCCGGCCCTCGCCCTCGATCTCGTCTTCGTCATAGGCGTCGACCATGAACGCGAGCAGCGCGCGGTCGGCGCCGGCCGCCGGCTCGATCACGTGCGGGATGTAGCGGTCCTG
>JAFASF010000295.1 GCA_019244745.1 Solirubrobacterales bacterium | reverse complement strand
TGCGCCGGTGTCGGGGGCACGCTGATCGGGCTGCTGTTCGTGGCGATCTCGGTCGAGCACGAGCGGCTGACGGCCGCGGACGCGAATCAACTCCATCGCGTGCGGGCGTCTGCCGCGCTGACGTCGTTCACGAACGCGTTCGCGATCTCGCTGTTCGCGCTCGTCCCGAACGTCGGCCTGGCATGGCCGGCCTTCGCTGTCAGTCTGGGCGGACTGTTCTTCGTGGCGGCGTCGCTGCTGTCGCTCATGCGCGTCCGTCGCCTGCAGCACGTGGCGCCGCGAGAGACGCTGTTCCTGGTCGGCCTGGTCACGGTGTTCGTTTTTCAGCTCGACTCGGCCGTCCGACTGATCTCCCGCGCTAATAACGTCGGCGCGGCTCGGGACATCGCCATCGTCGTGGTCGCCTGCTTCCTTGTCGGGGTCGCGCGCTCATGGGAGCTGATCGGCGGGCCCTCGATCGGTCTCGGCGGCGAGGTGACGGCGCTCGTGCGCGCGCGCCATCGCAACCACGCGACCGGCCGCGAGCCAGGTTGGGAACCGTCCCGCGAACGCGACGAGAGCTGAGGCCCGCGCGTGCCCTCGCGCCCAATAGATTGGCTGCTCGTCCCCGGCCGTGGCTTGGGATCATGAGCGATGAATGCGCGAACCGAGGGCGATCGCGAAGAATACGGGGCGCCTGCTCGCGGGCGTGCTCGCTGGGCTCGCGGTGCTCGCCGTGGGGGTGGCGCCCGCGCGCGCCGGCACGTTCACGGTCGGCACCACGGCTGACTCGGGCACGACACCGTGCCCGACCCCCGACGCGACCTGCTCGCTGCGGCAGCTGATCCTCTACGTCCACGCGCACCCCTCCCCGCCGGACACGATCATCGTCCCGGCCGGGGTCTATACGCTCGAGCAGGGCCAGCTGCCAATCGACGACAGCATGTCCATCGTCGGCGCCGGCGCCGGCAGCACGGTGATCCAGGAGCCGGTCCCGAGTAACCGCTCGACGATGGGCGACCGCGTATTCGATATCGAGGCCGCCGGCGGACGCCCGACCCCAACGGTGTCGATCAGCGGCGTGGAGGTAGCCGGCGGGGACGCCAACGCCGACAACCCGGTGGACCAGCTCTCGGGCGGCGACGTCCGCAATGCCGGCCTACTGACGCTGACCGATGACTGGCTCACGAATGGCTTCGCGTGCTCGGGCGGCGGCGTGGCCAACGTTGGCGGTACGGTCACGATCGAGCGGTCGCTGGTCTCGGGAAACCACAGCGCGTGCGGCGGCGGAGATGCCGGGGGCGTCGAGAACTCCGGGGTCCCGGCCTCCGGAAGCGTGCCCGACCTTCCGGGCCACCTGCTGATCGATGACTCGACCGTCGCGCAGAACGACGCTCGCCTGGTGGGCGGCGTGTTCAGCTCGAACGACCCGAGCAACACGCTAGCCGTCACCAACTCGACGATTGCCAGCAATACGAATCAGGATGAGGGCCCGGGCCTACCGGCGCGCGGACCCGGCGCGGGTCTCGGCCTCGCCGCCGGCACCGCCCGGATCCAGAACTCGATTCTCGCCGGCAACGTCGAGCTCACCGGCGGCCTGACGACGCCGACAAACTGCGCGCCCGGGACCAGCCTCACCTCTCTGGGCAACAACATCGACAGCGGCATCGACTGCGGGCTCTCGGACACGATCCCCGGCCAGAACGATCAGTCCGACACCAACCCGCTGCTCGGGCCGCTCCAGAGCAACGGCGGCCCGACCATGACGATGGCGCTCGCACCCGGCAGCCCGGCACTGGGCAAGATCCCCGCCCACGGCGCCGGCTGCCCGAGCACCGATCAGCGGGGCGTCCCGCGGCCGCAGGGCACGGCCTGCGACGTCGGCGCCTTCGAGCTCCAGGTCCCGCCGGTCTGTGCGGCGCTCGAAGCTAGGAGCGCGCCCGGCTCTACCGTGACCGTTCGGCTCTCGTGCTCCGGAACCGCCCCCGGGCCGTTCACTTACGCGGTGGCGGCAAATCCGACCTTCGGCACGCTGAGCGGCTTCAACTCGACCGCCGGGACGCTCAGTTACACGCCGCGCAAGGCATTCTCGGGCACGGACAGGTTCACCTACGACGCGACCAGCTCGGGCGGTACCGCCGACCCGGCCACCGTGACCATCAGGGTGCCACCGCCGCCGGTGCCGGGCTGGCTCAACCCATCGCTGTCCCGGAAGTTCATCCTCCACGCGCATTACACGACGATCCTCTCGATGGTGGCGAGCGGCATCGTCCGCGGTGCCAAAACCGAGATATCGTGCGCCGGTCAGGGTTGCAGGTTCAAGTCGCGCACATCGCTTGCCTCCGGGTGCAGGAACGGCCACCAGTGCCCGGGGACCACCAACCTGTCAAAGCTGTTCCGGGGCTGGCGCCTGCGCTCCGGCACCAAGCTCACGATCGCCGTCGTCAAGCCCGGCTATGTCGGGAAGGTGTTCATCTTCTCATTCCGGCCGCCGCGCGCGCCGGCGTCGCGGGTCACGTGCCTCGTGCCGGGGTCGAGCACGCCGGGCAGGGGCTGCTGATGCCCGCGTCCGAGGCAGCCATCGTCGACGCGGGCGGCCGTGATCTGCGCGTATCCAACCCCGACCGCGTGATCTTCCCGCCCACCGAGCGCAGCGCGCCGGTCACGAAGCTCGACATCGTCAACTACTACCTCGCGGTCGAGGACGGGATCATGCGCGCGCTCGAGCGGAGGCCGACCACGCTCGAGCGCTGGCCGAAGGGCGTGTATCCGGGACTGGTCCTCTCGACGCGCGAGAGGGGGGGCGGCGACGCGTTCTTCCAGAAGCGCATCCCGAAGGGTGCTCCCGACTACGTGCAGACGGCGCAGATCGAGTTCCCGTCGGGGCGCCACGCGGATGAGATCTGTCCCACCGAGGTGGCCGTCGTCGGCTGGGCGGCGCAGATGGGCACGATCACGTTTCACCCCTGGCCCGTCCGCTGCAAGGACGTCGACCATCCGGACGAGCTGCGCATCGACCTCGACCCGCAGCCGGGCACGGACTTCGAGGACGCCGTACGGGTTGCCGCGGAGGCGCGCGCGCTATTGGACGAGCTCGGCTACACCGGCTTCCCGAAGACCTCCGGGGGCCGGGGCGTCCACGTCTACATCCGCATCAAGCCCCGCTGGACGTTCACCGACGTGCGCCGCGCCGCGATCGCGTTCGGGCGCGAGCTCGAGCGGCGCCTCCCAACTCGCGTGACGACCAAGTGGTGGAAGGAGGAGCGCGGCGAGCGCATCTTCATCGACTACAACCAGAACGCGCGGGACCGCACCATCGCCTCGGCCTACAGCGTCCGGCCGAAGCCGGGCGCGCCGGTATCCGCGCCGCTGACGTGGGATGAGCTCCCCGAGGTCGAGCCCGAGGACTTCACGGTAGCGACGATGCCCGCGCGTTTCGCCGCAGTGGGCGATCGCCACGCCGCGATCAACGACGTCGCGTACTCGCTCGAGCCCCTGCTGGATATGTACGCCGCCCAGGGAGAGGGCGACATGCCCTATCCGCCCGATTACCCGAAGATGCCCGGCGAGCCAAAGCGCGTGCAGCCCTCGCGAGACCGCGATCGCCCACGCTAAGAAGCTGTTCCCGGGGCGCGCATGCGCGCCCCGGCCGCGCGGTGCATGCACCGCGCGGGCCACCGGCGCATGCGCCGGTGGCTTAACCAGGACTTGATTGGGGGAGCTTGACCGCCCCGCGCTTCGTGACCGGCGCGGACGGGGGCGGCACCACGGGCCCGATGTCCCCGTCCGGCGCCTCGTCGAGGTCGATGATCACCGGCGCGTGATCGCTCGGTCCGCTGCCCTTCCGGGCCTTGCGATCCACCCACGCCGCCCGGACGCGCTCGGCGACGGCGTCGCCGGCGAGGACCAGATCGATTCGCATCCCGAGGTCCTGGTGGAACATGCCCGCGCGGTAGTCCCAGTACGTGAACACCCGCTCGCCGGGCCACCGGTCGCGCACCACGTCGCGCAGGCCGAGCGCCAGCAGGTCGGACAGCGCCACGCGCTCGGGCCGTGTCACGTGAGTCTGTCCCACGTAGGCCTCGGGATCGAACACGTCCTCGTCGGTCGGGGCGATGTTCATGTCGCCGCACACGATCGTCTCCTTCGTCCCGGACGCGACCATTTCCCGCAGCGAGGCGAGCCAGGCCAGCTTGTACTCATAGTGCTCGGAGCCGGGCGTGCGCCCGTTGGGCACGTACACGGAAACCATCCGGATCCCGCCGCACGTCGCTGATATCGCGCGCGCCTCGGGATTCGGGAAGCCGGGGCCGCCCGGCAGGCCCCGCGCAACGTCCTCTAGCCCCACCCGCGAGATGATCGCCACCCCGTTCCACGCCGCCTCGCCATGGGAAGCGACCATGTATCCGCGGTCCGCGAGCTCGTTCCCGAGGAGCTCCGCAAACGCGCCGTCGGCGAGCTTGGTCTCCTGTAGGCACACCACGTCGGGCTGGCGCTCCTCCAGCCAGGGCAGCACGCGCGGCAGGCGCTGCTTGAGGGAGTTGACGTTCCAGGTCGCTATTCGCATCGACGCTACGGTAGCTCGACAGCCCACCGCGCGTGTGGCATGATCCTTCCGTCGAGATTGAAGGAACGCCGCGGTGTCCGATGGGGATCCGCTCGCAGCGGTTGACGCTGTAGAACGCAGGCTCTGGGTGCAGAGTGTGGAGGAGCTGCACGCCCGCGCTCAGGATCTCATCGACTCCCGGCCGGAGGGCGAATATCCCGTCGAATGGTGCGCCGAGGCGAAGCACGTCGGTGACCTGGCGGCGTTGG
>JAFASF010000186.1 GCA_019244745.1 Solirubrobacterales bacterium | reverse complement strand
GCAGCCGGTGTTGAACCCGCAGCTCGAGCACGTGTAGCAGCTGCCCGTCCGCTGCATCATTCCCCCGCACTGCTGGCACGCGGGGCCGAGGTCGAGACCCTTACGGATCGCGGGGATCACCGGCGGCTCGTCGGTGAGGGCTGTGGTCGGCGGCTGGGGCGTCTTCGCGGTGCTCGCCGGCCCTGCCGCTGACCCGCTGCTGTGGCCCGATCCGTTGCCCTGGCCGGATCCGTTGCCCTGGCCAGACCCGTTGCCATGGGTCTGCGACTCCTCGTCGGCCTCAGCGGGTTCGTCCGAGTCGGCCGGGCCCGCCGTGTCGCCGAGGTGAGAGCTGGCGGCATCCTGCGCCGCTTTGCGTGCCCGGACCTCCTTAGTGAGGATGCCGAGCTCCTCCTGGAGATCGGTGTCCAGGAACCGCGAGGCGAGCCACCGCATGATGTAGTCGGGCATCGACTTGGCGAACGGGATCTCGGGGTTCGAGGTCATCCCTTCGGGTTCAAAGCGCATGTAGCTGAACTTGCGCACCAGCGTCTCGAGCGGCACGCCGTACTGGAGCGCGATCGAGATCGCAGTGGCGAACGAGTTCATCATCCCGCGCAGCGTCGAGCCTTCCTTGCCGATGTCGGTGAGGAAGATCTCGCCCACCGTGCCGTCCTCATACATGCCGGCGGTGATGTAGCCCTCGTGGCCGCCGATCGAGAACTTGTGGGTGAGCGATTGGCGCTCCCGCGGCATCCGCCGACGCTTCGGCGGGGCCTGCGCGAGGGCCTCGGCCACGGCTTGGTGGATGTCCACCTGCGACGGTGCCGGCGCATTCTTTTGTGCGTCGGTCCGCAGCGCCTGCGCGGTCTTTGAGCCGTCGCGGTAGATCGCGAGCGCCTTGATCCCCAGACGCCAGGCCTGGATGTACGCGTCGGCGATGTCCTCGACCGTGGCCGATTCAGGCAGATTCACGGTCTTGCTGAGCGCGCCCGAGACGAACGGTTGAATCGCACCCATCATCTTGAGATGCCCCATATGCGAGATCGCCCTCTCGCCGACCGCGACGTCGAACACGGGCAAATGCTTCTCGGAGAGTTCGGGCGCTCCGATGATCGTGCCGTGCTCGTTGATGTAAGCGACGATCTGCTCAATCTGCTCGTCGGTGTAGCCGAGGGTCTGGAGCGCGAGCGGGACGGTGCGGTTGACGATCGTCATCTGGCCGCCGCCGACCAGCTCCTTGAACTTGACCAGCGAGAAGTCGGGCTCGAGTCCCGTGGTGTCACAGTCAAGAAGGAAGCTTATGGTCCCGGTAGGGGCGATGACACTAGCTTGTGCGTTGCGGTAGCCTCGCTGTTCACCTGCCGCCACGGATTCATCCCAGCTCGTGCGGGCCGCTTTGAGTAGCGCGATGTCACCGCACGATGGATCTGGAATAGCGTACGCCGCGTCACGATGCATGCGCATCACTGCGTTATGCGCATCACGGTTCTCGGCGTAGCGCTCGTACGGGCCTATCGCGGTCGCGATCCGCGTCGATTCAAGGTAGGCCCGGCCGGTCATCAGGGCGGTGATCGCCGCGGCCGTACCCCGGCCGACATCCGAGTCATAAGGCACACCATCTGCCATGAGGTAGGCACCGAGATTGGTGTAGCCGAGGCCGAGCTGCCGGAACGCCCGTGCGTTGCGGCCGATCTCCTCGGTCGGGTAGCTCGACGGGGTGACGACTATCTCCTGAGCCAGAAACACGATGTCCACAGCGTGCTCGAATGATTCGACATCGAACGTACCGTCAGCCCTGCGGAACTTCATCAGGTTCAATGACGCGAGATTGCACGCGGAGTCGTCGACGTGCATGTACTCACTGCACGGGTTAGAAGCGTTAATCCGGCCCGACGCTGGGCATGTGTGCCACTGATTGATGGTTGTGTCGTACTGCACACCCGGATCGGCACAGCGCCATGCCGCCTCGGCGATCTCCTTCATCAGCTGACGGGCCGGAATTGGCTCTCCGATGGGCTCACCGGTCGTACGTGCAATCAGGCGCCAGTCCTCGTCGTTCTCCACGGCGTGCATGAACTCGTCCGTGACCCGGACCGAGTTGTTGGCGTTCTGGTACTGGATGGAGAAGAAGCCGTCGCCGTCGATCGACATGTCGAAGCCTGCGTCGCGCAGCGCGGCGGCCTTGTCCTCCTCCTTCGCCTTGCACCAGATGAAATCGCGGATGTCGGGATGGTCGACGTCGAGCACGACCATCTTCGCGGCTCGGCGGGTGCCGCCACCTGACTTGATCGATCCCGCCCAGGCATCGGCGCCGCGCATGAACGAGACGGGTCCCGAGGCGGTTCCGCCACGACTCAGGGGCTCCATCGAGCCTCGGATCTTGGACAAGTTGATCCCCGAGCCCGATCCGCCGCGGAAGATGACCCCCTCCTTGGTATTCCACTCGAGGATCGACTCCATGTTGTCCTCGACGGAGAGGATGAAACACGCGCTCAGCTGGTTCTTTGGGCTGCCGACGGGCTGCCAGCCACAGTTGAACCACACCGGCGAGTTGAACGCCGCCATCTGGTGCAGCAGGATGTGGGTCAGCTCGGCTTCGAACGCGGCGCCGTCCTCGTCGGTGGCGAAGTAGCCGCGCTCACGGCCCCAGGTCGCGATCGTCCCCGCCACCCGGCCGATCATCTGCTTGACCGACCGCTCGCGGGCGGGGGAATCCAACTGGCCCCGGAAATACTTCTGGGCCACGATGTTCGTCGCGTTCTGCGACCAGCCCTTGGGGAATTCGACGTCGCGCTGCTCGAACGAGAGCTTGTCCCCATGCCCGATCCGCGCATCTCGCAGCTCCCACTCGACAGCATCGAACGGATGCACCTCGGGCACCGTGAAGTAGCGGCGGATCGAGAGTCCCTCGCCCGCCCGCGCGCCGGGGCTGAGTTGGGTCTGCGAGCTGTACTCCATACCGACTTGCTCCTCTCGTTTTCCGCTTGTTCCGCTGCTTCTGCTCGGCTCTGAATCGGCCGAGGG
The DNA here is from genome assembly GCA_019244745.1 of Solirubrobacterales bacterium. GTDB lineage: Bacteria > Actinomycetota > Thermoleophilia > Solirubrobacterales > Solirubrobacteraceae > Palsa-465. The sequence continues at coordinate 86 of JAFASF010000186.1, read as the reverse complement.
GGTAACAGCAAATCCTCGCGGATGACCCGGACGGAAAAGCGGCCCTGGGAGCTCTCAACACCCGGATCTCGGAGGGCGGTTCAGAC
>JAFASF010000169.1 GCA_019244745.1 Solirubrobacterales bacterium | reverse complement strand
GCCGCCGGGACCGTGCGGGCGTTCGGCGAAGACCTGGTGCGGATGGTTCACTTCCGCCGCGCTCGCTGGGGCGTGAGGCGCACGTTCCAGACCGAACAGGCGATTGAACAGCTGTCGGTGTTCGACAACGTGGCCATGATCCACGAGCACTCGAAGCTGAGCGGCGCCTCCCGCCGCCGGGAAGTGCTCGACGCCATCGCGTTCGTGGGTCTCGAGCTCGATCCGAACGCGCGAGTGGGAACGCTCGGCGCCGGGCAGCGCCGCATGGTCGAGGTCGCCCGCGCGGTCGTGGGCCGCCCCAAGCTGGTGTTGCTGGACGAGCCGGCCGCCGGGTTGCCGGACGACGAGACCGAACACATGGGCGAGGTGATCCGGCGCATTCCAGAACACAGCGGCGCCCTGACCATCCTCGTCGACCATGACATGAGCCTGGTCTCGGCGTGTTGCGGGATGACCGCCATGCTCGACTTCGGAAAGGTGCTCGCCTCCGGTCCCACCGCCGAGGTGCTTCGGGACGAGCGCGTGATCCGCGCATACCTGGGCACCGAGGAGGTGGCGTGACCCCGGGTGACGCTCAGAGCTCGCAATCGGTCCTCTCCCTGCGCGAGCTGACGGTCGCCCGGGGCGGACGCCCGGTGGTGCGCGAGGTATCGCTCGAGGTCCCGGGCGGCGAAGTCACTGCGTTGCTCGGTCCCAATGGCGCGGGCAAGTCCAGCCTGGTCCTCGCCGTGGGCGGCGTGTTGGCACTCCAGACGGGCTCCGTGGTGCTCGACGGCCGCGACTTCGCCGGGCGCCGGCCCGAACGCATTCGTGCTGCCGGCATCGCGATCGTGCCGGAAGGCCGAAGGCTTCTGTCCGAGCTCACGGTCGAGGACAACCTCCGGGTGGCGACCTACAGCCTGCCCCGCCAGCAGGGGCAAGACGGACGCACGCGCGCGCTCGAGATGTTCCCCGAGCTCTCTAAGCGCCTGGCAAGCCCGGGCCGCCTGCTGTCGGGAGGCGAGCAGCAGATGCTCGTGCTGGCCCAGGCTCTCGTCTCCCGCCCTCGGTTCCTGTTGATCGACGAGCTGTCGCTCGGCCTGGCGCCCGTCATCATCAACCGCTTGATTCCGGCGATTCGGGAGGTCGCCGCGGCGGGAATCGGGGTGCTCCTGATCGAGCAGTTCGCGACGGTCGCGCTCGGGCTCGCGAATCGCGCCTACGTAATGGAGGGCGGTAGGATCCAATTCTCCGGACTTGCGAGCGAGCTTCGCGAGAAGCCCGACCTGCTGCATTCCGCGTACCTGCTGCGGGGAAGCACCCGCACCGACGGCGCCTCGGTCGCGGGGGGCCCGGCCCAGGCCGGCTTGAGAGACGGCGAACGGGCGTGAGCGCTACATGAGCATCACGGGCTTGGAGCACGTACTGATACTCGCGGCCCCGGCCGCGTTGATCACATCGCCTTCACCGCAAGCGATTACGAAGCCCTCAGGGATCGGCTCGCGCGCTCCGGGGTGCCCGCCGTGCAGAACGCAGTCCCCGACGCGGGTCTCTTGCAGCTGTTCATCGAGGATCCGAACGGGGTCCGCGTCGAGATCAACGTGAGACGTTCCAAACTTGAAGAGAGGTAGAGATGGCTGAAGCCCAAACGGTGAACGAGACCAGCGCCTCCGGGCGGCGAACGCGGCCACCGTTTCGCGCCGACCACGTCGGCAGCCTGCTGCGTCCGCGAAAGCTGCTCCGAGCGAGGGACGAGTTTGCCCAGGGGCGACTGCCCGAAGAGGAGCTCCACGAGCTCGAAGACGCGGCTATCCGCGAAGTGGTCCGGATGCAGAGGGACGTCGGCCTGCAGTCGGCCACCGATGGCGAATTTCGCCGGGCCACTTGGCACATGGACTTCATCTACCAGCTCGGCGGCATAGAAAAGGCGCCCGGCGACATCAGGATCAAGTTCCACAACGAGCAGGGGGAAATCGAGTTCACTCCGGCCGCGATCCACGTCGCCGACAAGGTGCACCTGGACCATCCGATCTTCGCCGAGCACTTCAAGTTCCTGCAGAGCGCGGTGGGCGAGGGAGTGACTCCCAAGCTGACCATTCCTTCACCGAGCATGGTGCACTATCGCGGCGGGCGCGCGGCGATCGACCCGAACGTGTACCCAGACGTGGACGCCTTCTGGGCTGACCTGACCACTGCTTACGCCGACGAAGTGCAAGCCGTGGCGCAGCTCGGGTGCACCTACCTGCAGTTCGACGACACCAGCCTCGCCTACCTCAACGATCCCGTCCAGCGCGAGCAGATGGCGAGCAAGGGCGAGGACGCGGAGCACCTGCACGAGACGTACATCCGACACATCAACGAGGCCCTCGAGCACAAGCCAGAAGGCCTGACCATCACCACTCACATGTGCCGCGGCAACTTCCGCTCTTCCTGGGTGGCCGAGGGTGGGTATGACTTCGTCGCCGAGGCGCTGTTCGGCGGCTTGAACGTCGACGGTTTCTTTCTCGAGTACGACGACGCCCGCTCAGGTGGGTTCGAGCCCCTGCGGTTCGTCCCCAAGGGCAAGCTCGTGGTACTGGGTCTGGTCACCACGAAGCGCGGGGAGCTGGAGGAGAAAGATCAGCTCAAGCGCCGCATCGAGGAAGCGTCCAAGCACGTGCCGGTCGAGCAGCTGTGTCTATCGCCGCAGTGTGGCTTCTCGTCCACGGTCGAGGGCAACGTCGTGACCTACGAGCAAGAGGTGGCAAAGCTCCGCCGGATCGTCGAGACCGCCGAAGAGGTGTGGGGCTAACGGGGCTCCGGGGAGAAAACCGATGCGCGCGGTGAGTGAGGGGTTCGATTACGTGATCGTGGGCGCCGGCTCGGCGGGCTGCGTGCTGGCGGCTCGGCTGAGCGAGGACCCCGAGGTGCGGGTGGCGCTGCTCGAGGCGGGGGCCGAGGACACCCAGCCGGAGATCCACATTCCGGCGGCGTTCCCCGCGCTGTTCAAGTCGAGCCTCGACTGGGACCTGCTGGGCGAGCCGGAGCCGGGGCTGGACAACCGCCGGCTGTACCTGCCGCGCGGACGCATGCTCGGCGGCTGTAGCTCGATCAACGCGATGATCTACATCCGCGGCAACCGCGCCGACTACGACGGCTGGGCGCAGGCGGGTCACGCGGGCTGGAGCTACGACGAGGTCCTGCCGTACTTCAAGCGCTCCGAGGACAACGAGCGCGGCGAGGACGCCTACCACGGCGTCGGCGGTCCCATGACCGTGTCCGACAGCCGCTCGATGCACCCCCTGGTCGACACGATGCTCGAGGCCGCGCGGCGGGCCGGCCACGAGCACAACCCCGATTTCAACGGAGCCCGGCAGGAGGGCGTGGGGCGCTTCCAGCTCACCCAGCGCGGCGGCTTTCGCTGGAGCACCGCGGACGCGTACCTCCGACCGGCGGCCGCACGCCCCAACCTCCAGGTGCTCACCCACGCGATGGCGCTTCGGATCTTGTTCGAGGGCGAGCGCGCGGTCGGCGTGGAGATCGCGCGCGGCGGCGAGGTCAAACAACTACGCGCCGAGCGCGAGGTGGTGGTGGCCGCCGGCGCCTACCAGTCGCCGGTGCTCCTGATGCTCTCGGGAATCGGACCCGAGGACCAGCTCGCGCCGTTGGGCATCGAGATCCGCGAGGCGCTCCCCGTCGGGGAGGGCCTCCAGGACCACTGCATGGCGCAGGTCAATTACCTCACCGACGAGCCGTCCCTGTTCATGGCCACGACGCCCGAGAACATCGCGCTGCTCGAGTCCGAGGGGCGCGGCGCCCTGACCTCGAACATCCCCGAAGCGGCCGGGTTCTTCCGCGCTCGGCCCGGGGTCGACGCGCCCGACGTGGAGTTCCACTTCGCCCCGTCGCTGTTCTTCGACGAGGGGCTGACCGCGCCGGCGGACCACGGCTACTGCTTCGGCCCGGTCGCAATCGCGCCGACCAGCCGCGGCCGGGTCATGCTGCGCGCGCCCCTCCCGGACTCCAAACCGCGCGTGCTGTGCAACTTTCTCACCACCGAGGAGGATCGCGAGAGCATGCTCATCGGAATGCGGACGGCGCTCGAGATCGCGCGTCAAGCGCCGCTCCGCGGGGTCGAGCGAGCGCCGTTCAGCGTCCCCGAAACGGACTCCAACAAAGACCTAATGGAGTTCATCCGCCGCGTCGGCCAGAGCGTGTACCACCCGACGTCGACGTGCGCCATGGGCTCGGTCGTCGATGCAGAGCTCCGCGTCTACGGGTGCGAGGCGCTGCGCGTGGTCGACGCCTCGGTCATGCCCCACGTCACCCGGGGCAACACGAACGCGCCGGTGATCATGATCGCCGAGCGCGCCGCCGACCTGATCCGCGAGGCCAGCGGGGCCCAGGCGGCCGCGGGCGTGGCCTGAGAGCAGCTAGCGGTCTTGATCGAGCCCGTGCGCGAGCAGCGCCAGGGCACGCTTGCCGTGGGCTCGCATCCCCCGGGCGATCAGCCTGCGATCATCGCCGGCCACGACCCGCCTGCGCACGTAGTCGATCAGCGCGCGGTGGAGACCGAGCAGCGCGTTCGCGGCCACCCACGGCTCGGGATCCTCCGCCCCCATGCCGCGCTGCCGCGCGATCAGCTCGGCCAGCGAGCGCGTGTAGCGCTCGAAGATGAGCTGCTCGCGGGCCAGGAGGGCCGGGCTCTGCGTGATCATCCGGGTGATCGCCGCGAGCCCCTCGCCCGCGCCTTCCCCGCTTGAGGCGAGCAGGCCGCGGGGCTCGAGCGCGAACCGCCCGAACGCCTCGACGATCGACTCACCCGCGGGCCGCCCCGCGAGCGCGCTCAGGAGCTCCTCCTCGAACGCCTGCATCCGGTGGTAGACCAGATCCTCCTTGGTGGGGAAGTAGTTGTAAACGGTCGCCTCGGACACGTCGGCTTCGCGCGCCACGTCCGCCACCGGCACCTGGTCGAACCCCCGCTCCAGAAACAACCGCCACGCCGCGTCGGCGATCAGCTGACGAGTCTGTTGCTTCTTGCGCTCGCGCAGTCCGAGCTCTACGGCCATACGAGAGATGGTAGCTGAGAAAATTGGTGTTTGACAAATTTTAGAGTTTCTCTATATTTATTGGCACCCTAAGAAGTGACTTCGTATTGGAGGTACTGCCATGAGCACGCATGCAGGCGACGCCGCCGAGGCCCGGATCGACGCCGCCGGAGGGCGCGGCCTGGTGCTCCCGTTCAGCGGGCTGCTGCTCGTCATGTTCATCGCGGCGCTCGACCAGACAATCATGGCCACCGCGCTCCCGACGATCGCCGGCGATCTCGGCGGGCTCGGGGATCTCTCGTGGGTGGTCACGGTGTACGTGCTCGCCGCGGCCGCGACCACCCCCATCTGGGGCAAGGCGTCCGATCTGTACGGACGCAAGGGACTGCTGCGCGCCGCGATTGTCGTGTTCATCGCCGGCTCCGCGCTGTCCGGCGCCGCCCAGAGCATCGCCGAGCTGATCGCGTTCCGGGCGCTCCAGGGAATCGGTGCCGGGGGTCTGATGACGCTCGCGATGGCCACCGTCGGCGATCTGGTGCCGCCGCGAGAGCGGGGCCGCTACCACGGCTACATCCAGATCGTGTTCGTGCTCGCGAGCGTAGCCGGCCCGCTGCTGGGGGGCCTGTTCGTAGATCGAGTGTCCTGGCGGTGGGCGCTGTACGTCAACGTTCCGATCGGTGCTCTCGCCCTGGCGGTGCTCACCGCATACCTGCACGTGCCCGCGCCGCGGCGCGAGGGCCGGGTCGACTTCCTCGGCGCGGCGCTGCTCGCCGCCGCGGTCGTGGCCCTGCTGCTGCTCACCGTGTGGGGCGGAGACCGCTACGCGTGGAGTTCGCCGCAGATCATCGGGCTCACCGTCGCGGCGCTAGGGCTGCTGGGCGCGTTCATCGTGCAGGAGCGGCGGGCGAGCGAGCCGGTGCTGCCGCTGCGGCTGTTCCGCGAGCGGGTGTTCGTTGTGGTCAGTGCGGTTCTGTTCATAACGACGCTCTCGCTGTTCGCGGCGCTCGTGTTCCTGCCGCTGTTCCTCCAACTGGTGACCGGCGCGAGCGCCACTCAGTCCGGCCTCCTGGTGCTGCCGCTGCTGCTGGCCAGTGCGGCCTCGACGGTCGCCAGCGGGTGGATCATGGCGGCCACCGGTCGCTACAAGGTCTTTCCGCTGCTCGGGCTGGTACTGATGAGCGTCGGGCTGTTCCTGTTCGCGACCCTCGGCACCAACAGCTCTCGCGCCGCCGCGGCGATGTTCATGGTGGTGTTCGGGCTGGGCTTCGGGATGGTCACCCAGATCCTGATGGTGGCCATCCAGAACGCCGTCGACCCGCGGGAGATCGGCACGGCCACCGCATCGGCCAACCTGTTTCGCGCACTGGGCGGCTCGGTGGGGACGGCGGCCTATGGCGCGATCTTTGTCAGCGGGCTGCGCCACTGGCTGCCCGAGAGGCTGCCGGGAGCCGGCCGGCTTCCGGCCGGAATCGAGCCGAACGGAATCCAGGCCAGCCCCGGCCGGATCCACACCCTGGCGCCCGCGGTCCAGCACGGGGTCGCCCAGGCAGTCGCCAATTCGCTTCACGACGTCTTCCTGGTCGCCGCCCCGATTGCGTTCGCCGGCTTCCTGATCGCGCTGCTCCTGCGCGAGCGCCCGCTGCGAACCGCGGGCGCTGGACCGCGCGGGGAACCGGAAGCCCCCGAGGTCGACGACGAGCCCGAGCCTCAGGCGAGCGAAGCCCG